>DKQZ01000020.1 GCA_002471975.1 Dialister sp. UBA7295 | reverse complement strand
TCTTCAGAACCACCGACGTAACTGGCGACATCACCCTGCCGGAAGGCACTGAAATGTGCATGCCTGGCGATAATGTCGAAATGGCAGTAAAACTGATCACCCCGATCGCTATGGAAGAAGGCCAGCGTTTCGCTATCCGTGAAGGCGGCCGTACCGTAGGCGCAGGCGTTGTAGCCAAGATTGCAAAATAATCTCGGCTCTAAGCTGTAAATAAAAAGGACTCCTCATTCGTGAGGAGTCTTTTTTGCGTTGAAATAAAGAGTTAAGTGGTAAGTGATAAGCGGAGGTGGCGCCGCTGCTGCGGCGTGAGTTTATATGTGGGCACTGCACAGGCGAAGATAAAAGCCGGACGCAGAAAAAATCCTGCTGCCCCCTTACGGGAAAGCTCCCGGGCGGAGCGGGGTGAAGGGGTGTTCCTATGGCAGGCATTGTATTTGACTCAGAATTTGAAATTGACTCTGCAGCTTATCAGCACACCTGCGGGCGGAACGCCCAAATATAAATAGCAGCCGATAGGCCGCCTCATTAACGAATAACGAATAACGATTAACGATACGCTCGATTTTATTTCCAAAAGCATGAAAAATCCATTGCATTATACCGCCCGTTATGTTACAATAATTCCGCTGGGATGGCCCGGCTTTTTTAAATGCAAAGTTTGATATTTCTATTGACTTGCGCATTGTGCTTATGATATACTGATTAAGCATGTTAATTGGCCTGGGGCCAAAAAAGATTGAGTGAGGTGTAAAGAATGCGTGAAGGAATTACTCTTGCATGCACAGAATGCAAGCGCCGCAATTATCGTACAAACAAGAACAAGAAGAATACGTCCGAACGTATCGAAATGATGAAGTACTGCAAATGGTGCCACAAACACACTCTGCATAAAGAAACCAAATAATTTGAGTTAACTGGGGTGTGAGCATGGCCAAGGCGAAGCGTAAGACGACGACAAAAAGTCAGGTAGAGAGAGCACAGGAAGCTAACTCGTCATGGACCCGGTTTTTCAAAGAAACCAAGATGGAAATGAAGAAGGTCATCTGGCCTGAAAAGAAAGATATGGTTCATTACACCATCGCAACCATCGCGTCCGTGGTTTTAGTTTCTTTCCTGATTGTTGCAGTAGACTTCGTATTCAACGGCCTCTCCAGACTGCTGGTCACCGCTGTGGGCTGAGAGGAGAGAGACTATGTCGGATACAGAAGCCAGGAATATGAAAATCGCAGCAGAAAATCAGACCGAAGTCAGTGCTCCGACCGAGATTGGCGAGCCTACAGAGGGTGCCAAGAATATCCGCTGGTATGTCATTCATACCTATTCCGGATATGAAAACAAGGTCAAGGATACACTGACTCGTAAAGTCCATTCCATGGGAATGGATGATACCATTCTGGAAATCCTGCTGCCCCTCCAGGAAGAAGAAGAGGAAAAAGACGGCAAGACAAGAATGGTTGCCCACAAGGTTTTCCCAGGCTACCTGCTGATCAAGATGGAAGTCAATGACAGAAGCTGGTATGTCGTAAGAAATACCCCGGGGGTTACCGGATTTGTCGGAACCACCACCAAACCGATTCCTCTTTCTGATGAAGAAGCAGAACGCATCATTAACGGCGGAAATGCAAAGAAACCGGCCGCAGTCACCGTAAAAGCCGGTGACCGTATCCGGATCACCAAAGGTGTATTCGAAGACCGGACCGCCACCGTTCTGGAAGTTGCCGATGACAAGACAAAGATTAAAGCAGACATCAGCAATTTCGGAACAACCACTACGATAGAGCTGGAAGCAGGCTCCTTCGAACCGCTTCCTTAATATACTCTTGTGGGACTGCCTTGAACTAGACTCGTCCCACCGTGGGAGGGCCCGTTACAGCCCGAAAGTACCACATTCCCAATACGGATAGGAGGTGTAACATTATGGCAAAGAAAGTTGCAAAGGTAGTAAAACTGCAGGTAGCAGCCGGAAAAGCAACCCCGGCACCGCCAGTAGGCCCGGCCCTCGGCCAGGCAGGCGTTAACATCATGGCTTTCGTTAAAGACTTTAACGATCGTACCGCTAAACAGGTAGGCCTGGTTATCCCTGTAGAAATTACTGTTTTCGAAGATAGAAGCTTTACATTCATTTGTAAAACTCCGCCGGCAGCTGTCCTTCTGAAGAAGGCTGCAGGCATCGAAAAAGCTTCCGGTGAACCGAACAAGAAAAAAGCCGGCAAGGTCACCAAAGCTCAGGTCAAGGAAATCGCTGAAACAAAGATGCCTGACCTCAACGCCAACACTGTAGAAGCAGCAATGCGTCTCGTTGAAGGCACAGCCCGTTCTATGGGCATCGAAGTTGTAGACTAAGACTGACCCGTTCGTGGCAGGGTAAAACCCAAATGACCACATAGGAGGAAACAATGGCAAAACTGACAAAGAAACAGAAGGCAGCTGCAGCCATCGTTGACAGTCATAAGCTCTATGACATCGACGAAGCTGTAAAGCTGGTTAAGGAAGCAGCATCCGCAAAGTTTGATGAAACTGTAGAAGTTGCTTTCAATCTTAATATCAACCCGAAATACGCTGATCAGCAGCTCCGCGGCGCTACCGTTCTTCCGGCAGGCACCGGCAAATCCAAGAAGGTTCTCGTATTTGCCAAAGACCACAAAGAAGACGAAGCAAAAGCAGCAGGCGCTGACTACGTAGGCGGCAAAGAACTGGCCGACAAGATTATGCAGGGCTGGCTCGACTTTGACGTCGTAGTAGCAACTCCGGACATGATGGCTGTCGTTGGCCGTCTTGGCCGTATCCTCGGACCGAAAGGCCTCATGCCGAACCCGAAAGTTGGCACCGTAACCATGGACGTTACCAAGGCTGTCAACGAAATCAAAGGCGGCAAGGTTCAGTACCGTACCGATAAAGCAGGCAACGTTCAGGTTATCATCGGCAAAGTATCCTTCACCGAAGACAAACTGAAACAGAACCTCCTGGCTATCTATAACACCATTCTGAAAGCTCGTCCTTCCACTGTAAAAGGTGCTTATATGAAGAGCCTCACCATCAGCTCTACCATGGGCCCCGGCATCCACCTGGATCCACTGAACGTAGTGGCTAAAAAAGCTTAATTAAAGAATTTACACTTAGCTGAAGACCGGCGGCAACAAGGTTTTAATGGGCGAAAGCCCACCTCCCGAGGCTGAGTACTGGAATGCCAGTACCACGACCTCGCTTTGCGGGGTCGTTTTAGCTAACGTAGTAAATACAAATCCTAAAGCAGAGGAGGTGTACTTATGAGCGAAGAAAAGTATGAAGTCAAGATTCGTCCCGAAAAAGAAGCTTATGTCGCAGAAATGAAAGAAAAGCTCTCTTCCCAGGGCGTAGTTCTCCTGTCTTTCAACAAACTGACCGTTAAGGACGCTACGGCTCTCCGTCGTAAATTCCTGGCTCACGGCGTTGAATACAAGGTTGTTAAAAACACACTGACCCGTATCGCAGCTGATGAACTTGGTCTCGAAGGCCTTGATGATCTGCTCCAGGGACCGAATGGTCTGGCAACCTGCAAAGATGACCCGGTTGCTCCGGCAGCAGCTCTGAAAGAATTCCTGAAGGAAAACAAGACTGAAGCTATTGCAATCAAAGCAGGCGTACTCGATGGCAAAGTCATCGATCAGGCTGGCGTCAAGGCTCTGGCAGATCTGCCATCCAAAGAACAGCTGCTTGGCATGGTTGCAGCAACCCTGCTGGCTCCGATTTCCGGACTGGCACGTGCCCTCAACGGCAACATTCAGAACCTCGCATATGCTCTCGAAGCAGTGCGTAAACAGAAAGAAACTGCGTAATCGATACGCATAAAATCATTCCATGGAGGAAAATAAAATGACCAACGAAGAAATTATTGAAGCCATTAGCAATATGTCCGTACTGGAACTCTCCCAGCTCGTTAAAGCTATCGAAGACAAATTCGGCGTTTCCGCAGCAGCTCCTGTAGCAGTAGCAGCAGCTCCGGCAGCAGGCGCAGCACCGGCTGAAGAAGAAAAGACCGAATTCGACGTAATCCTGAAGGAAATCGGCGACAAGAAGATCGCTGTTATCAAAGCTGTTCGCGAAATCACCGGCCTCGGTCTGAAAGACGCTAAAGCAGTAGTTGACGGCGCTCCGAAAGAAGTTAAGACCGGCGTAGCTAAAGCTGAAGCTGAAGAAATGAAGAAGAAACTGGAAGACGCTGGCGCTACCGTTGAACTGAAATAATTTCAGCCCTTACGTAACCATCTTCTGAAAAAAACCGGATCTCGAAAGAGGTCCGGTTTTTTGTGTGCCTTTTTATGGTTGAAATACTTTCGAAATAGAACTCCTGCATTGGGGAATATTTTCGAAGTATCAGGGAATGCTGCTTTCGGGACGCCGCCATTTTGTGGTAATCAGCGGGCTGAATGGGGAATATATGAGATGACAGCCCGGGAGGTACTATCATTTCAGTCATTCCTTTGAATTTTTTGAAATAAAAAGAGCAGCAGAATGGGTCTGCTGCTCTTTTTGCCGGCAATAGTCTGTCACCGCTCAGGGGTAAGAACCGATGACTGACGGGCTGGGGCTGCCGGCTGATGATTTATCTCTTCCCGCCTCTTGTGCCCTGGTATGTGCCATGATTGGGATTCATCTGGTTTGCATGGTTGTTTTGTGCTGCCTGATGGGCGCTGTTGTTTGGATTTCCCTGATTGGCGTGATGATTCATCTGGGATGAGGTATGGGTATTTCCTGAAATATGTCTGCTCATAGCAGTTCCTTTCATTGAATGATGTACTGGTTATACATGTTGTTGATGGTTTCGATGAGGAGGGGGAGGGATGATTTTCCTTCCCTGCCCGTGTTCTTGAGGTGAAGGTACTGTTTCTGCAGTTCCGCCTTCAGATGGTGATTGTAGAGGATGCGCCTTTTGGCCAGCCAGTCTGCTTCATCTTTCCTGATGTTCCAGATATAGGTATCTTTCCCTTTATCGTGAATCAGGCGCAGGAAATCGTTTCCCTGCCGGAAGGTGAGACAGAGGTCAAAGCTGAAATTTTTCTTTTCCGATACAGCGGTGAGGACGGAGGTGGAGTCCTGGGCGGGGAGGAAGCCCAGACTTGCCGCATAGGAGTCCAGAGTCATCCGCACATGGTCTTTCAGGAGATGGGGATTTCTCGCCCATTCTTCGGGAAGGCGCAGGACGTCCATGTCATAGTCCAGATCAAAGTGCCCTTCCTCATTTTTGGTGAGTACGCCGTTGGGACAGCTTCCCACGGGATAGAGCTGACAGCGGAAATCATATTTCTTCCGAAGTTCATGCTGCATGGAGCGAAGAATCCATTCGCAGTCCCGCCGGTAGGGGGCCGCCTCTTTTTTCGATACGAAAGTATACATCGTCATTTCTCCTTTCTTATGAAATTTTTCCCTCCTGCCGTCCATTTCCCGTCTGCAGCCGTAGAAATCGTTATAGTATAGACGAGAAGTGCCTGCCTGTCAACAGGGTTTTGGAAATATCCATAGGGGTACGCAGTCACCCTGTAAATTTTTACTCATACATTTTTAAAAATATGTAGACGAAATGGAGAGAACATCATATAATTGTTGTATGAATTTCAGCAGTACTTATGAATTGATCATATAGTTAATGAATGGATGGTATGTATGATTCGAAACCATGGGAAGGATCAGGAAGCAGAAATGATGGAGAAGGCAGATCTGGAAAGGGAAGCTGCCGGTGAATCCGCTATGACCCGGGCCATGATAGATACAGCTCAAGCAGAGGATGCGGGAGGAAAGGTGTCGGGATTTTCTGAAGAAGTGAAATTTTCGCTTTCTTATGCTGCCGATTTTGATGAAATGCCCTGCGGCATCCTGGTATACCGGAAGGATGAGCCCTATGAAATCCTGTATGCCAACCGGAGGGCCGCTAAGGTTTGGGGCTGCGATTCGGTGGATGAATTCATGGAATTTGTCCATGGAAGGGCTTACCGGCTCATTTATGAAGAAGACCGCATTCCTGCCTGGTCGGCCATCGTGAGCCGCCAGGAGAAGGGAAATCATGAATTTCATGACGTGGAGTTCCGCATTACCCGGAAGGATGGACATATCCAGTGGATCAATTCGAATGGCCGCCTGATGGCCTCCAACGTAGGTCCTCTTGTTTATGGGATGGTTTATGAAATAAAGGGGAAAGAGAAGAAGACGGGGACCATGACCGGTTTCCTTGACCTTCCGGAGTTTATGGAGCAGGTTTCGGCTCTCATGAATGATAACAGGCAGAGGAAAGTCTATGAAAAGCGGTGCCTCCTCTTCCTGGATGTGGAAAAATTCCGCCTCTACAACGAGCGTTTCGGCCTGAAGGCAGGAGATGACCTGATTTATCGCATCAATAAGGAGCTCACCAGGGCATTCCCCCAGGCCATCGTGACCCGGCGGCCGGTGGACTGTTTCTGCGTGTTTACGCCTGCCGAAGGTCTTGTGGAACAACTGGAGAAATTCCGGAAGTCCCTTTCCGACGTGAAGGGCTATGATGGTCTTGTCATCAATGCAGGAATTTATGAAATACCCAAAGAAGAAATCCGCGTGGGCGTTTGTATCAGTAATGCGGAGGAGGCATGCCGCAGCATCGCAGGTATGCCGGGCAAAGATACGGCCTGGTATGACAATGATCTCATCCGCTCTCTGGCGATCGAAAATTATGTGGCTTCCCATATCGATGAAGCCATTGAAAAGAAATGGATCAAAGTCTATTACCAGCCTGTCATCCGCACGGTGAATGAAGAACTCTGCAGTGCGGAAGCCCTGGCCCGCTGGGTAGACCCGGTCTATGGCCTTCTGGGGCCGGGACAGTTTATTTCCGCTCTGGAAAAGACAAGGCAGATTCACAAGCTGGATAAATATATCCTTCGGGCAGTCTGTGAGGAGTACAGGGAGAGAAAGGCAAAAGGCCTTCCTGTGGTACCGGTATCCTTTAACCTTTCCCGCTATGATTTCCTGGAGGAAGATATCGCAGGCTATGTGCTGGATGCGGTGGAAGCCTGCGGCATGCCCAGGGATATGATCATGGTGGAAATCACGGAATCCATGGCGGCGGAAGAACCGGAAATCATCCGACGCGATATTGCGCGCCTTCAGGCGGCGGGCATCCAGGTATGGATGGACGATTTTGGAAGCGGTTATTCCTCCCTTAACCTTCTCAAGGATTTCAATTTCAACGAAATCAAGCTGGACATGGCTTTCTTCTCCAATTTCACGGACAAGGCAAAGATCATCATTGCCGACCTGATTCGCATGGTGAAGAGTCTTGGCATCCAGACCCTGGCGGAAGGAGTGGAAACAAAGGAGGAATATGACTTCCTCCGGTCTGTGGGCTGTGAAAAGGTCCAGGGCTGGTATTTCGGAAAGCCGGAGCCCTATGAAGACCTCATGAAGCACATGGGGGAAAAGAAAATTTCTCCGGAAATATATCAGTATCATACCCTTTTCAGCCGGGCAGGGGCCGTTGATTTCCAGATTGGTAAAGCCCTGGCTATCGTGAGGAAACGGGGTGACCAATATGCGTTTTCTTATGCCGGGGAGGATTACAAAAAGCTGCTTGGCGAACTTGGGATTTCTGTCCAGCAGGGAATCTGGTGTACCATGGATAACTTCTGTAATTTCCCTCAGGCCCATCCCCTTTGCACGATTATAGACCAGGCATTGGAGACGGGAAGCCCTGCCCATACCTACATGATCTGGGATCAGGGATATATGCGTTTTGAGGCATCCCTCATCGCCAGGGAAGGGGAGGAGTCCATATATCTCTGCACTCTGGAAAAAACAGATGCGGGAGCCGGCGGCAGCAGGACGCAGGAACTGGATGCCCTGGTCAGGAATCTGTATCAGGCGTATGACTTTGTAGGCCTGGTGGATTTGAAAGAGGACAGGACCCGGATCCTCTTCAACAGAAGTCCTTTCCGTGCCCGGGGAGAGGGCATCGCTTCCGTGAAGGAATGGCTTGAGTCCGACATGGGGAACGTCATCGCCCCGGAAGATCACGAAAGATATCTTCAGTTTACGGATTACAGCAATCTGGAACGGCATCATGGCCGGGCATTTTCCGCTCTATTCCGCACGAGGAACAGGAAGGGCGGCTATACCTGGAAACTTCACGTCATCATCCCCGTGCTGGGAGGGAAAACGGGAGAACTCCTCTACCTGACCCATTATTCTCCGGCAGGAGAGGCGGAAATGATACGAATCCTGTATGAATCGGCCCAAAATGGACAGAAGCAGGACTGAAAGACCGGGAGTTATGGAGGACCATGATTCCTGATTCATGGAAATACAATTCGCAAAGAGGCGGTGAAAATCTTCACCGCTTTTTTCATGCTTTTTATTGACAGAAGGAAATCAGTATTCTACAGTTAAAATAAATCATAAAGGAAATGGGGGATATCCATGAAAATACTGGTATTTGGCATCGGCGGCATTGGGGGCTTTGTGGGCGGCGCCCTGGCGAGGGTCCATGAAGAAACGTATTTCTATGCCCGGGGAAAGAGCCTTGAGGCCATCAGGGCCCGGGGCCTTCAGGTGGATTCAAAGATTCTTGGTACCTTTACGGTTCATCCGAAACGGGTAAGTCATGACCCGGCAGAGCTTGGCCGGATGGATGTCATTATCCTTTCCTGCAAGGGAAATGGCCTCGAGGAGGCCTGCCGCGATATGGCGCCCATGATTGACGAAAATACGGTGGTAATGCCTCTTCTGAACGGAGTCCTCGTCTCGGAGCTTATGGAAAAATGGCTGCCGCCCTGCCATATCGCTGATGGGACGATCCGCGTATTTTCCCATCTGGAAGGCCCGGGAATGGTGCAGCAGACGGCGGCAGACGGGAAAATCGTGATGGGCATGAAAAAGGGTCCTGTGCCGAAGGCACTGAAGGAAACGGCAGCGCTTTTGAATCGGGGCGGCATTCCGGCGGAAGTGACGGACGATATCTGCCTGGCCAGCTGGGAGAAATATGCCCTCATGGGCACCAATTCCTGCCTTTTCTGCTATTTTGACGGACCGGTGGGGAAAGTCCGCTCCTCTAAAGAATATGAAGCAGCCGTTCACGGGGCAGAGCGGGAAGTGATCTCCGTGGCAAAGGCCAAAGGAGTTCATTTCCCGGAAAACTATGAAGATTTTTACGTCCATATCTTTGAAAGCCTGCCGGAAGATACGATTACGTCCCTCTATCGGGATCTGGACAGCGGGAAAAAGGCTGACGATACGGAGGTCCATATGATTCTGGGTCGTATGGCAGCCATGGGAAAAGAGATGGGCATTCCTGTTCCTTATTTCGCCAAAGCCTATGAAAGAGCCCTGGCAAAGGCAGCGAAGAACAATCCATGAAACAGACCGTCAGTCATTACATGATGCCGGATGACCGTATCCCGGATATCAAAGAAATTCTTGACCGCCTGGGCCTTGACGGCATTGAAAACCTCATTTATGGAAGAGTGCCGGCAGCCCGTCCGGCAGAAGAAATCACGGTGGGCTGCCATCTGGCCTACTGGCCGGTGTGGATGGATTTTTATCTGGGAAATAAGGAAGGCCTCGCTGAAGATTTTCCCATAAAAGAATCGGTCATTGAAAATTTCGGCGGCGAAACGGCCGAAGACTGGCTCGAAATGATCCGGGACAATATCCATGCGGCCCTGGCGGAAAAGCCGGAGTACCTGGTATGGCATACGGCGCACTGCAGAAATCGGGAAATATGGACTCACAAGTTTCACTATACCAGCCGGGAAGTATTGGAAAAAACGGCAGAAGTATACAACCGGGTGAGTGATGCCGTGCCTTCCTCCGTATGGGTGCTCTTTGAAAATACGTTCTGGCCCGGACTTTACAAACTGGACCCGGCAGAAGTGGACTATTTCTTCAGCCTTATTTCCAGGAATAATGTGGGCATTATGCTGGATACAAGCCACCTCATGGCGGCCAATCCGGATCTCACATCCGAGGCGGAAGGGGCAGAGTATATCTGCTCTGTGGTGAAGCGGCTGGGGAGCATGAAATCCCTGATTAAAGGAATTCATCTTTCCTGCTCTTTGTCCGGCGAATACCAGCGCCGGGTGGCAGGGAAAATCCCGGACGTAGTAAATGTGGAAACCATCCGGCATCACATTATTTCCATGGACCAGCACAGGCCCTTCGCAACGGATGCGGCGAAGCGGATTGTGGACTGTATAGAGCCCCTCTATGTGACCCATGAACTTTTTGCCGATGATTTTTCCATTCCCCTGGATAAAGTGCAGCTGCAGAGGCGGGCCATGGGAAAATTTTAACTTCTCACTGTATGGCTTGGGCTTTGCGTGGTACCATACATACAAATAGCAATACAATTCTGCTCTCGTTTCAGAGAGCTTTCTTTTTATCGGGGAGAACCATGACATTAAACGAATTACCGGAGGGAAAATCAGCCACCTTAACGGTGGTGGGAGGAAAGGGTGCGCTGCGCCGACATTTCCTGAATATGGGCCTCGACCGGTCTGCGGCCATGGCGGATATGCGTTTCCTTTTCATTCGAAGGATCTGCGAAAAGACCGTGGTGAAACCGGCAGCCGCTGGGCTGCATGGATGGTCATTTTCCAGTGCGTGGCGGCCTGGATTGTTTCCTTTATCATCCATACGGCAGGGCTGGCACTGGGAATGTAATCTTAGAAGTGATGAGTGATAAGTGATAAGTGAAGGTGGGCGCCAAAATAAAAGGGCGCCCATTTTGTGTGGGAATTAAGAGCCAAAAATCATGCCGGAGGGATGAGGGCTCCTTCACGAAGAACGAGCAACAAACAACGAAGAACGGCCGGCATACAATGCTTTTGAGATATATATTTCCTCCTGTTTACCATGTAACACTTACCACTGCCCACTTGTCACTGAATAAATTATTTCATAAAAGGTCTTGACAATAAACGTTTCATGGCTTATCATATTTACATGTTCAGAAAACCAGATGACCTGAAAAGCCAGGATCGAGACAAAAGGTTTACTGCTTAATCTTCAGAGAGCCGGTATATGGTGCGAACCGGTAGATGACAGTATTCATACTATCCCTCGAGAGCCCCTGTACTGAATTAAGTAAGTGCGGGCGTTGATTCACGTTACGAATAGGACTACAAAGTATAATGTAGGGTGGTACCGCGATTTCGCCCCTATCTTCTGATGAAGGTAGGGGCTCTTATATTTTTGGTACCAGAACTTGAAGTCCGTAAGTGATAAGTGGGAGTGGTACCGCGCATGTGCGCCTCCGCTGATGGAAGTCAGCGGAGGCTTTTTCTATGGCTTTTGGGAAATCTGATTTTTATTTTATTGAAAGAGGGAAGAACTATGCAGAAGAAATGGTTAAAAGGTATGGCAGCAGCTATGGCTGCATGTGCAGTAGTCGGCGTATTTGCAGGCTGCGGCGGTGGAGAAAAGAAAGCGGCAGCATCTGGTGCAGCTGCCGGCGGACAGACTGTTAAACTCGGTTTCGTGACCGCTTACACCGGCCCAGGCGCAGCTTATGGCGTAGCCATGAAGGAAGGCGTCGATTTGGCTGTTGAAGAAATCAATAAGAATCCGAATACCAAAGTCAAGATCGATCTCAAAACTTACGATACCAAACTGGTAAAGGCAGAAGCCATCAACGCATTCAAGAAGTGCATTGAACAGGATAAAGTCCTTGCTATCGAAGGACCGATGACCTCCGGTGAAATGTTTGCAGCAGGCCCGATTGCCCAGCAGTCCAAAGTTGTCGCTTTCGGCACCGGCACAACCGCACCGGGAATCACGGATATCGGCGATTATATTTTCAGAAACGCAATTCCGGGCAAACTGGCTATTCCGGTTACCATGAAGAAAGCTCATGACAAACTGGGCTTCAAGAAAGTCGCTCTCATGTACTCCAACAATAACGACCAGATGGTAGGCGAATCCAAGATTTATCAGGAACTGTACAAAGAAATGGGCCTGGAAGTAGTCGATGTGGAAACCTTTGCTGATAAAGATACCGATTTCTCCGCACAGCTTACCAAGATTCAGGCTTCCAACCCGGATGTCATCTGCGTGGCAGGTCTCTATCAGGAAGGTGCCCTCATCGTCAAGAAGGCAAGAGAAATGGGCCTGAACCAGCCAATCATCGGAAACAACGGTTTCAACAGCCCGGCTTATATCAAGCAGGGCGGTGCTGCAGCTGACGGTACGCTCGTAGCAACTCCGTGGGATGCTGAAAGAAAGACTGATAAAGCACAGAACTTCAGAAAAGCATTCGTCGCTAAATACGGCCATGAACCGGATCAGTTTGCTGCCCAGGCTTATGATGCCATGTATGTACTCCATCAGGCAGTAGAACAGTCCGGCACTACTACCGACCGCAAGAAATTCCGTGATACCCTGGCCAAGATTAAAGACTTCGAAGGCGCTACCGGCAAATTCGAATTCGACCAGAACCGTGACCCGAAGATGGACCTTGCCGTACTCCAGGTTAAAGGCGGCAAATGGGTTCCGTTTGCTTAATCGGGCAGCCTGAAATTCCGGAAATATCACTGTCCCGGGGTCGGTGTCCCATGCGGGACGTCGGGGACGGTGATTTCCTTCCTTCCTCAGTGACCGTGACTGCTTTGCAGAACTGAAGAGGGAAGCCGGGTGGGGTGACTACTCGAAAAATAAATAATGGGGACGGGCGGGAAGAAATATTTCTTCTCCGCCTGCCGATAGTTTTTCCCACACAAAGAGCAATGCATCCCTACGCATTGCTCTTTTGCGTTGGAAATATTTCTAATAAAAAGTTCTATTGATTAAAGAGAACAACCATTCTATAATAAATATAGAACATTTATTTCCAGAAAATGCGTTTTACGGAGGGCCTATGGAAAATCAGGTATATATGTGCATCGATCTCAAGAGCTTCTACGCCTCCGTGGAATGTGCGGCCCGGGGGCTGGACCCATTCCGGACAGATCTGGTGGTGGCAGATCCCACCCGCGGGCCCGGGGCTCTGTGTCTCGCCGTGAGCCCGGCATTGAAGGAAAAAGGGGTCCGGAACCGCTGCCGGCTTTATGAAATCCCTTCGAAATACAAGTACATCATCGCGCCGCCCCACATGAAAATGTACATGGAAGTGTCTGCCGACATTTACAAGACTTACCTGAAATATTTCGCCAAAGAAGACGTCTATGCCTACTCCATCGATGAATGCTTCGTCCATGTGACGCCCTACCTTTCCCTGTATAAAAGAGATGGCCTGGCAATTGCGAAAATGACCATGGATGCGGTGTACAGACGGACCGGCATCTGCGCTGCTGCCGGGGTGGGGACCAATCTGTTTCTGGCCAAAATCGGCATGGACATCCTGGCCAAGCACCTTCCCACCCACATCGCTTATCTGGACGAGGCCCTTTTCAGGGAAAAAATGTGGCACCACCGGCCCATTACGGACGTGTGGAACATAGGGGGAGGCATCGCGGCAAGACTGGCGAAATACGGAGTCTACGACCTTCACGGCATCACGCTCCTTCCCGAGAAACTGCTGTATAGGGAATTCGGGGTGAATGCGGAATTCCTCATCGATCACGCCTGGGGCAGGGAACCCTGTACCATCGCCGATATCCATGCCTACCGGCCCGATGCCCGGTCTCTCAGTAACGGTCAGGTGCTTTTCGAGGATTATACCTATGAAGATGCGTCGCTTCTTGTCTTTGAAATGGCGGAAACCCTGATCCAGCAGCTGCTGGACGAATGCCTGGTGACGAAGGGCATTTCCCTCTATGCAGGGTATTCGGGAAGGTCCCGCATGGGAAGCGGCGGGACAAGACGCCTTGAAAGCTGGACCGACGTGCCCGAGGATATCTGGAAAGCTTTCGACAAACTGTATAAAGATAAAGTCATTCCCGGCATGGGTATCCGCACCATCAACCTTTCCCTGAATGACGTGGTGCCGGCGGGCTCGGTGCCCCGGTATTTCTCCCTTTTCCGTTCCGAGGCAGCAGAGGAGAAGCAGAAAAACGTGGAACGGGTGATGGTGGAAGTGAAAAGGAAATTTGGAAAAAACGCCATCCTTCGAGGCATTGATTACCTGCCGAAGGCAACGCTTCGAAAGCGTAATACACTCATAGGAGGTCATCATGAATAACAACAGGGCCCGCCAGTTTCTCCCTTTCAACGGTCTCAGGGGGTACGACGAACTGCTCTATGAAGCGGGACGGGAAAAAGAAGAAAAACGGGAAATCACGGAAGACCATGCCTGGAAACTGTCCGGAGAGCTCCAGCTGGTGGAGAGGAAAATGACGGTCACCATCACATACTATGACGTCGATACCTACCGCACCATCACGGGGAAAGTGGAGCAGATCGACAAAATCTTCCGTGTCCTCCAGGTGGCAGGGAAGAGGATCTACTTCGAGGATGTGTGGGAGGTCAAGGTCATTTCGGCCGGGCAGGGATAGCCTTCGTAAGTGCTTTTCGTGGTTCGTTGTTCGTTCTTCGTGATTCGTGAAGGTGACGCCGCTGATGCGGCGTCTATTTTTTTATGGGGACTTTACACAGGCGGGGTGAGAAAGGCGGGGTGAGAAAGACGGGGTTCGGGGTACGGGGTGCGGGAAGGTGTCGGCGCTGATGCGCCGACAAGATTTTATGGGGATTCTGCACAGACGGGGTGTAAGACCTGTAGTACGACCCACCCGCCTTCGCTTTGCTCAGGCACCCTCCCAAACCTGGTAATGGCACGCAGGCAAGTG
>DKQZ01000014.1 GCA_002471975.1 Dialister sp. UBA7295 | reverse complement strand
CAGAAAAATTGCAAAGTATAAAAGAAACGCATCTGCTGTTACCAGCCACGGTAGCATAACAGATGCGTTTTTGTCTAGTCCATTGTTTCGTTGGGTGCTTACTGTTGATGTGCGCCACCACCACGATAGTCACGAAAGTCACGATAATCACGAAACGCTTGTAGCCATTGAAAAGAAATGAAGCAAAAGTTACAGGAATCTATAGTACAGGTCCATTTGCACACGGTACTTTTTCAGCAGCCTCAACGGGACTCGGGGTGGTGGCGCTGCACAATTCGTATAGCAGCGCCCTTTTTATATGTTTCCATTGAAGTTGCCAGTTGCCAGACTTCCATCAGGGACTGAAAGTGTTTAAACTTTGATTGAACAGCTGTCTTCGAGGCCTTGAATTGATCGGGACTCGGGACGTCGGGACTCGGGGCGGTGGCGCGGCACAAATCAGGAAGCCGCGCCTTTTTATATTTTCCTCCATTAAAGCTCGCATGGAAGTTCCGAGTTCCGAGTGTCCCGCCCGGCGGCCGAAGGCCGCCNNGAAGCTGACGGATGGGATGACTGATGATTGAAATCGAAACGAAGAAAAATGCTATCGGGCACCAGCTCCCCGAGCCTGGGGAGCTGTCTGCGGAGCAGACTGAGGGGTTGTTCTACAGGTACAAGACGGAAATGAGGATACATGGAAGTTCCGAGTTCCGAGGCTTCCATCAGGGGCTGAAAATGTTGGAACTTGGAAGAAATAGCCTTTTTCATTCACTTTGAATTGATCGGGACTCGGGACGTCGGGACTCGGGTAGGTGGCGCTGCACAAATCGTAGAGCAGCGCCCTTTTTATATGTTCTCATTGAAGTTGCCAGCTGCCAGACTTCCATAATAACTCGCATAGAAGTTCCGAGTTCCGAGTGGGCATCATGGCCTATGACTTCTACTTGAACGGGAGAGGCTTTACTTCGCGTACCATTACGGTATACCGGGACTCGGGGCGGTGGCGAGCGAAAAATGATAAAGCCCGCCAATTTATTCCCCCCTCTGACGCTTTCAGCGCCAGCTCCCCCCAGGGGGAGCCTGACCGATCGGTGAACTACGAAATTTCCCTTGCATTTTGCAAATTAGTAAGTTATGATTTAGTAAATCGTAACTTACTAATTTACAAAGGAGGCATTCCATGTTTGTCGGAAGAGACCATGAACTGCAGCAGCTGAAGACCCGCTATGACAGGAAAAATTATGAATGCATCATTATCTATGGCCGCCGGCGGGTAGGAAAGACCGCCCTGATCCGGGAATTCTGCAAAGGGAAGAAAACCATCTTCTTCACCGGCATGGAGACCACAGCTCGTGAGAACCTGGAAAATTTATCCCAGAGTATTTACGAAGCCAATGGCGGAGAAGGGAGAGCCCCGGTATACCGGGACTTTGAAGCTGCCATGGAAGCCATCACGGACATGGCCCGCCGGGAAAAAATCATCCTCGTCATCGATGAATACCCCTGGCTCGCCGGCTCATACCCAGGTATTTCCTCCCTCCTTCAAGTAGAAATAGACCATCACTGGAAAGACCTGGACATCTATGTGATTCTCTGCGGCTCCTCCATGAGCTTCATGGAAAAACAAGTCCTCGGCCATGAAAGCCCCCTCTTTGGACGCCGCACTGCCCAGCTCAAACTCCAGCCCTTTACCATATTCGAAGCCCGGAAACTCTTTCCCCATATATCCGGGGAAGACCTTGCCCTCTACTACGGCGCTGCAGGAGGCATTCCCCTCTACCTCTCCCAAATGGATGGAAATAAAAAAGTCGAAGCAAACCTCATCGCCAATTTCTTCGACCCCACGTCCTACCTTTTCGAAGAACCGGCCAACCTCCTGAAACAGGAACTTCGCGACCCCGCTACCTACAATGCCATCATTCAGGCCATAGCAGAAGGAAATACGAAACTCAGCCAGATCGCCTCCAAAGCAGGCATCGAAGTCAGCGCCTGCGCCGGATACGTCCGAAATCTCATGGACCTGGACATCATCAAAAGAGAAACACCTCTGGGCGAAAAAAACTCCCGCCGATCCATCTATCTCCTGAAAGACGGACTCTTCCGATTCTGGTATCGCTTCATACCCCGATCTTATTCCCTCATCCAGAACGGAATGGGTGAGACAGCCTATCGGCGCATCGAGCCCGGCCTATCCGACTTCATGGGACAAGTCTTTGAAGAAATATGCCTCCAGTGGCTCTGGAAACAGAACAGGGAAGGAAGACTCCCCACCCCCTTCGACCAGGCCGGCCGCTGGTGGGGAACCAATCCACACACCAGGAAACAGGAAGAAATAGACATCCTCGCCACCGGTGAAGACCAGATGCTCCTCTGCGAATGCAAATGGAGAAACGAAGACACCGATATAGATACCCTGGAAACCCTCCTCCGCCGGGGAAACCTCTTTGAAGGGAAAAAATCCTACATCCTCTTCACCAAAAGAAACTTCTCACAGCGCACAATCAGGAAAGCAAAAGAAATAGAAAACCTGCGGCTCGTAAGCTATGAAGAAATGATCTGAATGGTTCCATTGAAGCTGCCAGTTGCCAGACTTCCATAATAACTCGCATGGAAGTTCCGAGTTCCGAGTTTTCCATCAGTGGCTGAAAGTGTTGAAACTTTGAATTCTCAGTTGTCTTCGAAACTGTACGGTGTTCGGGACTCGGGAAACGGGACTCGGGGTGGTGGCGCTGCACAAATCAGGAAGCCGCGCCTTTTTATATTTTCCTCCATTAAGGCTCGCATGGGAGTTCCGAGTTCCGAGTGTCCTACCCGGCGGCCGAAGGCCGCCTGATGGTCAGCCTTCCCTGGATAGGGAAGGTGTCAGCGAAGCTGACGGATGGGATGACTGATGATTGAAATCGAAACGATATTCATGTTATTGACTCTATCCATAAGCGAGAGGCTCCCCCCCAGGGAGCCTGAACGTCAGGCGGCTTTGATGCCAGTCAGAATGAAAAGCCGCTCTATGAGGCATCCCATAGAGCGGTATTTTTTATTTCCCCAAAAGGTCACTATGCGTTCCTGTGCGGGTGAGAGTCAGCACCAGCACGTCATTTTCTATGCGGTATATGAGCAGCCAGTCCGGGAGGATATGACATTCCCGGTGGCCCGCCCATGTCCCGGTCAGGGCATGATCCCGATTCTTCTCATCCAGTGATTCACCGAGAGAGAGCCTGGCGATGACCTGATCGAGGAGCGCAACTTTCCGTCCCCGCTTCATGGCCAGCTTGTAATCCTTCCTGAACTGCGTGGTGGGCTTGACGATATACTTTGTCTTTCTCATTTCTTAAGATCCGCCAAAAGCTCATCCAGGTCCGTATACCCCTTTACAGACGGATCCCCGGCAATCCTTTCCGCCTCCAGCATGGCAGCCATCGTCTCCTTATTGGGCTGCTCCAGTCTGACCTTGAAAGGGATGCCCCCCTCACGGAGCGACTGACGGACGAAAATGTTGAAAGCCGTCGATAAATTCATGCCAAGCTCAGCAAATAAAGCATCAGCCCTTGCCTTCACATCCGAATCCATGCGGATGCTGATATTTGTAGTAGCCATAAGACTCACTCCTTTCTAATTTCCATATACATTTTATTTGATTTGCACGAAGATTGCAATACAATGCACGAAAATTACCGAGCTGCTTCCATTGAAATTCCCGGTTGCCGGACTCCCATAATGACTCGCATGGAAGTTCCGGGTTCCGAGGCTTCCATAATAACTCGCATAGAAGTTCCGAGTTCCGAGATTTTCATCAGTGGCTGAAAGTGTTGAAACTTTGAATTCTCTGCTGTCTTCGAAACTGTACGGTGATCGGGACTCGGGAAGGCGGCGCGGCACAATTCGTATAGCAGCGCCCTTTTGATATGCCTGTACTACAGGTATACGGCACAAATGACAATAAAAGAAAAAATGCTATCGGGCACCAGCTTCCCGAGCCTGGGGAGCTGTCTGCGGAGCAGACTGAGGGGTTGTTCTACAGGTACAAGACGGAAATGAGGATACATAGAAGTTCCGAGTTCCGAGCTTTTCATCAGTGGTTGAAAGTGTTGAAACTTTGAATCCTCAGCTGTCTTCGAAACTGTACGGTGATCGGGACGCGGGAAACGGGACTCGGGTAGGTGGCGGGCGACAAATTCATGAAGCCCGCCATTTTTATCTTTTTGACATCAGGGGGCCCGCATGGGAGTTCCGCGGCCCGAGGGACCGTCATCTTCTCCCATCAAAGCTCCGGGCTCTAAGGGGACCCATCCCGGGCCTTGAAGCTTTGGGACTGACGAGGATGGTTTTCCTGGGATGATCAAATGTCCCTTTACGAGAGACACGCTTTGTCTTTTGGGACTGCTATAATACATACAAAGAGTTGTACCGGCGTGGGATTTTCTATTTGAAAGAGCATTTTACGGGTGGGTATAGTAAAATATAAGAAAGACACCTTATTTTTTAAAGGAGGCTCCTGTGCTTATCAATATTGCGGACGATCTGATCCGGTTGGACCGGGCGGGGCTTTTGAAAGAGCTTCTGGTGGACAAGACTCTGTCGAATCTGAAGGACAGTGCAGGGAAGAAAGTCAAAAGAAATATCGTATGGGCCACGAATGCCTATATTCCCCGGGGCGAGGCTTATGGCGCTTCCATGGAAATACGGGCGGGACTTCTATCGAAAGACCATTTCCGTGTGGTCCAGACCCGGGCGAGGAAGGCTTTCGAGGAGCAATCGGAACGGACGAAAAAACATGCGGAAGTCTTCACTCCTCTTTTCATCTGCAAAAAGATGAATGACGTGGCCGATGAACCCTGGACGGAAGAAATCCTTTCAAAGAAATGGAAGAAATACGTGGACGTACGGCGCCTGGAAATCACCTGCGGGGAAGGACCTTACCTCGTTTCCCGCTACGATGCGGCAACGGGGGAAGTTATTTCTGTAGAAGAACGGACAGGCATTCTTGACCGAAAACTGGCAGTGATCACACGGTTTGCAGCAGACGAGAAAGAATGGGTGAATCAATCCTTCCGAGCCCTTCAGGCCACCTATGGCTATGAATTTCAGGGAGACAATCTCCTTATTGCGAGAGTGAACGTTTTTGCCGACTGGTCCGAATGGCTGCAGCACGTATGGCACAGGGAACCGACACAGTCCGAGAAGAAAAAAGCTATCAATATCATCGCCTGGAACCTCTGGCAGATGGACGGCCTCACAGGTAAAATACCAAATACAGCGAAATTTATGGAAATCAAGGAAATCAATCTCTTCGAGGCGGAAGAAGAAAAGAAATCGGAAGAACTGCCGGATTGTATGATTTATGACTGGACAAATATAAAGCAGAGTTTGAAGTTTGTAAAGCTTGCAGAGAGGGGAAAAGGAATTATGAAGTTCGATTATGTAATTGGAAATCCACCTTATCAGGAAGAAAAGAAAAATAATAAAAGACAAGCTCCACTTTATCATTTATTTATGGATGAGGCGTATAAAATAGGCAAAGTAGCAGAATTGATAACTCCTGCTAGATTTCTATTTGATGCCGGTCAGACTCCTAGCCGATGGAATCAAAAAATGCTAAATGATGACTATTTAAAAGTAATTATGTATGAGCAAAACGCAGCAAAAGTTTTTCCAGGGACAGATATTAAGGGCGGGGTTGCAATTACGATTCATGATTTGAGTAAAAAATTTGGGAAGATCGGAGTCTTTACTGCATATAATGAATTAAATGGTGTAATCGCCAAGGTTAAAAAGCACGACAACAATTGTCCATGTTTAGATGAAATTGTCTCTTCAAGAGGCTTATATCGATTTACTGATGAGTTCTTTAATGATTATCCAACTGCGGCTGATAGATTGGGTAAAGGAAATGGCAATATGATTGGTTCTGATATATTTGAGCGTATACCGGAAGCTTTCATGGAATTACCAAAGAATAGAAATGATATTAAAATTTGGGGAAGATTGGGAAATAAGAAAGCATTTAAGTTTATACAAGCAAAATATATCAGAAAAAATGATTATTTAGACACATATAATGTTATTCTTTCCAAAGCAAGTGGACGAGGAACATTAGGTGAGACTCTGGCATCGACGGACATAGTAAGTCCCAACGAAGGGGTTACAGATACATTTTTGAGCATTGGCTATTTAACAACCGAAGAAGAAGCGCATGCATTACTTAAATATGTAAAGTCTAAATTCGCTCGTGCACTATTAAGTGTAAGAAAAATTACACAAAATATGACGAAAGCTGTTTGGGATTTAATCCCTCTTCAGGATTTCACCTCAAATTCAGATATTGACTGGACCCAGTCTATCCACAATATTGATCAGCAGCTTTACAAGAAGTACGGTCTGGATGAGAAGGAAATTTCCTTCATTGAGTCTCATGTAAAGGAGATGGCATAATGGGTCTTTCAATTAACGAAGCACTGAATGATTTTGCCGGCTCTTTAACCCAGGAAATCAAATCTTATGAGGAAGTAGACCCGAAGATTTATGCGTATAATACGATTCATTATCCGCCCAATGAGGGTTGGACGAAGATTGGCTATACCAATCAGACTGTAGAGAAGCGGATTTATCAGCAGACCCATACGGCGAACGTAGCTACGAAGATTGCCTGGAAGGAAAGGGCCCAGTTCCGGACGGGAAAGAAGGAATTCTTCGATGACCATGCTTTCCATAATTTCCTGACCGAAAAGAAGCATGTGCCCAGAAGAAAAGGGCAGGAATGGTTCCGAATCGATGGGAAGAAGTCCCATGCCTATTTTCAGGAATTCGTCAATGGTCCTGCCGTAGACCAGGAGCATTCACCCTATGTGCTCCGGAAAGAACAGGAAGCAGCCGTAGCCATGACTATGGCCTATTTCAAAAAAGGCGGAAAAAAGTTCCTTTGGAATGCAAAGCCCCGCTTTGGGAAGACTTTGACTGCCTATGACCTCATCCGGAAAATGGGATTTGAAAAAGTCCTGGTGGTTACGAACAGGCCTGTCATCGCTTCCTCCTGGGCCGATGACTTCTTCCGCTTTATTTCCTGGCAGGCACCGCTTCAGTTCCTCTCCGGTTCTTCCTCCCTGGAAGGGGACAAGAGGGTCATGACCCATGAAGACTATACGAAGCAGATGATGGATCTGAATTGGGAATATAAAGGATTCATCGATTTCGAATCTCTCCAGAACCTGAAAGGCTCTGCCTATCTGGGCGGGAAATTTGACAAGCTGGAATGGATACAAGAGTACCATTTCGACCTCCTCATTATCGATGAAGCCCAGGAAGGGGTAGATACGATCCGGACGGATAAAGCTTTCGAGAAAATTCAGAGGGACCATACCCTTTACCTTTCCGGCACCCCTTTCAAAGCTCTGGCATCCAATGAATTTGACGGAGACCAGATTTACAACTGGACCTATGCGGATGAACAGGAAGCCAAGGCAAACTGGGACAGCGAAGACTACAATCCATACGAAGATCTGCCGAAACTGGAAATGTTCACCTACCAGATGTCTCCCATGATTTACGATACTGTTTCCAAAGGGGCCGATATTTCCGACGATGGAGATACGGTAGACTTTGCCTTCGACCTGAATGAATTCTTCCTCACCAAAGCAAACGGGACTTTCGTCCACGAAGAAGAAGTCAGGAAATTCCTTCACTCTCTCTACACATATAAGAAATACCCTTTCTCTACCGAAAAACTCCAGAAAGAACTGGCTCATACCCTCTGGTATATGAACCGGATAGACAGCGCCAAAGCACTGGCAAAACTCCTGGCAGAAGACGATGTTTTCAAAAACTATAAAGTCATCCTCGCCGTAGGAGATGGCAGTGAAAATGACGATGCCAGCGGTAAGAAAGTAAAAAATATGAGGGATAAAGTCCTGGAAGAAATCAGGAAAAATCCGAAGACCATCACCCTCACCGTAGGACAGCTCACTGTAGGGGTCACTGTGAAACCCTGGAGCGCCGTCCTCATGCTTTGCAATTTAAAGAGCCCCTCCGCCTATATGCAGGCTGCTTTCCGGGCCCAGAATCCATACTCCTATACAGATCAGTCCGGTCATCGTTTCCGCAAAGAAACTTCCTATGTCTTTGACTTTGACCCGGCCAGGACCCTGATCATTTTCGACCAGTTTGCGAATAACCTTTCTCCCGATACCGTAGACGGCCGGGGTACGACGGAGGAAAGAAAGAAAAATATCCGGCGGCTCCTCAATTTCTTCCCGGTCATCGGGGAAGACAGCGAAGGGAAAATGGTAGAACTGGATGCAGCCAAAGTCCTCTCCATTCCGAGAAAATTGAAATGTGAAGACGTAGTCCGCAAAGGATTCATGTCCAATTTCCTTTTCCAGAATATTGGAAACGTCTTTGGCGCGCCCCGCGAAATCACGGAAATCCTGAAAAAACTCACTCCTGCCATCGAAGAAACACCGAATCGGGAAGTCGATATTTCCGAAGCTTCAGATATGCTGGTGGACGAAGATGGAAATCCGATTGTGGATGAAGAAAGAGTCATCGGGACAGCCAAGGATCTTTTCGGCGATAAAATGTACGTAAACCTCGGCCCGGACACCGATTCGGCAGTCAATGCTTTCACAAAACCGAAAGAACCGGAACAGCTGACGGACAAGAAAATCCAGGAAAAACAGAAAAAACAGCTCGTCAATGCCATCACGAAACAGGTCATTGATCAGGTAGCCAAACCGGTCTTCGATAAAGTGGATTCCACAAAGAGCACCCAGAGAAAAGTAGAATCAGAAGTCAAGAAAGAACTGGATCGGAAAGTCACAATCATTCAGGAAAACATGAAGCAAAAGGCTAATGTTGCCCAGGTGGAACTGAACCGGAAAGATGAAGAACTGAAGAAGGAAGTACTGAAAAACAATATCACCGAAAACGAACGAAAAGAGAAACTGGAAGCAGCACAAAAAGAATACCATGCCAAAGTCGAAAAGGCCCAGGAAGAACTGAAACAGGAGACCAAGAACCTGATCGAAGAAACCAGTGCTCAGATGCCACAGCGTATTTCCGAAATTGCTGAACAGGAACGACTGGAAGAACAAAAACGGGAAAAAGAAGGAGGCATAAGAGACCAGCTCCGAGGATTCTCCCGTACCATCCCCTCCTTCATCATGGCCTATGGCGATGAAAACCTCACCCTGGCAAACCTCGATAAATACACCGAAGACGACGTCTTCAAAGAAGTCACAGGCATCACCGAAGAAGAATTCAAACTCCTTCGAGACGGAGGGACCATCACTGATCCGGACACAGGAGAAACTAAAGAATTTGCCGGTCATCTTTTCGATGAAGTGGTCTTCAATGACTCCGTACAGCAATTCCTTGCGAAAAAGAAAGAACTGGCCAACTACTTTAACGAAAACCTTCAAGAAGATATCTTTGACTACATCCCGCCCCAGAAGACAAACCAGATCTTCACCCCGCGGCGCGTAGTCAAGCAGATGGTAGACGAACTGGAGAAAAATAACCCCGGCTGCTTCGATGATCCAAAGAACACCTTCGCAGACCTCTATATGAAATCGGGCCTCTACATCACCGAAATCGTCAAACGCCTCTATCGAAGCGAAAAAATGAAAAAACTCTACCCCAATGACAGGGAAAGAATCCGTCACATCATCAATCACCAGGTTTACGGTATGGCACCCACAAGAATCATTTACCTCATAGCCATCAACTATATCCTGGGCTTCGAAGGAGAAAACGTAAAGGATGGAAAGTTCCCCCATTTTGTACAAGCCGATGCAGCAGAAGCAGCTAAAAATGGGACACTGCAGGAACTCGTGGATGAGAAATTCGGGAAGTAAAGGGAAGGAGAATTTCATGCCTGGAGAAACAGATAGAGGAATTATATATATTATGTCCACAGTTCTCGAAGGTCTTATTAAAATTGGCTGTACCAATGACTTTGAGAACAGGATGCACTTCCTTGAATCCAACGGTTATCGCAATATTAATGGTCTGAAAAGGGAATTTGCCATTGAAGTCGATGATTATAAGAAAAAAGAGGCTTTGCTTCACAAAGTATTTGGTGATTATCGTCTTTGGCATAAACCGGATCAGGCAGCCAGCAGTAAAGCACCGGAATTATTTGCCATTGATTTGAACCTCGCCATTCAATTGCTTTCTTCCTTTGATGGGACTGAAATTTACCCGGCGGGATTAACCAGAAAAGAAGTTTTTGATTCTGCTGTAGTGAATAGTCAGAGAGCCCGTATACCTGAAGGTACTTACCATATGGAAGTAAATATGAATGAATGGGGCTTGGTGAAAGGAATTATGGAAGTCGTCCGTAGAGGCCGGTTTACCGTCAAAGCGGGAAGTTTCTGCGCTCCACCAGACCCGAATCATGCTATACCTGAAATCAGGAATCATGCAATAGTTGAGAATCATATACTGATGAATGATCTCGAATGTACTTCCCCATCGACAGCTGCCTATATCATCAGAGGCATGCAGACCAACGGCTGGGACTATTGGAAGAATAAAGATGGAAACTTGATCAGTATATATAAAGAACCGGAGCCGGAAGACGATTGAATAAGGTTCATTTTCGAAGAGGAAAATATATTTTCCGAAGACCCTTATATCAGGAAGGTGGTTTTTGAAATGGCAGTACCACAGTTTTTTGAATTCTTGAAGCCGATTTTGACGGTTTTTAGCGATGGAAATACCTATAGTCCTAAAGAACTACGGGATAAAATGATCGTGCATTTCCAACTATCAAAAGAAGATCAGGAAAAACGTGTCCCAAGTATGAAGCAGACTGTACTTTATAACCGGGTGAGCTGGAGCTGCACCTATCTCAGAAAAGCCGGATTATTAAAGTAAGTCAGCTGGGGATTCATGAAAATTACCGATGCGGGTAAAAAGGTTCTGGAAGAAAATCCACCTTTTATTGATGATGAGTACCTCAAGGGATTTGCTGGATATAGGAAATTCCATAATCTTGAACCGGACCCAAATGTTCAACGGGTAGATCCTTCTCGGGACAATAATTTGAAAATCGAATTTACACCAACTGAACAAATGGAAAAATCGTTCAGCGAGATCAATCAGAGCCTTGCCGATGATCTTCTTGATGAAGTACTAAAGATGAAAGAGAATCCATCCCGCTTTGAAAAATTCGTCGTGGATTTAATGGTGCAAATAGGGTATGGTGCCATGGAATATGGCAGCCATCCGACAAGACCTACCGGAGATGATGGTATCGATGGGGTCATTATGCAGGATAAACTGGGATTCGACCTCATTTATATTCAGGCCAAATGTTGGGGAAAAGACAAAACTGTCGGTCAGCCTGATCTTCAGAAGTTTATGGGGGCAATTACCGGTAAACATGGTTCAGGATTGTTCGTGACAACAGCGCATTTTTCTGATAAAGCTATTGAATATGCAAAAACAAGTCACCTTATTTTGATTGATGGCGAGAAATTGGCTAAATTAATGATTGAATCAAATTTCTGCGTGTCTGTGAGAAAAACATTTCAGATTAAAGACATCGATACAGATGCTTTGAACGAATATCTGGAAGAATAACGGCAACTGAAAAAGCTCGGAAGTGCAATCGCATTTCCGGGCTTTTTGTGTTTTAGAGGGGGAGTTCAAGCTCTTGCATAGAATTCATCTGAATGGAATGGAAGATATTTCGGTGGATTGATTCCTGGTATCGCCCATAGGCGGGAACCATAGAATTTTTTACCAAAGGTGATATAGTAAGCCATTTCAGCACCATCCATATAGCCGCGAACTGCAGCTCTTGGTGCTGTAGGATTAATGTAATTCCATTTATTAGTGTTTTCATTATAGGTAAACATAGCACACTGTACTCTATCATAAAACATTCGGGTCGTCATAACATGACCGATTTCTGTTGCACCTTTAATGGCATTATTAACTGTACATACATTGAATTGAAGGATGGCTAGCTGTGGGTCGTCTTTTTCAAGGTAAATGGAGCTTTTATCCAGATAGTAGCCTATTCCCTGATGACCGTCCACTAGAATGTAATTGGGATCCCCACCTAAATGGTCAGGATAAGAGCTTGAAGCAAAAACAGATTGCCCCATTGCAAGCAGGACAAGAAATGAAAGAATAAACAATAATTTCTTCATCATAGTCACCATCCTTGTTTATAACTATTTGTATCTGCTTTTATTTTAACATTGATATGACGACATGAGTACTATCCGTTCTGCTTTAATCTTTCAATAACCGGTAATAAATAAAACAGAATTGACGATTTTTCTGCAACGAGATTACAATAGGACCAGGATAAAGATTCGGATTCACATTTTAAAAGAGGGGGATTCTATGAAAATTTGGAAAAAGGCAGGTATGTTGGTATTGGCCTGTGCAGCAGGATTAACTTTTTCTGGCTGTATGAAAGCCGAAATGGGAACTACAATTCATGCAGATGGAACTGTGACAGATACACAGATGATGATGGGTGTTCCTCTTTTGCAAGAGGGGATTATGAAGGAAAAGGAAAAACCTCAGCCCCCGAATACGACATTTAAAAATGTTTCTGAAGGAAACATGAGTGGGTATGAGAAAACTACAGAGTATCCTGATTTGAAGTCTCTTGTTTCGACGAAGACTGCATTTGCACAATATAAGGGTAAAAATGAGGGTATCCGGCAGCGGAACGGCTGGCTGTATGATTATTATACCTTTGATATGTATATCGAAGGTCAAGGAAATAACAAGACTACCAGGAATGAAGAAAAAGCTATAATGGATGCGGTAGCAAACCAGATTTCCGTCAAGTATACGCTGAATCTTCCTTACGAATATGATGCAACGAATGCGGAAGAGATCAGTAAGGATAAAAAGACTCTTACCTGGAATATATGGTCTGCACTGATGGGACAGGACAGTCGTCATTTAACTGCTGACTTCAAGGTATGGCATAAGCCTGCTCTTTATGGAGCAATTATTGTTGCCGTTATTGCTCTGGGAAGCGGTGCATTTCTTATCGTTACTTCAGGGAAAAAGCTGGGTGACGAGCAGGTCAAATTCAAGCGGATGGGACTTATGGCTCTTTCTGCTTTTGTAATTATTGGCGGATTTACCGGATATACGGCAGCAGTTCCGCCAACATTAAATGAAAGTGACTTGATTTCGACGCAGCTGGATGAGACAAAAAATCTATTGGAAGAAAATAATCCGATGTCTGCCGGTAAGAAGAGTGATCCGGTAATGCCATCTTCTATTCCTGCTCCTGCAAAACCAGCCGCGTCGGGTAATAGAATCGCTTATAACTCGCCTGATCCAGATGGGCTTTTCCGTTATTATCATCAGTCTATTACAAATCATGAGTTAAGATCTGCGTATAATTGTTATAGTGATTCTTTTAAAAGCAGCCTGAATTATGATAGCTGGGCAGCGGGGTATGATACGACATTAAAGAGCATTCCGCAAAAAGTCAGCATATTGTCCAATGATGGATCCAGGGCTGTATTAACCTATCGACTGAAAGCTGTTGATAGGGATGGAGATTCTACAAAAACTCAGTATTTTACCGGGCAGTGTACGCTTGTAAAAGCTGATGGCCTTTGGAAAATTGATGAAATTACAGCGAAGAGGGCTTAAAAATGGGAAGGAAATTATTTCTTCTTTTGGCCAGTTTATGTCTTTTGGTTGCCGGAAGTATCAGTGCCTGTGCATCGCGCGGCAGTCTTCCAGCAAAATCGGCAGCTCTACCTAAAGAACTGACTAAAGAGGAAAAGGCTAGAGAATTCGTGGCCCACATGAGTGATGCCCAGAAAATCGGTCAATTTATGATGATTGGAATCGGTGGGACTTCTTTAGATCAGGATGCCAGAAATATGATAACTACATTTCCTGTGGGTAATGTGATTTACTTCGACAGGAATCTGACTAATCCAGAGCAGGTCAAAGCGTTGAGCCAATCCCTTTCCAAGACCATAAAAGACGAAACAGGATTGACGCCTTTTATTGCCATTGATCAAGAAGGCGGGATGGTCATGAGAATGACTGACTATCTTCCTCCTATGCCATCTGCAGAAGCACTTGGCCAGGGAACGCCGGAAACTGCCCGAGACTGGGCTGGGAAAACTGCAAAAGAACTGAAAAATTTAGGAATCAATACAAATTTCGCTCCTGTAGTTGACTTGAACGGAGCTTATCATCGTTCCTACGGGAAAACCCCGAATCAGGTCATCCCCTTTGCAAAAGCGGTAATTCAAGGGTATGAAATGCAAGGAATCAAGACTAGTCTGAAGCATTTCCCCGGCATTGGAAAAGTGAAAACAGATCCACATGTTGACGGAGATGTGGTTTCTATTTCCAGAGAGCAGCTGGATAAAGAAGATGGCCGGCCGTTCCTTGAGCTGATCAGGCAGACAAATCCGGAAAATACCTTTGTGATGGTATCTAATGTAACTTTTCCACTTCTTGATGCTAATGAACCGGCCTGCCTTTCTAAAGTTATCATGACTGATATTCTTAGAAAAGAATATGGCTTTAAGGGGCTTATTCTGACGGATGATATGGAAATGGGAGCGATGGCTAAGCATTATGCATTTAATGAGATGGGTGTACGGGCAATAAAGGCTGGCGCGGATATTATCCTCGTATGTCATGATTATGGCCATGAACAGGAAGTATTTAACGGATTGCTCAATGCTTATCGTGATGGAAGGTTAGATAAGAAACTGATCGATGAAAAAGTGAAACGTATCGTGCTCATTAAAATGGGTATGATGGAGAAATAAGTGATTAGAATCGATGTCCCGGAAGTGCAGATGCATTTCCGGGTTTTTATGTGCGGGGAATGGTCCCTCTGGGAACTGGCAACTTCCATGGGACCATCAGGAACTTCCATGGGAGAAAATATAAAAAAGGGGCGCTGCTTCCTGACTTGTGCAACGCCACCTACACGATAGCCACGCTAGTCACGACAATCATGAGGCAATCATTGTTTCTAAGCTGCACCGGCATGCATGAATTTCAGCCGAGCTTCTAATGTGAATTCTGGGAACTGGGAACTTATATGGGAGTCATTATGGAAGCCTCGGAACTCGGAACTTCTATGCGAGTAATTATGAGATCCCTGGCAACTGGCAGCTTTAATGGGGGAGAAAGGGAAATATAAAAAGGCGCGCTTCCCGTATTGACGCGCGCCCACCGTCCCGAGTCCCGAGTCCCGATTCCCGATCGATTCAAAGCTGCTGAAAAAAGCTGTTATTTCAAAGTTTAAACACCTTCAGCCCCTGAAGGGAGCCTCGGAACTCGGAACTTCTATGCGAGCGTTATTGCGTAACGCATGGGAATGCAGAGTCATCGGGCATTCTTACCATATGCAGCCCCCTTCACCCGCTTTGCGGGAGCTTCCCCCGTTGGGGGACGCGAATCGCGTATGGTTAGTGGAAATTTTGATGGAAATGGAATCGATTTCAAGCGTCAGTCATCCTATCCGCCCTACGGGCACCTTTCCTATCTAGGAAAGGTTTTTCTTCTTTACGTAACGCATGGAGTTTTGGAGTCAGATGGCATTCTAACGATAGATAGCCCCCTTCACCCGCTTTGCGGGAGCTTCCCCCGTTGGGGGACGCCTGACCATCGGGCGGCCTTTGGGCGGTTGGCCAGGCTCCCTGAGGAAGCCTGGCAGCAGGGACAATTATGACGAAGGACATATAGTATTGGATCTGGCTCATTCATTGCACCGAGTTTACCTGACAGGTTAATTTTTTATTGACAGTTATTTCCTGCATTGATAAAATAGAATTAACCTATAAGGTAAATGAGGTGATGCATTGGAAGTCCGGTATAAGAATAACAGACTGAAAAAAATCTGCACCCAGCCGGAAGCGGCACGCAAGGAGTATGGCAGGGAAATGGCCCGTAAAATTTCCAAATGTATCGACCAGCTGACTGCGGCGGACAGTGTGGAAATGATGGTCCGTTTTCACATTGGACGATGTCATCCGCTTACCGGTAATCGCCAGGGTCAGTATGCGATGGACCTTGTTCAACCGTACAGATTGGTTTTTATAAAAACAGGTAACGAAATTCAGATTGCAGAAGTTTGGGAAATTGTGGATTATCATTGAGAGCGGGAGGAAAGAAATATGGTTGAAAGCAGGAATTATATAGCCACACCGCCCGGAGAGACTATAAAAGAACAACTGGAATTCCGCGGTATGACGCAGAAGGAATTTGCCGGCCGTATGGATATGTCGGAGAAACATATCAGCCGGCTGATCAATGGGACAGTACACCTCACTCCGGACGTGGCAGAACGGTTGGAATTGGTCCTTGGCGTTCCGGCAGATTTCTGGAACAGGCTGGAAGCCATTTACCAGGAAAAACTGGCGAAAGCCGTTCGGGAAAATAAAATGAAGGAAGAACTCCGCTGGCTGAGGAAATTTCCTTATAAAGAATTGTCGGATCTCGATATTGTTCCTGAAACGAAAGACAGGAATGAACGCATCACCAACCTCTGTAAATTCTTCGAAGTTACCAGCCTTTCCCTTGTGGAAAAGAAACAACTTCAGCCCATAGCCTGCCGTAAACTCTCGGATACGGACAAAAGCTTCTATGCCATGCTCACTCTGGCACAGTATGCAAAACTTAAAGCTCGTGATATTTCTCTCGAGCCTTTCAGTAAGAAGAAGCTGCAGGAGCGGCTTGAAGAAATACGGAAACTTACCTGCCACGAAACCATGGATATGGCGATAGAACTGCAGGAGGTATTCAGATCCTGTGGTGTTGCCCTGATTTACCTTCCTCATCTGGCCGGCTCTTTCCTTCATGGAATCACTTTTGAAGATAACAATAAAATCATCATTGGAATAACCTTTCGAAGTCACGATGCAGATCGCTTCTGGTTCAGCCTCTTTCACGAGATCGCGCATATTCTTCTGAGTCATATCTATCAGAGTGAGGGAGTCAGTGAAGAAGATGAAAAAGATGCCAATCGCAAGGCCCAGGACTTGCTCATTCCTCCTGAAAAGCTTCAGAAATTTTATGAAAAGAACTGCTTTACCCTGGAATCTATCCGGACATTTGCTGCAAAAACCGGTATCGGATTCAGCATCGTTCTTGGAAGACTTCAGCACGATGGTAAACTGACTTTTCAATGCTTTAACCAATACAGGGCAAAATATGATGGCAATGATCACCGGATCCTCGCCGAACGGCCGATCACATAAATTTAAAAATCCCCCATGAAGAAATTCATGAGGGATTTTTCATTCGTTTCAGACCATTCGTGCCAGTTTCCCAGAGGGAAGCCTGATTTGCAAAGTAACGCTTTGTACACTCCCCGGGGGAAAGCCCTCCTGCTTTGGGTTTGAGTCTATTTCGACTTGAACCGCTACTACCTATCCGCCCTGACGGGCACCTTCCCTGTCTAGGGAAGGTTTTTCTTTTTTACGTAACGCATGGAGTTTTGGAGTCAGATGGCATTCTAACGATAGATAGCCCCCTTCACCCGCTACGCGGGAGCTTCCCCCGTTGGGGGGACGCAAATCGCGTATGGTTAGTGAAAATTTGGATGGAAATGGAATCGATTTCAAGCATCAGTCATCCTATCCGTCAGCTTCGCTGACACCTTTCCTATCCAGGAAAGGTTGACTATCGGGCGGCCTTTGGCTGCCGGGATTCTATCCCTTCGCCCCCTCAGTCACTTCGTGACAGCTTCCCGGGGATGAGTTTACCTTTTGGCTCATTTTCTGCTTGTACCTGTAGATCAACCCACCCGTCGCCTTCGGCGACACCCTCCCAAAACTTGGGAGGGCTTGAACGTTTCGGCTTGTATGATTTCCAATATAAAAATGCGGCGCTCATGAATTTGCGCCGTACCTTCCCGACACTCCCGTTATTCCCGATACCCCCAATATTCCTGATTCAAAAGTTGTCGAAGATGAAAGTTACCATATAAAAATGGCCGTCAGACGAATCTGACGGTCATTTTTGCTAACGGCTAACGGCTAACGGCTAACGGCTAACGGCTCAAAACAGTATATCCCCATCTGCTTCTATTCCTGCGAGGGTGAGGCGGTCGGTGAATTGCCAGATTTTCGCCCGGGGGATGTCGCATTTCCTTGCCCACTGGGCGCACCAGGTGGGAGGGTTTCCCAGGGACGGAAGGTCTATGAGGCGGGTGAGCCAGTCGAAGCTGGCATAGATGCCTCGGGGGTAGGGAGTGTCTTTTATTTCTTCCAGCCAGACTTTGGTGAGGCCGGTGATCTCTTCGGGGCTTTGGACTCCGTGTTTCTGTTTCCAGCCGTCGGCGTCTTCCATATCCAGCCAGAGGCCGAGGGGAATTTTATTTCCAAGACCGCTGTCCTGAATGATATAGAAGGCAAAGGCTGCTTCTTCTCTGGCTTCAAGTGGGGTGAGGGCATAGCTGTAGTAATAGAGTCCCAGGGGGATATGTCTTGCCCAGGCTTCATTGACGTTTTCGAAGAAGAGGGTGTCCAGATGTCCTTTACCCCAGCCGAGTCGGAGGAGGGCAAAGTCCAGGCCCGCTGCGGCGAGTCTGTCCCAGGGGAGGTGTCCATTGTGCTCTGAGAAGTCCATTCCTATTTTCATTTTTTCACCCCCCGGAGGTTTTCGAGGAGTTTCACCATGGAGGTGAGGCCCGCTTCGGAGAGGTTTTCAATGACCGAGAGGGCTTCAGTGGAGGTGAGGTAGCTAACTACGAGAAATGCCATGCCCGAGGGGCTTCCGCCTGCGGAGAGGAGCCAGTCGGCAAAGGCTGCGGCAAGGACGCAGAGGGTGTACATGAGGATTTTCGAGAGGCCCCGTTCTCTCATGATGGAGCTTTGGATGAGTCCTTTTTCCCGGGCTTTCGGGATGGCGAGGATCATGGCGAGGAGGGTGGGTTCTTTCTGCCCTTCTTTCCTGAGGAGTCCTGCGCTGATGGCAAGCCACCTGGAGAAGACGTCCATGGCCACGAGGGCGGTGAAGCTTAGAAATAGAAGGGCGTGCTGCCCCAGGGATAGGAAGACTACGCTTCCCGTAAATTTGATGGGAAAGGCCAGGAAGAGGTCTTTTCCTTCTTTTGCAAGTTCTTTCATAAAATCTCCTTTCTGAAATCCGGTCCTATACATATAGTTCAGAAAAAGGGGTTTTGTATCATGAAATTTTCATTAGAACGCTTTTGGCGGGTCTATTTCCTCCTCTCAGATAGAATTTCGGGGTTAAGGAAACCTCCCGGCTTCATTTTCGGGGCTTGGAGGAGCTGCTAGCGAACTTGCGTTCTATTTCTGTTTCTTTTATCATGCAGGTATCCGCGGAAATAAAAAAAGGCATGCCGGAAAGAAACTGACATGAATAAGGATTATGAAATGGAAATGGACCTGGTGAAAAGGGCGCAGGCCGGGGAGGAGTCAGCGAAACTGGAGCTGCTCAACCGATATGAGCCTCTTTTCCGGAAACTGACTATGGATGAAGGGGACTGGGAGGATATGAAGGAGGAGCTGATCATGGTATTCCTCGAAAGTCTTGCTGTCTACGATCCCGCTTTGGGATTGTATTTTCCCTGTTACATCCGGAGTCGTCTCATCTGGGCGAAGATAGGCTATATCCGGGCTGAGGGGAAAAGAAGGGATTACGAGGTCCATATCGAAGAGTTGGGAGAAGAAGTGGAAATGGAAATAGAAGAACGCCGGGATCCGGGCAAATTCCTCGCCGGGGTGGCTTTCGATGAAAAGGAAAGGGAACTTCTCCGCCTCATAATCGCCAGGGTTTCGCCGAAGGAAATCATGGAAAAGTGTAGGATGAGCAGGAGTCAGTACTATAGGATAAGAGGGAGGATGATGGAGAAAATAAGGGAGAAGTGGAAGAGCGCGTGAAGTAGGATCTGAAGGGAAGGGGGAGAGAAGGGAAACTTTAAGATTTGATGACCTTTGAATCGGGGGTGATCGGGAAGCTCGGGATTGTCGGGGTGGTCGGGAAGGTGCGGCGCAAAGTCATGGGCGCCGCATTTTTGATGGGAAAAGACGGGGAGCGGGGTGCGGGAAGCGGGGTGCGGGAAGGTGGCGGACGGCAAATTGGGAAGTCCGCCATTTTTGATTTGGCCTTCGGCTCTCATGGTCGGCTTGTATGATGATCGCCGAAAGCGCAGGTCGCCCCCTCAGTCGCTTCGCGACAGCTCCCCGGGGATGAGTTTACCTTTTAGCTCATTTTCGACTTGTACGATCGTACAGCCCCCCAGTCGNNAGCCCCCCGAACTTCGGGGGGCCTTTCTCATTCGGGGGTGCGGGCTTTTGAGGCATTTCGAGGGTTTGAGTCATTTTCGACTTGTACGATAGTAAGCCCCCTTCACCGCCTTTGGCGGAGCTTCCCCCGATGGGGGACGCGGGACGAAAGTGCTATGGGAATTTATTGTCGAAAGTGCAGGTCGTCTCCTCACCGGCTGCGCCGGAGCTCCCCGGGGATGAGTTTACCTTTTAGCGCATTTTCGACTTGTACGATCGTACAGCCCCCCAGTCGCCTTTGGCGACAGCCCCCCGAACTTCGGGGGGCCTTTCCCATTCGGGGGGCGGGCTTTAGAGGCATTTCGAGGGTTTGAGTCATTTTCGACTTGTACGATAGTAAGCCCCCTTCACCGCCTTTGGCGGAGCTTCCCCCGATGGGGG
>DKQZ01000018.1 GCA_002471975.1 Dialister sp. UBA7295 | reverse complement strand
GAAATATCCCGCCAGAAACAGGGCCCCACGTAAATTTCACGCCGCGGCCCAGTTAACATTGCTAATTTCTTATATTATAATCTAAAAAATATATCGCCACAAGGTGCCCCCGGTCCGGCAGCTCCTGTACAACTATGAAATCAGCCTCCTGTATGCCTTTTTTCGATAGTGCAGCCCCACCACTTCGCGGAACCCACGGAGATGATTCGATTTTTACTTTTAGCCACATAATCGACTTGAACGATTGTACAACCCTTTCCCCTCTGCTTTGCTCCGGAACCTCCCCTGACCAGGGGAGGANNCGACTTGTACGATAGTACAGCCCCCCACCGCTTCGCGGAGCCCCCCGAACTTCGGGGGGCCTTCCCGACTACCGTTTTCCTCATTTATCCCATTTCGACTGTTTCGGGCTTTTTATCCCCGCCTGCGTACATTCTCCATATCATCATTCGTGCCGCATCAGCGGCACACCTTCCCGACAATCCCGATAACCCCGACATCCCCGAGATTCCCGATTCAAAAGTGCTGCACCTTATAGTTTTATTTCCAAATAAAAAAGAGGCGCCTCTATCACTTCAAGGCGCCCACCTTCACGGACCACGGACCACGGGACACGATTTCCAATATTCAGTAAGCAGGAAAATGTCCCTCATTTCCCCTCTTTCTACGGGCTTTTCGCCCCGCCTGTGTACATTCCCAATAAAAAAGCGTGCCGCATCAGCGGCACACCTTCCCGAATCCCGCACCCCGCACCCCGAAATCTCGAAATTTTCTCAATCGCGGCGTGCCGTGGTGAGGATGACTCCCGAAAACCGCAGCTGTCTCAGGACGCAGTAACTGCCAGAAGTCTCAAATCATTATTTTCCCTGCCTGTTCAGTTCCTCGATATCCATCATGGCCTTGTACACCATGTCAAAAGTGATGTCATAGGGCTTTACCCGCATATCTTTCGTATGGAGGCAGTTTTTCACCAGTTCGTCGGGATGCGCCGGGTCGATGCCGATATCGGAAAGGCAGTGAGGAAGGTTGATGGATTTCGCAAAGCTGCGGATCTTGTCTCTTTCTTCGTACTGTCCATCCAGCTGCAGCATGATCTGCAGACCATAGTTGACGACTGCCCCGTGGAGGTGATTTCCTTTGTGAGGCGTATTGGTATGGGAATTGTAAATGGCGTGAGCCAGGCAGGAGTCCAGGTCATCTTCGATGCAGACGGAAGCCATGCCGGGAGCCACAATGATGGAAAGGATGGCCGGTTCCAGGGAATCATTCACTTCCCTGCGGTCTACGGCTTCCAGCGCTTTTTTGCCGTATTTCAAAATACCGTTCTTTACATTCTGCGCATTGGCTACGCCTGTTTCCTGTACCCAGTCCAGGTCAAGGCCGCGGGCGGAAAAAGGTACTTCGTACTGTTTGGCAAGAGCATCGCCAAGGCCTGCCCAGAAATAATCTCTCGGGGAATGAGCGATGACGTCGGTATTGATAAAGGTATGGTATGCATTCCTTTCTCTATAGATTGAGCAGCGGAAGGAATGGTCCGGATTGTACATGATGCATACGGCTGTCACTGATGCGCAGTTCGATGCCAGTGTGGGAAACGTGAAAAGCGGTTTATGAAGGAGATGGCTGGCCCACTTGGTGGTATCGGTCGCCCGTCCGCCGCCGACCGCAAAAATCATGTCTGCCTTCCGTACTTCCGGAATCTTCGTCAGCGCTTCTGCATTTTCAAAAGTGGCATCATCGCCATAGAGGAAAGAGCCCAGGATTTCGATATGCCCCTCACAGACTTTGCGGATAAGAGGTTCAGCGGCGGCTCTCGATTTATTGCCTCCGATGATGACGGCAGTCCTGCCATAATCGCCGCAGATGTCCGGCACTGCATCATAAGCATCAGTACCGATGGTGAAATGTGGGAAAAATGTAGATTTCATTATATTGCCTCCTTGAGGGTATTTTTATGTAACGTAGCTATTATAGGCCCGGTCGCTCCGGGATGCAAGATGGTGGAAATAGTTCTCATGGGTTTTCTGAAAAAGCACGAAAAAAGTTATCAGTTCGCAGTTATCAGTTATTAAGGGTTCATATGATCAAGCAGAATTCAAAATCCTGGACATTTCCAATTGGATGAGACTTTCTGCGAACTGAGAACTAATAACTGATAACTTCTTACTACAAGTTTTTATTTCTTAAGTTTCCACCCTGCATCAAATCGTTTCCCTCTCCTGTTTCCCACGCAAAAAAGAGCCCCGTAAGGAGCTCTTTTCTGTATAGGAGTGATTAGAACTTGTAGTCGATCTTTGCTTCGAAGAGATCGTCGTAATCGGTCTTGTCGCCTTTTGCATCAACGTCGAAGGCATATTCGAGGTGGAGTCCTACGTTCTTCTGGAGGGTGACATCAGCCTGAGCGATCCAGAAGTGAACGCTCTTATCTTCCAATGCGAGTTCCTGCGGAGCGGACAGATCCCAAGTTGTGCCGCCCATGAACGCGCCTTTTTCAGCCTTTACATAGGTTGCAGCCAGTCTCCAGGTGCCCGGTTTCTTGAAATTCTGTTTGCCGTAAGCAAGACCTGCGGACCAGAGAGCCGGATCTCCTTTGTAGTCTACGTTGGTGTAGTAGTCTCCGAATACGTCCAGCTTGTCTGCTACGTTCCAGGTCAGGCCTGCGCCCCATACCTGATAATCAGCAGCTGCTGCATTGACATATTCTACGTCATAGTTCAGCTTGCTTGCTTCGCCTGCAATGCGTGCGTAGGTAACTTCCTTTTCCAGTTTGTCTTCATTAGCGTCGCCGGCATTCTTGTCAATTCCGCCTTCACCATAAGCACCGAGCTTGTCATCCCACTTCATGAAACGTGCATAGCCTGCAGTCAGGTTGAGGTCTTTGCCGCCATAGGTCAGTTCAGCGCCTTTGACTTCAGAATCGTGGAGGATACCGGTCTGGCCGAAGCGTTCACCATATTTGCCGACGGTCAGCTTTGTTGCGTCACCAAATTTATGGGTAACGTACAAACGCTGCATGTAAACACCTTTGTTATCCTTAGCAGCTTCGGACTTGAAGTTCATGTCCTGACGCAGCCAACCATCAACGGAGGTCTTTTCATTAACCTGAGCATGAGCTTTGATTCTCATACGGCCGTTCCAGGAATCAGTGGAATCGCCTGTGAACTTTTTGTCTTTATCTTTTTCATAGCCCTGGTTAATACGCATACGAGCATCACCGGACCAGGACAGGTTTCCGACTTTCTTTTCCAGGTTGGAAACGCGTACGCCCAGGTTAGCGAGTTCATCAGCATATTCACCAGCCAGTTTGTCCAGGGTTGCTTTCTGTTCGCCGTTCAGCTGATCTTCTTTAGCCATGAGGCGGGCAACGATCTGAGCCAGTTCGTAACGGGTGATGTTTCTTTCGCCTTTGAAGGTGCCGTCCGGATAGCCTTCTACGACGCCCTGATCGGACAGGTCGGAAACAGCCTGGTAAGCCCAGTCATCCGGGGTTACATCGGAAAACGGATTTGCGGCGAATGCGGAAATGCCGCAGGAAAGTGCAGCTGCTGCTGCGATTGCGAGAATCTTTTTCATGTTCTCTCTCCTTATAGAAATGCCTTTCGGCAGAATGGTCCTGAGGGAGAAACATCCTTTCCGCGAGTTGCCGTGTTTCCTCTGGATTCCGTCTCTCCGCCGATGGGCGGACCTCTCTCATCGGTATCTTCATTGTAGGAAATAAAGCGGGTGCGTACTACCGCAAAGGAGTCAATCCTGTGCAATATATTCTTCAAGATTGTAACCAGTGGGAAATATTTTGATTAAGTTTGGAATAATGTTTTACATATGGTCATCCTTGTATGGAGCTTGTCAAATTTGTGTCATATGGCACGTATCGGGAAGGATTTCCCGCTCGTGATGGAGTTGGATTTATGTCAGGCGGGCGGTATCGGGAAGGTTTCTTCGTACTTGATGGGATTGGATGTATGTCAGGTGGGCGGTATCGGGAAGGTGGCCTCCGCCCCAGACCTCGTTCAGGGCTTTCTTCCCTAACCAACAAAAAATGGCACCTCTTTATTTCAGAGATGCCATTAGTATTGACCATTAGAACCGTTTAATTCCCCTATTCAGCACCAGGAGGCACCCTGCGGTAATGAGTATGCAGAGTACGGCCATAGCCATGCCCAGGGATACGCTTCCCTGCTCGAATTCTCTCGTAATGAAAGTGGAAATGACGAGAGTATTGGGCGGAGCGATCATGGAAGGCGCCACCAGTTCACGGAGGGAAATGATGAAGGTCATCATCCAGCCGGCAGCGATGCCCCGCAGGATGAGAGGAACCGTAATGCGTCGGAAGACGTAAAACGTATTTCCTCCAAAGACCCGGCCCGCCTCGATGAGGCTTGAGGAAATCTGGGTGAGGGAGCTCGTCACATACTGGACCGTGAAGGGAAGAAACAGGACCACATAGGTGAGAACGAGGATTCCCAGGGTGTTGTACAGGGGAAGGACGTCGTAAATATCATTCCAGAAAAGCATGAGGCCAATCACCATAACGATGCCGGGAAGCATTTCAGGTACCAAAGAGACCGCTTCCAGAGGACGGCCCCATTTCTTACCGAGCCCTTTCACCGCAAAAACGGTGAGAGTCCCCAGAATGGCACAAATCGTAGATGCCGTGACGGCCAGAAAGAGACTGTTCAGGATGGCATCCATGGCCTTATCATGCTCCAAAAGGAGCTCTGCATAATGGGCGAGCGTAAAATTTCCTGCCTGAAGGCCATAGCCCCGGAGTTTGATGAGGGACGTGGCAATGACGGAGAAATAGGGAATCCCCACAGCCAGGGCAAAGAGACATCCCATAGCTGCACCTGTAGCTATTTTGACAGGATGAGTAAGAGTTTTAAAAACCCGGCGGGTCCCCTTTCCACCTACGAGACGATAACTGTGAGTCATGGTGATGTAGTTCTGGATGAACCACATAAAAAGACAGATCGTCACAAGGACCGATGCCAGGACGGCAGCTTTACCAAAGGAAATCGGGGCAATGGTGGCATAGCGGTGGATGTCTGTGGTAAAAACGTCAAATCCGATGCGCCGCCCCAATGTGTAAGGGGTGCCGTATTCGGAAAGGGTTTTCACAAAGACCAGCAGAGCGCCGATCACATAATTTCCCGTGACCAGAGGAAGAAATATTTTCCGGAGCCTCATCGTAAATCCTGCCCCGCAGACCGCAGCCGCTTCATCGAGACTTTCAGGAACTCTAAGCATGGCATTTTTGAGGAGAGTCACCATGAAAGGAAATATATGGAAACTCATGACCATGACCAGGCCTGCCAGGGTGAAAAAGGGAGTCACCCCGTCTTTGAAGAAGGGAATGAGCTGTCCCAGAAGGCCCCGTTTCTGCATGAAAAGGATCCATCCCATGGAAGCGATATAGGGAGGCGTCATGAAAGGCACAAGAAATAAAATATCCAGTACTTTCGATTCCGCCCATTCCGTCCGCGAAAGGAGATACGCCAGGGGGAGGGAAATACAGGTGGAAACGATGACCACCAGCACCCCCAGGATGAGGGAATTCCGGATCATCACCGCATTCTGCTCCTCCATCAGCGTTTCAGCGGCATAGGAAAAGTCCAGGGCATCATTGATAATGAGCGCCTTGATTCCCACCTCCGCCAATGGACAGAGGATGAGGAAAATAAGAAACGCCGCCAGGGCAAGAATGGGGAGGAACCATTTACGATTCATGGGGTGCCTTTCTGACAATGAGGAAATAATGGATATACAAACATGGAGCCGGTCGTGGTCCGTGATCCGTGATTCGTGGCTCGTGAAGGATATGGTTGGCTTTCGCCAACCAATTTTTATAGTGCGCTGTCGCGCACGAGCCTTTGGCTCACTCAGGGCGATGACAAATCATGATTGCCATTCTGATTATCATGGACCAAAAATTGGTTTAAAATTTTTCAACCCAGAGCCAAAGTATCACATCGTATATATATGTGAATTCTTCATATCAAAAGGGGCCCGCTTCCCATTTTTGATGCGGGCCTACCTTCACGAACCACGGACCACGATACACGAATCACGATTCAGCAGAAGTGACTCAATCAGAAAACGCGAAAATGATTATTTCTTCCCACAAAGTTCATTCAGCTTCTTTGCTGTTTCGGTGGCGATGGCCATCATCTTGTCCCATTCCGGCTTAATCTGCGGGATGTCTTTCAGCTGGGTTCCCTTGGCTTTGATATCGGTCCGGCCGGGGAGGAGCCATGCATTGGCTACAAGCTGCTGGCCTTCATCAGAAAGGAGGTAATCCATGAATTTCTGGGCATTATCCTTGTGGGGCGCGGTCTTCATGATCATAGCCGGGCGCGGATTGACGATGGTGCCGCTCTTCGGATAGTAGATTTCCAGGGGTTCACCTTTCTTCTTTGCTTTGTAGGCATTGTAATCGACTCCGGCAACGAGGATGCCAACTTCTCCAGTAGTGACGGCTTCCAAAGCAGCTTTATTGGCTCCAGGAACTTTCATGCCGTTCTTGGCCATGCCTTCCAGAGCTTCCCAGCCGTATTTATTGACGTAGCCTGCCAGGAAATCTTTGCAGGCGCCGGATTTCATGGGATCCGGGATAGCCAGCTGTCCTTTGTACTTCGGATCGGCCAGGTCTTTCCAGTCTGCAGAAAGCTGGGGAATGACGTTTTTGTTATAAATGACGCCGACTGCGGAAGCGGAGTAACCGATGAGCTGATTGTCATTATCGATGAAGGCTTTGTCCAGTTTGTCTGCGTTCTGTGGTTTATAGGAAGCAAGGGCGCCGGATTTCTTCATATTGAGTCCGTCAGACCAGGAAGCCAAAACTACTACGTCGGCAGCAGGATTTTTCTTTTCTGCTTCTACTCTGGCCAGAATTTCACCGGTGGTTCCCTGGAAAACTTCGACTTTGATGCCTGTCTTCTTTTCAAAGCCCTTGGCCAGTTTGTCGGTGAGGCCTGCCGGGGACGGCATGTAGACCACCACTTTTTTCTCATTATTTGCAGCCGGAGCAGCCGGTTTGGATTCGGTCTTTGTTCCACAGGCAGCAATGCCCATGCAGAGAAGGGCAGATGCGGCAAGAATGGCGAGTTTTTTCATTTTCATTGGATTTCCTCTTTCCTTATAAAGAAATAATGTCTTTTCCCTTCACGTATAATGACACATCGCTGCCTGCGGGAAGGGGGTTCGCAGACCAGCAAAGCCATTTGGCTCCTTCATGATCCATGTGGATTTCATAAGTATGGCCCAGGAACTGCACGCTGGTGACAGTGGCATGAAATTCTTCGGCCTCCGGGATTTTCTCCATGCACCCTTTTTCAGGCCGGAAGAGATGGGTCTCATCGATCCAGTTCGAAGAGCCCACGAAATGGGCCACGAAATCCGTCTCCGGATGGGCATATATTTCCTCCGGCTTTCCATACTGCTCGATTTTCCCTGAAGAAATCACGGCAATGGCATCACTCATGCTCATGGCTTCTTCCTGATCATGGGTGACGAAAACGGCGGTAATGCCCAGATCTTTCACGAGGCGCCTTATTTCTCCCCGCATCTCTATGCGCAGGATGGCATCCAGCGCCGAGAGGGGTTCATCGAAAAGGATGCATTCCGGCTTCAGGGCAATGGCCCTGGCAAAGGAGACCCGCTGCTGCTGGCCGCCGGAAAGTTCATGGGGATACCGTTTTTCCATGTGCTCCAGCCGTACCGTGAAAAGGGCTTTTTCCACATTTTCCTTCAGATGGTCCGTCCGCCCCGCCGCACGCAGGCCGAAGGCCACGTTTTCAAAAACCGTCATATGAGGCCAGAGGGCGAAATCCTGGAACACGAAAGCCAGGCCTCTTTTTTCCGGTGGCACAAAGAGACCTTTTTCAGGGGCGGAAACGCAGGTATCGCCCAGCCATATTTCCCCCTCATCCGGCCGCTCCAGCCCCGCAATCATGCGGAGAAGGGTCGTCTTCCCGCAGCCCGAAGGCCCCAGAAGAGTAGTGAAATGGCGGTCTTCCAGATTCAGCGACACATGGTCGATGATGAGCTTTCCGCCATAGGACTTGCAGATATTTTTCAGAATGATTTTCATAACTTCTCCCGACTGTCCGTGCATAGTAGCACATACTAAATTCAAGTCTATATAACCAGTGCCAATTATCAGTGATGAATGAGTAAAGAAAGAGTAAATTTGTTTCCTTTGGGTGGAAATAGGGTTCTTCTCAAATGACCGGAATCGTTCTTCGTTATTCGTTGTTCGTGATTCGTAATGGTGGCGCCTTCCTATGAGGAAAGTCCCTTTTATATGGGGGTGTACAAAAATAAAAATCATTATCTCAAACTTCGCAGGTGCAAAACACTCACAAAGCCTTGTAAAATCTAGATTCATGGCTAAATAAATAGCATGAGTCACACCAGTTTGGTATAATTAAGGTACCAATCAAAACATACGAAACTGGAGGCTCATGCTATGAATAGTATATCACAAACCACCCAGC
>DKQZ01000008.1 GCA_002471975.1 Dialister sp. UBA7295 | reverse complement strand
TGATTTACGTTTGTATGCACTTTCGTCCTAAAAGCTCTTTCGGCAAAAAAGCTTTAGTCTTCCCCCCTGTCGCTGCGCGACATCCCCCCTTTCAAGGGTGGATTGTCCGTCTTGGCGGCCTTTGGCCGCCAGGTGGTCAACCTTCCCTAGATAGGGAAGGTGCCCCGCAGGGGCGGATGGGATGACTGATGCTCGTTTGGCTATGTGCATGAAACGTTTATCTTCGCTCCTGCCAGGAATGGTTTCGACGGGGATTCGTCCTCCCACCGCTATCGCGGAGCCCTCCTCTCGAGGAGGGCCTCCCGACCCATGATAGAGTCATTTTCCCCGGGAACGTTTCGTCAGTCATCCTCATTTGTGCCAGGTATGAGAGATGAACCTACCCGGCCGCTCNNGCACTCGGAAGGGTGGGGCCCGATTGTCATTTTCTCCTTTTTCCTCATATGTACCTCGTATGTGCAGTGCAGGATTTTAAGCTTCAGTACCCTCTCGCCCCTTCGCATGGTTCCCGAGGGAGAGCACTTGCTTACCGTTATTGTCAATTGGCGCGAATACGTTTCATCAGTCAGTCTCATCTGTGTCAGGCGCTGTGGTGAAATCTTATATTGCGGCCTCGGACAGCTTCTATGGGAGCAATACAAAAAGCCGCCCACAGGGTGGGCGGCTTTCAGGCAGCAAAAGACTCCCGGAGCGAGGAATTGTTCGTTTTCCGGAGTTTCGTTCTTACCTGTCAATACGACAGCAGCAATTCCCGCATTGGGATATGCTTCTCGTGACTGGGTACGGAGCGAGGTTGCCGTTACTGAATCATTTCGGATTCGGGAGAATTTGCTTTTTTATAACAACTTTGGAATTTCAGAATCCTCGAGGATGGAAAGCAATCGGAACACGTGGGCTTTGCTCCGGGTCCGCTTTAAATTTCTGGGCGCCTGGCGGATCGGATGGAGCTCGGCCCGAGGCCTCGTTCGTTTTGCCTTCTATACATATAGTAGAAAAAAATTTGATTTTGTATCATTAGAATTTCGTTAAAGTTTGTAAATTCTTCAGTCAGCCTCATATGTGGCACTATCGGTTGCGAGTTGGCTTCCCCCCAGGGAGTCTTGCTGCGAAGCAGACTGAAAGGGCAAGGAATGTAAACCGGCAGCTGAAGGCCGCCTGATGGTCAGCCTTCCCCAGATGGGGAAGGTGTCGACGAAGTCGACGGATGGGATGACTTACGTTTGTATGCACTTTCGCTTAAAAGCTCTTTCGGCAAACAAGCTTTAGTCTTCCCCCCTGTCGCTGCGCGACATCCCCCCTTTCAAGGGTGGATTGTCCTTTCGGCGGCCTTTGGCCGCCGTTTTACTTTGCCTGCCCTCTCAGCCGCGCCGGAGCTCTCCCGAGGGAGAGCCCGCATTGTACCTATAGAGTCGTATGGCACTTGTACCTTTTGGCAATTAGTCTCATATCTGCCTGGTGTGATAGATGAACCTGCCCGGTCGCGCTACCTTCCCTAACCCTTAATCCCTAATCCCCAATTCCTTACGCACGCAAAAGCCTCCCGGCCTTTATTGGCCTGAGAGGCTTTATTTCTAATGCTAACTGCTAACGGCTAGCGGCTAACTGCTTTCTTCATTTCTTCTATTTCTTTCATGAGGAAGGCGATCTGTTCTTTCTGCTGATTCATTTCTTCTTTCATTTCGTCGATCTGTTTTTTCTGTTCTTTGATTTCTCTGGCCATGGCGCTCCGGGTGGTGGGCATGTGACTTCCCTGGCCGAGCCGCAGGGAGATTCCGGCGTTCATCATGTTTTCTCCTCCTCCGAAGGCTCCGGCGAGGGAGAGGAGGATGTCTTCGTTCGGCCGATAAAAGAGGCCTGCAGCAGCGGCATTGGCGTTTCTGTAGTTTCCGAATCCTCCTGCGGCGGCCCATTTGTCTCCGGGCTGAAAGTCCATGGGATGGAGGGCAGACAAAGCGGCGGCGCCTGCGCCGACTCGATTGATGCGGCTGGAGAGTTTATGGATAGCAAAGTTGGACTGACTTGTGATGCCTTCCAGCTGACTGACGTTGACGGCGTCGGTGGGGGCTGTGCCGGCTCCTACCCCATGAATGGGCTGGCCGCCCATATCGATTTTTGATTTCGTGATGGCGGGGCCGCCGGAGATTTGGAGTCCTTCGTCGGAAAGGCTGGTCCCGCCGGAGGTGGTAAAGCCTTTGTGATTGACTACGCTCCCGCCGGCGGTAAGGCTTTGTCCAAGGCTGACGGTATCGCTCAGGGTCAGTCCTTTTTCATTGACTTTAAGATTGTCGCCCGTCAGGATGGTGATTTTTCCATATTTCGTGGTGAGGCCGTTTCCTGTATTCACGGAAATACCGTTTTCGTCCACGGCGATGCCGCCATTTTCTTTGGCTTTGGCGGAAATGGTATATTCTTTCCCTCCGTCACTGTTTTGCCCTTCGCTGACGGAAATCCCTTTCCCTTCGATCACCGTAGTATGTTTTTTCGACACCTCTTCTGCCATGGTTTTGACTTCATAAAGCTGGCTGCCGTTGATGGCGTCTTTTGAGGCGGCACTGATTTCGCCATTGGCTACGCCGGTGAGTTTTTTATTTCCTCCGTCTATGCCGGTCTTTGTGACAGAGGGACCATTGGAAATAGTGAGTCCGTCAGAGGTGAGAGCGGTGTCTCCCAGGGTGATTTGATTTGTGGAAATACCCTTCTGATCGATGGTGGTATTTCCTGCTTTGAGGGAGCCGTCCTGTCCCAGATTCACATCTTTATTGAGGGAGATTTCCAGTTTATCGTTTTTGATGGCGGTGGAAATATTATTTCCATCTGAAATATCTTTTCCTGATGCATCTTTCGTGGCCCCGCCGGTGATGGAAATGGTATTTCCCAGGGTTTTTGTCACTTTGTGGGTATCGCCCGCTTGTCCGTCATCGATGCCGAAGGAGCCGGAGACTTTGACTTCCAGATTGGAGACGGCTTTCTGGAGCTGGTCTTCCGTGGCGGCCCGGCCGGAGACAATTGTCTTGCCGTCCCAGTCCAGATTGGTGAGACCGGTGAGGGTGCCTTCGGTGCCATTGATTTTGAGGGGTTTCGCGGTACCGATGGTCAGGATGTCTGCCAGTTTCACGGAATATTTGTCACCGTCCGAGGCGTCCGTGCCTGAAAGAGTGACTTTCACGTTGTCATCCCCGGTGAAGGTTGTCTTTTTTCCTGCTGCATTCCGGATGGCAAAAAGCTGGCTGCCGTTGATGGCGTCTTTGGAATCAGCACTGATTTCGCCATCGGAAAGGTTTGTGATTTTCGTGGATCCGACGTCCATGCCACCTGCATTCAAAGTGATTTTATTTCCCGCTTTCACGGAGGTGAATTCGACGGCATCTTTTGAGGAAATCGTGATATTTCCATTCGCCGCGGAGAGGAGGATATTATTTCCGGAGAGGAAATTCTGGGTGTCACCGGCACTGGTCAAATCATTTGCTTCCGTGCCATCCACTTTAATCTTTACTGACTGGAGGGCGCTTTTTATGGTATCTTTTGTGGCCTGGTTCAGGTCCACTTTGTAATCGGTGACGTTATCGGAGTCTTTCTGTCCGGGAGTTACGGTGATGGCTCCATTTTCTGCCCCGCTGACTTTGGCGCCATCGGCACTGACTGTAATGGTACTGCCATTCTGGGTGAGGGTCGCATTTTTCCCTGCGGAAAGGAGAACCGTATCGCCGGGATTGATCAGGTCTCCATTGGCAGACGAGGTTTTCAGGGTGAAACCGGACCGATTGATGGCTTCGGTGACTGCATTGGAGGTGACCAGGGAAGAAGTCACGTGTTTGAGCTGGGCCAAATTGACGGCATCCGTCTCTTTCGATCCTGCGGCGACGCCGGTGATCTGGCGGGAGACATTGCTCTCCGGATCTCCTATGGAAATGGCAGCACGGGTGGATTTCCAGGCTACATCCAAGGAGTCAGAAGCTGTATCTGTCATGGGATCGTAGCCGGAAACTCCCGATCCCGTATCTGCCAGGGCTCCCGAGCCCAGGGCGATGGCTCCTTCCATCTTTGCCCAGGCCCCTTCTCCGAGGGCAATGGCATTTTTTACCTCTCCACTATAGTCATAATTATCTTTGCCATTATATTTGCCATTTTTTACCCTGCTCTGACCCACTGAACCGCCGAGACCGCCCATGGAATTGTCACCGTATACTTTGGAATGGTCCCCGAAGGCGAGAGAATTTTTTCCGAAGACGTAGGTGTAAAAGCCAAAGGCGGTAGAATTGTTACCGATCGCCATTGTCCATTCACCAAAAGCAAGAGCCTGTTTACCATAGACTCCATCCACACTGCCGACCTGGGTGTTCAAACCAAAGGCAGTGGAATTTTCCGCGTAGGCTTTCGTATTGTTTCCCCAGGCAGATGAATTTTTGCCTGTCGAAGTCGCAGAACTCCCATGGACATATAAATCATCCGCACAGGCCGAACCGGTGAGGGCAATGAAGATCAGGGCCGAAAGGCTCAGGACTTTGAATGTACGGGAAATCATTTTTCTTCCATTTCCCCATTTCCCGACCGCTTCCGAAGCAGCCGGGGTCATGCAGAGGATATGGTTCCCGATGATCTTGCCTATGTGATTCATGCTGCCCTCCCCAAATAAAAAAGCCATCAATCCAGTCTGCCGCCCTGCGGCAATCCTCGAATCGATGGTTCCGTCATCCCCTTGTCTCGGGCCTTCTCACTTCGAGGCAATCAACAAAAGATGAATGAATTATCTAAAAAACCGAACGTTGTATTTGTTTTTATTGTAGTAAGTCGGTAAAGCACTGTCAATCCTGTAAAATGAAATTTATTTTTATAATGACCTTTCTTTATAATTGGCATGACTTTTAGCGGGAAATATTTAGGGAATCCATTCTGCCAAAAAGCATCAGTCTCCCCCTGTCACTTCGTGACATCCCCCCTTTCAAGGGTGGATTGTCTTTCCTGCCGCTTCGCGGCATTTTGCTATGGGCAGCGAAGCTGTCTGATCGTCAACCTTCCCCAGATGGGGAAGGTGCCCCGCAGGGCGGATGAGATGAAAAACCTTCCCTAGATAGGGAAGGTGCCCGAAGGGCGGATAGGATGATTTACGTTTGTATGCACTTCCGCCTGAAAAGCTTCATCGAATCAAGCATCAGTCTTCCCCCCTGTCGCTGGAGGGCATCCCCCCTTTCAAGGGTGGATTGACGCCAAAGGCAGCCTTTGGCCGCCAGTTCTCTATACTCGCCCACTGGTTCGCAGATTTCCGCAAGGTTCTGAAATGATTTCAAAAAGGCTGCAGGAAATGATTTACCATTTCCTGCAGCCTTAACTATTACGCCCCGAAAAGATCGCTATGGCTTCCTGTTCTTGACAGGGTCAGCACGAGGACGTCATCTTTGTACTGGTATATCAGGAGCCAGTCGGGCTGAATGTGACATTCCCTGTATCCGGACCAGAAACCGGTGAGTTCATGGTCTCTATTTTTTGCCGGTAAAGCTTCGCCCCTGGCAAGAAGCTTGACAATCCGGTCAAGAAGGTCAATGTCTTTGTGCCTGCGCATGGCCAGTTTATAGTCCTTTTTGAATTGGGTGGTCCAGGCGATTCTGTAATTCATCGTTTCAGCTCCGCCAGTGCTTCTTCTACGTCATCATACTTTTTGACTTTGGGGTCATAGGGAATCCTCTGGGTTTCCATCATGGCGGCGATGGTTTCGCGGTTGGGTTTGTTCAGACGGACGTCAAAGGGAAATCCGCCTGCCCGGAGTGATTCTTTCAGAAATACATTAATTGCAGTAGTCAAGTTCATGCCCAGTTCCTTGTAAAGGGCTTCGCTCTGCAGTTTCACGTCTTTATCCAGACGAACGGAAAAATTCACGGTATCCATTTGACAGCCTCCTTTATAATTCTATATACATTATAAGTGCATCTCATAGTATATGCAATGCACTGCAATATATTTATTTGATTTTAAAGTGAATTTTAGTGATTTTATCAGAAAATAAAGCTGCCTTCCCTGTGAGTTTTGGCTCCGCCGGTGAGGAGGACAAAGGAATGTGATCGGCGGCCTTTGGCCGCCGGATCAGTCAACCTTCCCCAGATGAGGAAGGTGTCGACGTAGTCGACGGATGGGATGATTTACGTTTGTCTGCACTTTTGCCTAAAAAGCTTCATCGAATCAAGCATCAGTCTTCCCCCCTGTCACTTCGTGACATCCCCCCTTTCAAGGGTGGATTTTCCGTCTTGGCGGCCGAAGGCCGCCTGANNAGGGGCGGATGGGATGATTTACATTTGTCTGCACTTATGCCCGAAAAGCTCTTTCGTCGCTTCAAGCATCAGTCTTCCCCCCTGTCACTTCGTGACATCCCCCTTTCAAGAGTGGATTTTCTCTCCCGACGGACTTCCTGCCAGTTTATTTCCACGCAGGCTCAATATTTTATTTCCACTGACTGATTTCTTACAAATCCTATATATAGCGTACATTTTCGGCGGTTATACTGAAGATAGTATAAAAAGGAGTTGTATTTTATGGGAAAAATATCGTATGATAAGGTTATAAAGAATAAGGAACTTCAGATCTATATCAGGCAGGGCAATGACGTACTGGGCGCCCTGGGGTATACGGACCATTCCATCGCCCATGTTTCCAAAGTAGCGGAGACGGCAGGGAGGATTCTGAAGAAACTGGGCTATGACGACCATCTGATCGAGCTGGCGAAGATTGCGGGGCTCATGCATGACATAGGAAACTGCGTGAACCGGACGGATCATTCCCACTCCGGGGCGCTCATGGCCTTTTATCTTCTTCAGAAATGGAATGCGGATCCCGAGGATATCGCCATCATCATCACGGCCATCGGTCAGCACGATGAAGCTACAGGGACAGCAGTTGACCCTGTTTCCGCAGCAGTCATTTTGGCGGACAAGTGTGACGTCCGGCGAAACAGGGTAAGAAATCCAGTCATCAATACCTTCGACAAGCATGACAAGGTCAATTATGCGGCGGAGTCGTCAAAGCTTACCATCGATACGGAGAAGAAGACCATTATTCTGGATATCAAACTGGATGAATCCATCTGCACCATTATGGACTATTTTGAAATATTCCTGCAACGCATGATCATGTGCAAACGGGCAGGCGAAGTGCTGGGTCTCCAGTTCAAGGCAAAGGCAAACGGGCACAAGATTTGCTGATTTCCTTAAAAAATTTCATAGAGGATGGTGGATGTAATGGTAAAAACCTATGTCATCGACACAAACGTACTGATTCAGGCGCCGGATGCCCTCTTCTGCTTTGATGAGCATGAAAGGCTTCTGCCCCTGGTGGTATTGGAGGAGTTGGACGGCTTGAAGAAGGCAGACGGTGAACGGGGCGCCAATGCGCGGAAAGTCATCCGGACGCTGGAAAATCTCCGTCTCTCGGGGGATATCCTCTCCGGCGTGCCTCTCCCCGGAGGCGGGTCACTGCGCATCGAAACGAATTGTGTCCATGAACCGCTTCCTGAAAGCCTTCCGGAGGACAAGGCGGATAACCGGATCCTCAAAGTCTGTGTCCATGCGCAGAAAGAAGGAAAAGACGTCATTCTCGTCACGAAGGACCTGGTGCTCCGGCTGAAATCGGAAATGCTGGGCATCCCGGCAGAGGATTTCTCCAATGAACAGGTTTCCAGCGATTCCGGAAATTACCTGGGCCGCACCACCTGCTATATCCGGGCCGACGTGTCTTCGGCTTTCCAGACCCAGGGCGTGTCTCTGGATAATGTATATATAACGGACGAGGAAGGAAATATCCTTCCTCCGGCCTTGACGGAAAATGAATTTGTCACTTTAAGAAATGACCTCAATCCCCAGGCCACCCAGCTGGGACGGGTGGAAAAGGGACGGATTGTCCCCCTCACTTTTGCCGCCGCTTCCCCTTATGGGGTGAAGCCTCACAATGTGGGTCAGGTTTTCATCCAGGAAGCCCTCATGATGAGCGCCCAGCGGGCACCTCTCGTCATCGTGAAAGGTCCTGCCGGGACGGCAAAGACTTTTTATTCCCTGGCCGTGGGCCTTGAAAAAGTAGTGAACAATATGCGGGGCGAATACAGAAAGATGCTCATCTGCCGGCCGAACGTGCAGTTTGATAAGGATATCGGGTTCCTGCCGGGCACGGAAGAAGAAAAGATTTCTCCCCTCATGCGGCCGATTATGGATAATCTGGAACAGCTCATGGACAGCGGCGATGACAATTACCGGGATGAAATGATGCTGCAGGATACGGTTCAGGAAGTCTTCGAACAGCATTACATCGAAATGGAAGCCATGAACTATCTCCGCGGACGGTCTCTCGTGAATACCTACCTCATCATCGATGAAGCCCAGAATATGACGCCGAACCAGGTCCAGGGCATCATCACCAGAGCCGGGAGGGGTACGAAAATCATCCTTCTGGGCGACCCCAAACAGATCGATAACGCCTTCCTCGATGAAAGGACAAACGGCCTCTCCTATGCGGCAGAAAAAATGAAGGGCTCTCCCCTCTGCTGGCAGATCACCCTCCTCAACTCCGAATGCGAACGGTCCGCTCTGGCCCTCGATGCGATAGAACGATTCTAGCCTAGGATGGGATTTCCAAATCATTATGAAAAACTACAGGTAAAAAGTGATTAGTGATCAGTTCTTAGTGAAGGCAGCGCCCCTTGCGGGGCGCTATTTTTTTATAGGGGAAATATGGGACAGCGGTATTTGAAAGGGAAAACTGAGTCTTTCAACAGCTTTTGTGTCGGGGATATCGGGAATCCCGGGGCTATCGGGAAACCCGGGGTGGTGGCGCCCTTTGGGCGCAGAATATATAGGCCTTCGGCATAAATATTCCCGATTTTTAAATAAAGAGAACCTGCCCCCGCCCGGTCTGCATCTTCTTATTCGATGATTTTCCTGTTTGAAATTTATAAAATCAATTTTATAAATTCTGCTATATTTATTATTTTATAAAATTCATTTAAAGAATTTTCTTATTATGGTATACTATATCTAAAGAGGATGGTGAGAACTATGATTGAACGCAGACAGTATATGGAAACTTTGAAGCGATTGAAGGACAAGAATGTGATCAAAGTGATCACGGGGATTCGCCGCTGCGGGAAGTCTACGCTGCTCCTCCTTTTTGAGGAGTATCTCCGGGAGACGGGGACTTCGCCGGACCGGATCATTGCGGTGAATCTGGAGTCCGGGGATTTCCGACATCTCCTCACCGCGGATGCCCTCTATGAATACATCGAAAGCCGGATGGGAAAGGACCAGCCTTACTATGTATTTCTTGATGAAATCCAAAACGTCCCTGATTTCCAGCGAGTGGTGGACTGGCTCTATGCAAAGCCGAATGTGGATTTGTACATCACCGGATCCAATGCTTTCCTCCTTTCCGGCGAGCTGGCCACTCTGATTTCCGGCAGGTACATCGAGGTTCGGATGCTTCCCCTGTCCTTTGCTGAATATTGCTCCGCCTTTCCTGAAGAGCACAATACGCCGAAGCTTTATGCCCGCTATCTCCTGAACAGTTCCTTCCCTGGTGCTCTGGAATTCACGGATTCCAAAGATATCCGGGCTTATCTGGAAGGCATTTACAATACGATTCTGGTCAAGGACGTGGCTCTCCGTAAAAAGGTATCCGATATTTCCCAGCTTCAGAGTCTCATCGAGTTCATGTATGACAATATAGGAAATATCGCTTCCTCCGCCAAAATCGCCAATACCCTGACTTCCATGGGCAGAAAAATTTCCGTCCCCACCGTGGAATCCTATATTTCCGCCCTCACAAGCAGTTTCATTCTTTACCGGGCCGAACGCTATGACGTAAAAGGCAAAGAACGGCTGAAGAACAGTGCGAAATACTATGCCGCCGACATGGGTCTCCGGTATTTCCTCCTGGGTTCAAAACAGAGTGACAGCGGTCATATCCTGGAAAATATCGTCTATCTGGAACTATTGCGCCGGGGCTATGAAGTCTATGTGGGCCGGGTAGGTCAGTCAGAAGTCGATTTCATCGTCCTCCGTGATGGCCTCACGACGTACATCCAGGTCTCCCAGTCCATTCTGGATACCCATACGCGAGACCGTGAACTGGCGCCGCTCCTTGCCATCCATGACCATAATCCCAAAATCATCCTTTCCATGGATTACCTTCCCATGGCATCCTACAACGGCATCCGGCAGGTCAATGTATACGACTGGCTGCTGGGAGAAAAATGATTTGTAAAATTCATTTTATAAAATCTTGGAAATAAGGAAATTCGTAAAATCCATTTAACAAATTTCCAAGATAAAAAGACTGTGAATCTTTTCCATGATTTCACAGTCTTTTAAATTTGTATGACATTCTAACGGCTATGACTACATCCGCAGTTCTTCCTTCAGCGCTTTCTGGAGGACCTTTGAAAAATTAATATGCTGCGCTTTGGCTGCTTCGTCCAGCCATACGGGAATGGTCAGGGTCTTTTTCACCGATTTCTCAAAGTGATCCCGGGCATAGGATTTCACATCTACCGTGACCATATTCACAAATCCTTTATCATCATCGTCACAGTCAATCTCCTGCAGTACTTTCTTCGGATCGATAGAGCTCATGACGGAAGCTTTCGGAAAGGACTCATGATTTTCCAGAGATGTGTAGAGATAACCTGCCAGACAGTCTACCGCCATGGCAAAAGCATCTTCCAGATTATCCCCCTGAGTAGCCGTATAGTCGAGATCCGGAAAAATCACGGTATAGGAGCCGTCTTTATTTTCATAGAAACATGCGGGGTAAATGGAAAGCATACCCATCCCTTCTTTTCCTGAAATACATTCTCTCCAGAATTCGATATGTGGAGTTTTACTGTCTCATCTTTCAGATTGACTGAGAAATACAAGATGCCGGGCAGAGCAATTCAACATATATAACTCTGCGCTGCTATTTTCTGTCGCAACGCACCGCCCCCAATTCCCAATTCCTCTGCAGTGAAAGGTTTTCTGTCTGGAATGGGTAAGAGGTATCCCATTTATTCCGCTTTCTTCTTCTCTTTCAGCAGGAATGTGACAAAAAGTGCCAGCAGCGCTATAGGGATGAGGGTGGCAAGACCCACCTGGAGTCCGTACATATCGCCCACTTTACCGACCATGGGCGCCATGAGGCCTCCGATGGTAATGCCGACTCCCAGGGTGATGCCGGAGGAGAAGCCCACGTTTTTCGCCAGGTACGTCTGTCCCAGAACGATGGTAGGTCCGTACATGGCAAATACGCCAAAGGCCACGGGCAGCATGAGGATATAGGAAAGAATGGGGATCCCGCTCAGGATGAAAAGGATGAGTCCCGGAATAAGAATCATCAGGCTGTAGCGGATCATATGGACGTATCCTACCCGGTCGGAAAGAGCCCCTCCGCAGTAAGTGAGGACGGCACCGATGGCGAAGAAGAAGGACAGCGCCATATTTCCCTCTCCTGCGGTTTTACCGAGCTGGGAAATCCAGAAAAGTGGAATGAAGGTATTCAGGCAGGCAAAGGAAACGGAGCGGGCCAGGATAAGGAAGAAAAGTTTCCCGAAGGATTTCCAGTCATTTTCAGCCCCTTCTTTCGCTTCCTTCTTTGCCCCTTCTGCCTCTTCGGAGCGGGAAAGGATAAAGGTCCAGATATAAAGGAGAGTGCAGATGACGCCGAGTATGGCATAAATCCAGAGATACTCACGGCCCAGGGTATAGGCGGTGGAAGCAATAATGGGTCCGATGGCAAAGCCCATATTTCCACCGATAGCAAAAAATCCCATGGCTTTCCCCTTGGCCGGGCCGGTCATACGGTTCACGAGGAGCGCCCCTTCCGGATGGAAAATAGCAGAACCGATGCCCGACAGAAGGGCCAGAAGGAGGACTGATTCGTAGGTACCTGCCGTGGTTCCCATGAGGCTGATGGAAAAAGTCACCATCAGGACTCCCAGGGGAATCAGGAATGGCAGCTTCACTTTGTCTGCCAGGTAGCCGAAAAGAGGCTGGACTACAGAGGAACACATGGTATTGGCCAGCATGACCGTGGCCGCTTCGTAATAAGACAGGCCCAGCATATTGATGAAAAGCGGCAGAAGGGCCGCAATGGAACCCTGGCCCGTATCATTGATGCAGTGGCAGACGGTAGGGATGAAAGGACGGATTTTTTCCTGAATCATAGGAACCTCCCGAGATTGAAGATGATTCTTATTATACTACTCATGGTAAGGATGAGGAAATAAATTATACTGTAAAAAAAGGACAACTGCAGGAATAAAGGCTTTTGTTCCTGGGTTGTCGGGGGGCTCGGGGGTGTCGGGAGACTCGGGGAGGTAGCGGCGCAGCAGTATGAAGGCGCCGCTCTTTTGTATTTTATGGTTCATCTTTCCCTGCGTACGGCTTGGGTATTTAAGGATGAATGCCGATTGGGGTTTTGCGATGGCACTCGCCCCTTCGGGGCTTTTGCCCCGGGGCCTCGACTTGAACCTTTCGATGGCTTTGGGGCGTTTGGCTTTTAGAGTCTTGCGATGACACCAGCCGCCTTTCGGCGGCCCTTGCCCTTCGGCTTCGACCTGGGTGGTTTGAGGGCCTGGGGATGGATGTGGTTCGAGTCTTGCGATGGCTTCAGCCGCCTTCCTTTGGCTTTTCGAACAAAATAAAATAGCGGACTATCAATTCAATGTCCGCTATCCTGTGAATTCTGTTGTTTTAAGTTCCTCACCCCGGACGTGATGCTTTTATTTCCCCTTTGTCTTTCAGGAATTTCTTCAGCAGGAAGGTGAGGAAGTATGGGAAGGTGTAGAATTTCCCGTTGAAGCCGATATTTTTATTTCCCAGCTTGATGCCATAATGAATGTCTTCATAGGCATCTTTCGTAATGAGGTGATTGAGGGAAAGAGTTGCCCCGTCCTGCGCTTTGATTTCCACAGGGACCAGGGAGTCCCGGTCACGGACCATGAAGTCCATTTCAACCGTGGATTTCGGATTCCGGTAGAAGAAGAGCGGAAATCCTGCTTTGGTCAACATGTCGGCCGCCACATTTTCATAGAGGGCTCCTTTGTAAATATTGAAATTTTTATTGAAACGGAGATCTTCCTGTACTTCTTCGTCCAGCGATGCCACGAGAAGGCCGGGATCGCCGAAGTAAAGCTTGAAATCTCTGGGATTGTAATTTCCTTTGAGCGGCAGCTCCGGCCGGTCCAGGTTATAGCAGATATTGACGATGCCTGCGTTGGAGAGCCATTCCACCACCCCCACATAGTCCCTGCTTCTCGCATTTCTGGCCACTTTGGAAATCTGGAATTTCTTGTTTGACTGTCCCAGAAATACGGGAATGGCCCGATAAACGTTCAGGATTCTTGCTTTGTCCAGTCCCCCGGCATATTTCGTGATATCTTCTTCATAGTCCAGGAGAATCTGCTGCTGCATGGCAAGGATGCCGGAATAGTTGCCCTGATTCACAAACCGGCTGGCGATGGCCGGCATACCCCCTACTACCATGTATTCCAGAAAGAGGTCGTGAAGGGCATGCATCTGCGTTTCCGACAGGGGCAGAAGGGATTCCATATGATCATAGAGATCGTCAATCTGCGCTTTCCCATACCCCCGGGCCCAGAGAAATTCTTCAAAGTCCAGGGAGTGCATGACCACATCCTGCTTGTATCCCACGCTGTTCGATTCGATTTCCCCATAATTGATGCCCATGAGGGAACCGGAGCAGATCACGTCATACCGCCCATCCATTTTGAAAGCTTTCAGGCTCGTGGCGCCGTTAATGCAGGCTTGTATCTCATCAAAGAAAATGAGGGTCTTATGGGGAATGAGACGAATTTCCGGATGGATGAAGGTCATGTTTTTCAGAATTTTGTCCACTTCATAGCCATCATCAAAAATCGACCTGTATTCTTTCTGCAGGATGAAATTGATTTCTATATAGGATTCATACTGAGCCTCTCCGAAATGACGGATGGCATCGGTCTTCCCGATCTGCCGGGCCCCTTTTACGATGAGGGGCAGGTGGTAAGGGTCCTCTTTCCAGCGGATCAGTTCTTCATCGATTTTCCGTTTCAGTCGCTCCATCATGACCTCCCACATTTTTCCAGTACTTTTATATATATTTTATCACAAAATTCCATGCAATTTCGCAGTTAATTTACACATTTTTCCACATTTCCTGTTTTCTCCACCACTTTTATAATAATTCTAGTCTGAAAGAAGGAAATAAAACCTGGCCCATGGTTATCATGGCCAATGGGACCGGCACGAAGGCTTCCGCTTACGGGGAAGTATTCAATCATCTGGCCACCTGGGGTTTCATTTCCGTGGGCAATGAGGATGATAATTCCCGCACCGGCGCTTCTTCTGCGGCCACGCTAGATTATATGCTGAAGTTGAATGAGGATCCGGAAAGTATTTTTTATCATAAAATTGTCAATGCACTTTTATATTCATTGCATGAGCTCCTGATTTTTTATATAATTAAGAAAAGAATTTATCCAAGTCACGACTATGATAATTACGACTTAGATAAATGGAAAGGAGTCACCCATGTTTATCGGACGTGAAAAAGAGCTGTCTGCCTTGGAGAAACGGTATCAATCGGACCGGTTTGAATTCCCTGTCATCTATGGGCGCCGTCGAATCGGAAAAACCCGGCTCATTCAGGAATTTATCTGCGAAAAAAAAGCCATTTATTTCATGGCCACCGAGCAGAGTGAAAAGGAGCAGCTGAAAAGTTTCTCATCTGCCATTCGGGAACAGTATCCTGATGCGCAGACAGAGATGCTTGACTCTTTCTCCGGTTTTGACAGTCTCTTCTCCTACATCACAAAGATTGCAAAGGATCAGCGAATCGTCCTCGCCATCGATGAATACCCCTATCTCGCCAAGGCAGTTCCTTCTATTTCCTCAATCCTTCAGAAATTCATCGACCAGGAATGGTCTCACACGAAGCTCTACCTCATCCTCTGCGGCTCTTCCATGAGTTTCATGGAACGGCAGATCCTCCAATATGAAAGTCCACTCTATGGACGCCGTACGGCCCAGCTCAAGCTCCATCCCCTGCCCTTCTATGAAAGCATCCGTTTCTTCCCGGAATGGCAGGCGGAGGAAAAACTCCTGGCTTATGGCATCGGCGGAGGCATTCCGCAATATCTCACCTATTTGTCCCACTATCCTTCTCTTGAAGCAGCGATAACGGAAGAATTTCTTGATTCCAGCGGGCATCTGCAGGAAGAACCGGAAAACCTGATGCTCCAGGAACTTCGGGAACCGGCTCTATACAATTCCATTCTTTCCGCGATTGCCCATGGCGCCAGCCGTCAGAATGACATCGCCATGGCCGTGGGCCGGGAATCAGGAAAGATCACTTTTTATCTGAATAACCTCATCGATCTGGAACTCATCGAAAGAGTCCAGCCTGTCGAGACGAAGGGCACCCGCCGAACCATTTACCGCATACGGGATCCGCTCTACCTTTTCTGGTATCGTTTCATCCCCGAATCTTCTGCCCTCATTGCCATGGGCATGGGCCGGGCAGCCTGGGAAAAACGCATCCTTCCCTACCTTTCGGAATATTTCGGTCCTGTATTTGAAGAAATATGCATGCAGTACATCCGCCGTCTCATCATGACAGGAAATATGGATGAACTCTATACTGCTTACGGTCACTGGTGGGGCACGAATCCTGCCAGAAAAAGAGAAGAGGAAATCGATCTCGTCTGCACCAATGAGACCGATATCCTCTGCGGCGAATGCAAATGGCGTCATGAACCGGTGGGTATGGACATACTGGAGACGTTAAAAGAGAGAAGCCTCCTCATCTCCAAAGGACGCAGGATTCACTATGCCCTATTCTCCCGGGATGGTTTTACGGAATCCCTCCAAAAGGAAGGAGCATCAGGAAATATCCTCCTCGTGGATACGGAAAAACTTCTTTCTATTCAATAAAAGGCAGCTGAAAGGGGGCTGTACAATAATTACGCAATATGTTGAATTGCCGAAGTTTATAAAGTTATCAGTTCTCAGTTCATAGTAATCAGTGAAGGAGGCCCGCATCAAATTGGATGGCGGGCCATTTTTATACACAGTTCTCATTGAAAATGTTTCAATCCTTATATAAAAGGGCCGCCTCTCCTATAAAAAGGCCCACCACAACTGCGAACTGATCACTAATAACTGATAACTATTTTTCCTAAAGTTCTTAAATAATGATTTTTATTTTTGTACGCCCTCTTTTATTTCAAAATCCATTGTAGTACAGAAAATCCTCTTTGCTCAGGAGTCCTTCATGGCCCAGGAGGACGATGTCACAATCCAGGCCCCGAACCGTTTCGAGAAATGCATTCATTTTCTCCCTGTCCATGCGGCCTGTTTCGAAAGACGAAAGAGAGGCATCTCCCAGGAATAAAACTTTGTCCTCCGGGATGTAAATAAGGGTGGAATCCGGCGTATGAGGCGCTTCCACGTAGAAGAGTTCGGTCGTCACATTTCCCATATACAGAGTGAGATGGTCCCGGAATTCGATTTCTCCTGTCCTTATAGTGGGAATAGGGACATGCGGAAATTCTTCGTCCACAAAAATATAGCTCTTCCGCAGCCTCTTTTCATAAGCCGGACTCTCCAGCCTTTTCCGTTCTTCTCTCAATAATTCATTCGTACGGGCTTCTGCAATGACAAGGCCGGAGACCGCCGGAAGGCCCAAGGTATGATCCCAGTGCCAGTGGGTCAGGGCGGTAAAGTCCGGCTTTGGGAGATTGGCCGCTTTCAGTTCTTTATAAAACCCCTCCACCTGATCCGGTGAAAATCCGCCGTCGATGGCAAGGGAAAAATTCTCTCCCGCCACATAACCCAGCATGGGCCGGTCCTTCTGATCATCCGGAGGCAGATACCAGGTATGTTCAGAAATCTGTTCCAGTCTCATTCATATCACCCCTTTTCTTTATTGTACTAAAATGACCGGGCATTCTCAAATGAGGACCGGCAGGGTAAAGTTATCAGTTCTTAGTTATCAGTTCTCAGCGGCGGTGGGCGCAAAAAATAAAAATGCGCCCTTATAAATAGATGGACACCGAAGCTCAAAAGCCATACTGAAAAGGCCCGCTTCCTGATTGGAGACGGGCCATCCTTTACTGCGAACTAAGCATTGATAACTGATAACTTTTTATCTGACCCTCCCTAACTCTAATACCAGGCAAATCAGTCAAAAAGGGCGGCGCTTCCCATTTCTGCCGCGCCGCCACCTTCCCGACAACCCCGATACTCCCGAGACCCCCGAGATCCCCGATTCAAAAGTTATCAGACCTATAGTTATCCTTACAGAAACAGGCCTGTCAAGAAGAGATTATCTCACTTTGCCATAAACCGGATTCCTTACATATAAATATAAAAGGCGGCGCTTCCCATTTTTTCGCGCCGCCACCTTCCCGACAACCCCGAGATTCCCGAGATCCCCGATAACCCCGATTCAAAAGTTGTCAGACCTATAGTTATCCTTTACAGAAACAGGCCGGCCATTCCCTTATCTCCCGTCGTCTTACATCATTTACTTTACATATAAATATAAAAAAGGCGGCGCTTTCATTTCTTTTGCGCCGCCACCTTCCCGACAGCCCCGATACTCCCGAGACTCCCGAGATCCCCGATTCAAAAGTTGTCGAACCCATAGTTGTCCTTACAGAAACAGGCTGGCCACTCTTATCTTACCTTCCCATACACCGGGTACTTCGCATATTTCCCATAATCCTTAATCTTCTCCATTTCCTTCAGAGTCTTCATGTCTTCTTCGGAAATTTCAAAGTCTACGGCGGCATTGGACTTCATATGGTCCGGATTGGCCGTTTTCGGAAGGGGCAGTGTCCCCAGCTGGAGGGTGTAACGGATGCAGAGCTGGGCCACATTGACTCCGTAGCGCGCAGCCATTTCCAGAAGTTTCGGATGATTCATCATGACGCCATGTCCCATGGGAGAGTAGGCTTCCACAAGCATGCCTTTTTCTTCAGAATGACGGATGAGGCCGAAAGGCGTATTGGTCACATGGATGAGGAGCTGGTTCACCATGGGTTTGATTTCCGCCGTTTCCAGGAGGGAATCAATATCGCTTTCGAGGAAATTGGAAATACCGATGGCCCGGAGCTTGCCGGCTTTATATGCTTCTTCTAGTGCTTTCCAGGCTTCCCTGTTTCCTTCGATGCAGCGGTCATCGGACTTGTTTACCATAGCCCAGGGCTGGGGGCTGTGGATGATCATCATATCGATATAGTCCAGGCCCAGAGTCTTCAGGGACCCGTCGATGGCTTCTACTGCTTTTTCATACGACTTCGCCTCAGCAGCCAGCTTCGTAGTGACGAAGAGTTTTTCTCTCGGTACACCGCAGGTGCGGACGCCTTCTCCTACTCCTTCTTCATTGCCATAGGCCTCTGCCGTATCGATATGACGATACCCCAGAGCCACCGCAGAACGGACTGCATCACTCACCTTTTCATTTCTGATAAACCAGGTCCCCAGGCCCAGCTTTGGAATCTTTACCCCATTGGATAAGGTATAATCTTCATCTAAAATCATGGTATTTCTCCTTTCTTTTACCTGTATATATTATATGTATATAAAACAGACATGTCGAATACCTGATTCCTATGGGCTCTAAATGCCTGGAAAGCATATACTACTTATTTTTAATAGTTATCAGTTCTTAGTTCTCAGTGAAGGCGGCCCGCTGCAGAATGAATGGCGGGCATTATATAATCCAGTTTCCCATATATCTCATATAAAAAGGGCTCCCTATGAATTCGGCGCCCTCCATCACTGCGAACTGCTAACTGAGAACTGATAACTACTAATGCAAGTTTTATCGTCCAATAGCTATCCTTTCTCAAAGCAGTTCAATTAATTTTTTCACGTCTTCCTCCCTCGTCGCCCAGGAAGTGGCGATTCTCATGACCACATGGCCATCGGGGAGATTTTCCCAGAAGCCCAGCTCCACGGATTTGGCCAGTTCTTCATTCTTTTCCTTTGTGAGAACGATGAAGATCTGGTTCGTCGTATTCCGGATGTACTGGGTATAGCCTTTTTCGTCCAGTGCTTTCCGGATTTCATTGGCCTTTTCGATGGCGTTCCGGCCCAGCTTTTCATAAAGGCCGTCAGACATGAGGGTGAGGAACTGGCTCCCTGCGCCCCAGCCTTTGGCAAAAAGGGCACCATTCTGCTTCACCATGGTGAAGAAATGGGGAATCGTATTTTTCTTTGGAAATACCACCGCTTCTCCGTAAAGGGCGCCGCACTTGGTACCACCGATGTAGAAAGCGTCGCAGAGTCTGGCGATATCTTTCAGAGTCACGTCATAGCCATCCGATGCCAGGGCATAGGCCAGACGGGCGCCGTCCATGTAAAGGGGCAGATGATATGCATGGCAGACAGCGGAAAGCTCTTCCAGCTCCTTCAGGGAGTACACCGTGCCGTATTCGGAAGGATTGGAAATATAGACCAGTCCCGGCATCACCATGTGTTCATGGTTTTCATCATTATAGTAATTCTCCACAAAAGCGCGGACCCCTTCGGCAGAGACCTTTGCATGGACCCCCGGAATGGTGAGGACCTTATGTCCCCCATGTTCGATGGCTCCCGCTTCATGTAAAGCCACATGTCCCGTCTCTGCGGCAATGACTCCCTGGTAAGGACGGAGCCAGGTATTGATGACCACTTCATTGGCCTGGGTGCCTCCCGAGAGGAAATACACTTCGGCTTCCGGAGCGCCGCAGAGCTCGCAGATTTTATTTCCGGCTTCTTTGGAAATACGATCGAAACCATAACCCGTAAAAGATTCATGACCGAGAGCCGCCAGATCTTTCAGGATTTCAGGAGTGCAGGTCACGGTATAATCAGAAGTAAAGTTCAAACTGCTCATTTGATTTCTCCTTTGTATGGAATGGGATTTCCTATGGTCCTATCATACCGCCTCGCCTGACAGACCGCAAATGGCAGAAGCAGATCCCGGCTTCACCGCAGGATGCTGAAAAGCGGAAATCAATGGAAAATCGCCTGGCCCCAAAGTTTAACGAAATTCTAATGATACAAAATGAAATTTTTTCTACTATATGTATAGAAGGCAAAACGAACGAGGCCTCGGGCCGAGCTCCATCCGATCCGCCAGGCGCCCAGAAAATTTTAAGCGGACCCGGAGCAAGACCCACGTGTTCCGATTGCTTTCCATCCTCGAGGACTTCTGAATTTCCAAAGTTGTTATAAAAAAGCAAATTCTCCCCTCCGAAATGATTCAGTAACCCACCTCGCTCCGTACCCGGTCACGGGAAGCATATCTCAATGCGGGAATGGCTGCTGCCGAATTGACAGGTAAGACCGAAACTCCGGAAAACGAACAATTCCTCGCTCCGGGAGTATTTTGCTGTCCAAAAGCCGTCCACTTGTATGTGGACGGCTTTTGGTTTACAAATATAAGTTCCCGGCTTCCAGTATCCCATCAGGGCCTTTGATTTCGACTTGGATGAGAGAGGCAATAATCCGCGGACCATTACGATATACCGGGAACCGGAATACGGAGTCCGGGGCGGTGGCGCAGCACAATTCATATAGCTGCGCCTTTTATATATTCTTCTACAGCCGGGGCAAGACACTTACGAGGCTAAATGATGAACCAGTCACGAGACAAAAGACACGATTGGAAAACAGGAAAGCTCCCCGCGATCGGAGAGCTGGCCCGAAGGGCCTGAGGGGGCGAACTGCACTTTCGAATGTAAATTTTCCAGGCACTTTCGTCCCGCGTCCCCCAACGGGGGGAAGCTCCGCCAAAGGCGGTGAAGGGGGCTGTCTATCACAAGAATGGCGATTGACGCAAAACGGCCATTCGTAACGTAGAAAAACCAGTCATCTTCATATGTGCCTTATCCGTCTTCCACATCTTCCACCAAGTCACCCCCTCACCGCTTTCGCGGTAAGGCTCCCCGCACAGCCTCCCCGAAGTTCGGGGAGGTGCCCGTAGGGCGGAGGGGCTGTACTATCGTACAAGTCGAAAATGAGCCAAAAGGTAAACTCATCCCCGGGGAGCTGGCCCGAAGGGCCTGAGGGGGCGGAGGAATGGGACCGACGGCCGGAGGCCGCCTGATGGTCAGCCTTCCCTGGATAGGGAAGGTGTCAGCGAAGCTGACGGATGGGATGACTAATGGTTGTTTGCTCATGTGCTTGAAATGCTCATTCATCGTCTCAAACATTAATCTTCCCCCCACCGCTGCGCGGAGCCCCCCTTTCAAGGGTGGCTTTTCATTTTCGGCGACCTCGCCGCCTTTTTTGCTTACCGATAGCGTCATCTGCCCTGGGAAACTTTTGGCAGTCAGTCTCATATGTGCCATGTACCGAACCCTACGCATGTACCTTTTTAGTCATTTTCTACAAGTACCTGCTTGACATCCCCTCACCGCATTCGCGGAGCTCCCCGCACTTCGGGGAGCTCTTGCTTTCCGCTTTCCTCATTTGTCCCAAGTATGTTTTGGCAGTCAGTCCCATATGCGCCTTGTCCTTTTTCGTCATCTTCCATCAAGTCGCCCCATCACTGCTTTTGCGGTAAGGCTCCCCGCACAGCCTCCCCGAAGCTCGGGGAGGTGCCCGTAGGGCGGAGGGGCTGTACTATCGTACAAGTCGAAAATGAGCCAAAAGGTAAACTCATCCCCGGGGAGCTGGCCCGAAGGGCCTGAGGGGGCGAAGGAATGAGACCGGCGGCCAAAGGCCGCCTGATGNNCCCGCAGGGGCGGATGGGATGACTAATGGTTGTTTGCTCCTGTACTTGAAATGCTCATTTATCGGCAATCAGGCATTCATCTTTCCCCCACCGCTGCGCGGAGCCCCCCTTTCAAGGGTGGCTTTCCCTTTCCGGCTTCGCCGCCTTTTTCTTGCTTACCTATAGCGTCATTTGTCCCGGGAAGCATTTGGCAGTCAACCTCATATGTGCCTTGTACCGAACCCTACGCATGTACCTTTTTAGTCATTTTCTACAAGTACCTGCTTGACATCCCCTCACCGCATTCGCGGAGCTCCCCGCACTTCGGGGAGCTCTTGCTTTCCGTTTTCCCCATTTATCCCAAGTATATTTTGGCAGTTATTCCCATACAAAAATCCCCCAGCCAAACCGACTGAGGGATTTCTATTTCCAAATATATACTCTGCGCGCTATACAATTTCAAGCGCGCACCTTCACGGATCACGGACCACGGATCACGCTCCACGATTCAGCACAAATGGCTCAATCCATTCCCGTGACAAGTGAGGAAGTTTATTTCCTTCCCGGATACTGTTTCAGGCCTTCGCCAAGGATGCGGATAGCCTTTTCGATATCTCCGCAGTTAAGGACGTAAGCCAGACGGGCTTCGTCGATTCCTTTGCCCGGGGTGGAGTAGAATCCGTTGCCCGGAGCGATCATGACGGTTTCACCGTTTACGTCGAAGTCTTTCAGCATCCAGATGGCGAATTTTTCTGCATCATCTACCGGCAATTTGACCATGACGTAGAAGGCGCCTTTCGGGTCAGAGGAAATGACGCCGGGGAGTTTTGCCAGTTCGGAAGCGATGGTATCGCGGCGATGTCTGTATTCTTCATTGACTTCCTTGAGGTAGGAGGATGGAGTGTCATAGAGGGCAGCGGCTGCAGACTGAACGACGTCGGCTACGCAGAGACGGGCCTGACAGAATTTATTGAACTGGGCCAGGAGGTCTTTATTCTTCGTAATCAGGCATCCGATACGGGCACCGCAGGCACTGTACCGTTTGGATACGGAATCGATGAGGATGAGGTTTTCTTCCAGGTCTTTATAGGTGCCGAAGGATACATATTTCCCGTCATAGACGAATTCGCGGTACACTTCATCGGAAATGAGGGCGAGGCCATGTTTCTTCACGACTTGGGCGATTCTGTCCATTTCTTCTTTTGTATACACTACGCCGGTGGGGTTGCCCGGGTTGGTGAGGATGATGGCACGGGTCTTATTGGTGACATAGGATTCGATGGTGGCGAGATCCGGCAGGCGATAGCCGTTTTCTGCGGAGGTCGGGATGCCTTTTGCTTTGGCGCCGGCAATCTTGGCGAAGGAATTGTAGTTGGCATAGAAGGGTTCGAATACCAGGATTTCATCGTCCGGATCGCAGAGGGAAAGGATGGCAATCTGCAGGGCTTCGCTGCCGCCATCGGTGATATAGATTTCTTTGTCGCTGTAATCCATATCCCATTCTTTGTAGTATTTCTGAATCTGGGCAATCAGCTTCGGATCGCCCTGGGAAGGACCGTAAGCGATGACTTTCTTGTCATAGCCGCGGATGGCTTCCATGAACTGGGGCGGAGTCTCGATATCCGGCTGGCCGATATTCAGATGATAAACCTTCTTCCCTGCCTTGACGGCTTCCAGGGCATAGGGTCCCAGCTTGCGAATCGGGGAAGTGGTGAGGCTTAAAGCGCGCTGTGAAATTTTCATATTTATCTCTCCTGTCAATGAATAAGAAATAACGTCATAGGACAATTTCATTATATACCGATTTCAAAGGGTCTGCACTATAAAATTTAAGAAATATGACCTGTCTGTACCTGATGATTTATTGGAAATATTTTTCTTCCTGCAGGAAATCCAGGATATTCTTCTGTCGGATACCATCCTCGTCCATGGGAAGGGTATCCATGGTGAGCACATATTTAGGATAATTGTCATTCACTTCTTTCAGCGGTTTCATTTCCCTTTCGTAGGCTGCGGGATCCATGATGCTCGCCGCTACCTGATAGTAGGCCCGGTCTCCGTTTTTTTCTGCGATGAAATCTATTTCCATATCCTTCATTCGTCCCACATAAACCCGGCATCCCCGGCGGAGCAGTTCAAGGAAGACGATATTTTCCAGTACATGGCCGATATCGCGCCCCCGATTCCCCAGAAGCAGCCAGCGGAGTCCCATGTCCACCACATAAAACTTCCCTACCATTTTCAGGTGCTGCTTACCCTGCAGGTCATATCGCCCGACGCGGTAAATGATAAACGCATCTTCCAGGGCCCGGAGATACTTCTCGACCGTTACCGGCGTTGTTTTCCTGCCATAGGAAGTCAGGCTGTCAGCAATTTTTTTCGTATTGGTCAGATTGCCGGTATTATCAAAAAGGAACCGGAGCACACTTTTCAGTATATAGGGATCCTGCACTTTGTGCCGTTCCATGACGTCCTTCAAAAGGACCGTATGGTACAGTCCCTGCAGATAATCTCTCTTTTCATCTTCTCCCGGTATATTTGGCAGATAGGGAAAGCCGCCATACCGGAAATAGGAAGGCCAGGCTTTCTGTGTATCTTCACCGGTGAGTTCAGCATACTCGGCAAAAGAAAGGGGTAGCATGGAAATTTCTATATACCGTCCGGACAGCAGCGTCGCCATTTCGCCGGAAAGAAGACCTGCATTGGAGCCGGTCAGATAAATGTCCACATTTTTCCGCTCAAAAAGTGATACTACCGCTTTCTGGAAATCCGGTACCAGCTGCACTTCATCCAGGAAAACATAATTCTTTGCCCCCTCATCACAGGACTCAAGAATTTTCCTGTATAATGCATGATACTCAAGGAGCGGTTCATTTTCGATCCGATCCAGCTCTATATAGATGATAGAAGACCGGGGGACTCCCTTTGCAATCAGGGAATCAGAAAACTGCCGAAGAAGAGTCGACTTCCCGCACCGACGCACTCCGGTAATGATTTTTATGATATCTTTGTCCCTGAGTCTTTCCAGCTTGTCCAGGTACTGATGTCGAAGCACCATACTATCACCGCCTTTTTTATATTATAAAATAAAAAAACTACGTTTTCTATAAAAATTTATATTGAAATATAAATTTTTCAAAATTTTATGATTTTTTATATCCCAATATATTTTTCTATCACCTTGAGAAAGTATAAACCTTGCCGATCAGGGTGAAACCATTCTCCTGAAAAGAGAAAATCATAAAAACCTCCCTCCTCTCCGAGGAAACCCGGGATAATCTCTCGGAAAACCTCCATGAAAGAAGTACGAAGGAAAACTGTGACCCATATCCTGCACTCCATCGGGGAATACAGGAAATCATTTCCGCAGGGATAGCGGAAAATCTGCAAAATGACCTTTCCCCTCAAAGCAGCGCAAAAAGCAGCCAGGCTTCAAAGCCGGCTGCTTTTTATTGTCATCAGACAGATTTCCTGCCGATATCTCGATCAGGATTTGCTGACTGATTTCTTAAAGATTTTCAATTCCTCGTCAAAGTCCGGTTCGTATAAATGATAGAGGAGTTCTCCGGGAAAGCCGTCAGGCATATTGTAGGAATCAGAAGCATCCATTTGGGCCAGAAGGTACATGACTGCCGCCCGCCATTCCATAGTGTCGTTCATGATATTTTTCCCGATGACCACTTCTTTCATCCAGCTGTCATGCTTGCCTTTCCTCCCGGTCAGTTCTTTCTGGGTCAGGATCCGATAGCTGGTATTTCCCTTTTGCCGAAGGATTTCCAGGCTGCCTTTGAAATCGGTCATATGAATCTCCGGGATTTCATCCTCCCAGTCATCCTCCAGGGCATATTTGTACATTTCCCAGCAGTCCCTGATGGTGACTGCGCCATTCACATAGGCACAGGCTTCAAAATAGGTATCCAGAAACCGCAGGGCCTTCAGAGTGACCTTGTTTTTTCTGGCCAGAGAACGGAGTTCCTTATCCGTCAGCGGCTCGGGATAAGTGAAATCATTCTGCCCCTTCCACTGCTTCAGCATTTCCTCCTGGAGGGCGCGATCTTCTATTTCCTGCCGCCTTTCCTCTTCCTCCTCCAGCTCATCAGGATCCAGGACCGTCAGGCGGTAGGTATCTCCTTTCCTCGTCAGCTTCAGGACGTCTTCATAATTTTCCAGAGGGGACAGACCTTTTTCGGCCCACCGGGGAAGGACATTGCTGAAAGCCACGGAGAGCTCTGCCAGATCGGTTTCCTGTTTTTGGGTAAGGGACACATGGAGCTCCTTTTTCAGGAAGGAAATAAAATCCCGGAGAGGCGACTTCACATTTTTCCCCACAGCCGCCTGGAGTCCATACCGGAAAGACTGCAGGGCCCTTTCCGCCGCACTTTCCCTGGCCAGCTTCTTTTCCAGAGCCTTCGCCTGATTCGCGTCTCTTTTCACGCCATCGAGACCAAGCCACAAGCCCCGGAGCTTTTTATTTTCCGCATCACTGATCCAGGAAAAACTGTCCAGCCTCTCCCCGGCATGAGTTTCGGTGAACATGCCATCCCTAGGTTTCGAAAACTTTTCGTCCACCTTAAGTCCGTTCAAAAACGCAAGAAGAGCCTCCTCCTCCTTTGTCTGCGGATGATCCAGAAATGACATGAAACGATCTGAAATATGAGGAGGATCATCGAAATAGCCATGATGCATGAAAGGCAGGGCCAGCCGTTCCAGATATCCCTCCTGCCACATAATGTCTTCATGAATCAATACCGCAACCATCCAGCCTCCCTGGACGATATGGTAATCATCCAGTTCATTCCGGGTATAAATCCGGAACCAGAGAGAATCATCCCTCCGGAGGATTTCAAAAGTATCCCTGAAATCAGCCCGTATGACCTTCATTGGCATATCCCAAAGCCTGGCCGCCTTCTGATAAACAGCCCAGCATTCCCTCATCTCCATAGCGCCGTACAGATTAGCGCAAACCGTCAGGAACCGGCCGATGAAATCATACTTCTCCTCCGAAATCCCCTTCTCCTGCCGCATGGTCAAAAGCTCTGCCTCCGTCACCGGTGCAGGATACTCCGTGTGCTTGATCGTGTAATCTCCCATAATAAGCTCCTTTATTTAAACATATTTCTTATATTATATATCAGCCATCCCGCAGCGCTCCAGAAATTACAGATACAGGGTTATAGAAAAAAGTTCTTAATGATCAAGTGCAGCCCGTATGTCTTATGGAAAACTCATTAAGATTTCCATACAAAAAAATCCCTCAAAGTTACCACACTTTGAGGGATAGATTCAGTTAGTTCAGATTAAATGTGACGGGGACTCTGGAGTTGACTGTGATGGCGGTCCCATTCTGTTTGGCCGGGACGAAACGCCAGCTGTAGACGGCATTGACTGCCGCACTGTCGAGGGCGGAGTTTCCTGAAGAGCCTTCTACCCAGGCTGAAGATACGGATCCGTCTGTACTTATAGTCATGCCTACTACCGTAGTACCGGTAATTCCGGCTCTTCGAGCCGATTCCGGGTAGGAGGGTTCAGGGGCAGAGAGAAGCTGGGGTCCCATGGTTTCTCCTCCCCCGGATCCTCCTCCGTCTCCGGGGCCTTCCCCATCTCCATTTCCTGTGCCATGTCCGCTTCCATTTCCTCCTCCGGACCCTGAGCCTGTGCCCGGCCCATAGCCGCTTCCGGTCCCTGTTCCGATTCCGCTTCCGTGTCCTCCTCCGGACCCCGTGCCGCTTCCTATGCCTCTTCCTCCTTCACTGTCCGAATTTCCTTCTGAGGAAGAGTCAGGAGTCGATGCTGCGGGGATTTGTGTTTCTGAGGATTCTGCATTCGGCGGGGGAGCCATCTGATGGAGGTCATTTTCCGCTTCGGAATCCGATTCTACAGGAACTGTGGGAGGGGGAGCCGTGGGAGTGGCCTGGGCTGTGTGGATTTCGGGAAGTTTGGAAGCCTGCATTTCTTCTTCGCTCCCTCCTCCTCCGCCTCCTCCCCCTCCTCCCCCTCCTATGTCGGTAACCAGGTCTACTTCAATAATGTTCTTATTGGGCACCTGGGGCGGAAAGAGAATGAAGAAGCCTGTGATGGCTCCGAGGACCAGGCCATGGCATATGACAGATAATCCAAAGGCGCTGGGCCAGTGATTTCTAAATTTATCCATGGAGCCTCCTCTTATTTCTGACCGGATTTGGATTCCGTGGCGATACCAATCTTGCTGATGCCTACGGATTTCAGCTGGTCAAGGACGAAGACAAAGTCTCCATGCTCGGATTTGCTGTCGGCGCGAAGGACGATGGCCAGATCCGGGTTCCTGTTCTTTTCTATTTCCATACGGCGATGGAAGTCATCTTTGGAAATTTTTTCCTGCTCCACGTAAATGGTGCCGTCAGAGGTGACGCTGATGGGAAGTGTTTTTTCCACGTTCAGCTTGGCCGAGGCGGTCTGGGGCAGGTTCAGGTTCACCGTTTTCTGGGTGACCATGGTGAGCATGCTCATCATGAAGAATACGAGGAGGAAGAAAATGATATCGATCATGGGGATGATCATGATTTTCGGTTTCTTCTCCACGTTCATAGAAGATAGTTTCATCAGTCTCTCGCCTCAACAATCGCCAAATAGACGGAACCCAGTTTTTCCATCTGGGAAACGAAGTTACTTACCTGCTGGGAGAGGTAGGTGTAAGCGATTAATGCGATGATTGCTACGAAAAGTCCGGTAGCCGTGCAGACTAAGGCTTCTGCCACACCGCCGGTGACGGCAAAGGGCTGGCCTTCAGAAACTGAAAGGACGTTGAAAGAACCAATCATACCGATGACGGTGCCCAGAAGGCCCATAAGCGGGGAAAGGGTGACAATGACGTCGAGATAGTTCAGATAGTTTTTCAGAAGTCCTGCTGCCCGGGCCGCGGCGCCTTCGATGAGGGTGGTCTGGCTGACTTTCATATCCAGATGTTCCGCTCCTGCCAGAATGACTGACGCAGGAAGGCCCCCGTCTTTCTTCAGGGCTTCTTTCAATCCTTCGATGTCATTGTTGGCCAGATAGTCAGGAATTTCGGCAGCCAGCTTGTCCACGTTCGATTTCGAAGCGTGATAGTAACGGAATCTTTCGATGAAAACAGCGACTACAATAATTGATGCCAGAACGAGTGGGTACATCATAAACCCGCCGGCACGAAAGAGATGCAGGAAATCCATATTGCCTCCTAAAAGATAAATTATGAAAAATGTTCAACAAATCCTATACTTGTCACTCTGTTCAAGAGTAGCATTTTTAGGACAGGTAGTCAAATAAAAACATGGAGTTTCATAATCTTTTCTTAATTTTAGCTGACTCAAATCGCCATCTCGCGGTCATTTTCTCATTTTTATCCAATATAAATCCCGGCAGACAACACTGTCGGGACTTTTTTATTCCCATATGCCCGCTGCCTGCCAATGGCTAACAGCTAACGGCTAACAGCTAACGGCTAACGGCCAACCTACTCTTCTTCCATCTCTTTCTTATGATAGGGAGCGATGAAGAAATAGAAAGAAATGAGGGAAAGGAGTTCGCAGACAAGAATGATGATGCCCATGGGGAGGGCCGTGGTGTCTCCTGCAATTCCCACGACCGGCATGAGGATACCGCCCAGGAACATATTGCAGAATCCGAGAAGGGCCGATCCGCCTCCGGTATTCTGACCGCATTTCGACAAGGCCAGGGACATGGAAGCCGCTCCCATGACGGAAAGAGGTGTGACGGTGACAAAAATCGCCGCAATCAGGTACCAGGCCGGAAGGGATAAAATAATGCCGGTCAGGAGAAGGACGGCTCCCAATACAGGAACCATGAGGGAATATTTCAGCATCACCACTTCCCGGACCACATTGGCCAGTTTGGCGGGAATGGAGCCCATCATGGCGATACCGATACCGATTCCGCCGAAGATGAAACTGTAAGTCTGGGCGGAGAGATGGTAAATATTCTGGAAAAGGAAGGCAGATCCGGCGATATAGGAGAAAAAGGCACCGAAGGTAAAGCACTGGAGCAGGCAGTGACCATCGAAATATTTATTTCCAAGAAGGGTGCCGAAGGCTTTGAATCCCTCAGGAAGGGACCCTACCCGCTTTTCCTTCGGAAGGGTTTCTTTGAAAACAAGGGTAGCCATGAACTGGAAAATACCGATCACCGTGAGCACATCGAAAACGGTATGCCAGGAGAAGAAGCGGAGAATCTGGGCTCCTGCCACAGGAGCCAAAATGGGCGCCAGACCATTCACCAGCATCAGAATGGCCAGAAATTGCATGAGCGCCGGTCCTGCGCAGACGTCCCTGGCAATGGCCCTGGCAATGACGATACCAAAGGCGCCGGAGAATCCCATGAGGAAACGGAATCCCAGGAAAATATAAATATCTCCCACCACGGAGCAGGCAAAAGCAGAAAGGGCAAAGAAAACCATACCCGCCAGAAGGGGGAGCTTTCTGCCGTACCGGTCACTCACCGGTCCCCCCATGACCTGTCCCAGGGCCATACCGATCATGGTCATTGTCAAAGTCATCTGGGTCATGGAAGTGGAAATACCGAAATCCTTCGCCAGTTCCGGCAGCGACGGAAGATACATATCTGTCGAAAGCGGCGCCATGGCCGTCATGATGCCCAGAAAAACAATCAGAAATACATACGCTTTCCTGCTCATTGTTCCTCCTGAAAAAATCGCCCGGCTCCTGCGGACGATTTCAATAATTATTTACAAAGTCCCGGCTCATGGATAGAATCCCGGCCCCTCTGTGAATTTATTTACTCTTGGTAATATTTGATGCACTGATTTATGTTAAACGATTTTTGATCATTTGTCAAATAAAAATTGGGCTGGAGTCAATTTCCTTGATTTTATACCTGTCAAACGAATATAGGACTTGAAAATATATGATTTATCCTATATTGTAATTATGAGCAAAAGGAGGAAATAAGAAATAAGTTTCAAGTTGAGTTCTATCCGGATGAATCAGGGAAAAAGCCAGTGAAAGATTTCCTTCTATCTCTTGACGTGAAAATGCGTGCCAAACTGGTCACCATTATCGGGCTGCTCGAAGATAATGGATATGAACTTCAAGAACCCTATTCCAAATACCTGTCTGAGGGAATATTCGAATTACTGGCAAAGCAGAGTTCAAATATAACCAGGGTTTTATATTTTTTCTACGTTGGAAGACGAATCGTGCTGACAAACGGGTTTGTAAAAAAGACGCAAAAGACCCCGCCGGAAGAAATCGAAAGAGCCAAAAGATACAGGTCTCTTTATCTGCGGAGAAAGAAGCATGAATATGAAGAGTGAATTTGATGATTTCCTGCAGGATCAGCTGAAAGATTCTGAATTCAGGAAAGAATATGAGGCTTTACAGCCTAAGCGGGCCATCATTCAGGCCATTATTAACGCCAGGCATCAATCCGGCCTGACGCAGAAAGAATTGTCCGAAAAGACTGGAATTACCCAGGGGGATATCAGCAAACTGGAAAAGGGAAATGCAAATCCCTCTATAAAAACACTGCAGCGTCTGGCTGCCGGAATGGGTATGACACTGCATATTGAATTTCAGCCCATCGGGATAATCGATAAAAAGACCGCCAATGAATAAAAAACGGGGGCTGTACAATAATTACAC
>DKQZ01000021.1 GCA_002471975.1 Dialister sp. UBA7295 | reverse complement strand
TCCCTGCGGGAACCAATCTTATGAAACGGCCCTTCGGGCCTTGGTCTTTGGCCCGCAATTGCGACGAAAACGAAAGGTAGTCAGCCCCCCCGAAGTTCGGGGGGCTCCGCGAAGCGGTGGGGGGGCTGTACTATCGTACAAGTCGAAAATGAATCAAACGTGCACAATGTCTCTAAAGTTCGCAGCTGCGAATGGGAAAGGCTCCCCTCGATAGGGGAGCTCCGCGATAGCGGTGAGGGGACGAACTGCACATATAAGGAGAAATGTACCTCGCCGGATTGTCCAGCGTCCCCCAACGGGGGAAGCTCCCGCGAAGCGGGTGAAGGGGGCTGACTATCGGTACAAGTCGGAAATGACTCAAACATGCGAAATGTCTCTAAAATTCGCAGCCGCGAATGGGAAAGGCTCCCCACGATAGGGGAGCTCCGCGAAGCGGTGAGGGGACGAACCTGTCGAAACCGCAGGCATCGATGACGACAGATATCTTTAACGGGAAAGACCAATATAAAACTGCGGTGCTTTCTACTGATGCACCGCCCTTCACTGATAACTGAGAACTGCTAACTGATAACTTTCTAATTAAAGTTATATATAATAAATAGCCATATAGTATTAAGACAGGACAAACACATGGATTTAAAGAACATATTAACCGCTGTCCGGGACGGCTCCATGGATATCGAAGCGGCGGAATCGCTGCTCCGGGAGAATCCGGCGGACCGGGACTATGAGGAAATGGGCTTTGCCAAGCTGGATACGGACAGGAAGAAACGGTCCGGCTTCGCCGAAGTCGTCTATTGTCAGGGAAAGCCGGACGAATACATCGGCCGCATTTTCAGAAAGCTCTATGAAACAGAAGGAGAAGTCTTCGGCACGAGGGCTTCTGCCCATCAGTATGAACTGGTGAAGGCCTTCATCCCGGATATTTCCTACGACCCTGTTTCCCATATACTGAAGAAAGAAAAAGAAAAGGACCATATCGGCTGCGTTGCCGTCTGTACGGGAGGGACTGCCGATATTTCCGTAGCCGAAGAAGCCGCCCAGACCGCAGAATACTTCGGATCCCATGTGGAAAGGGTCTATGACGTGGGAGTTTCCGGCATTCACCGGCTCCTCTCGAAAGAAGGCACCATCCGGAAAGCCAATTGCGTCATTGCCATAGCCGGTATGGAAGGAGCCCTGGCATCAGTGATCGGAGGACTTGTAAGAAATCCGGTTATTGCCGTGCCCACGTCTGTAGGCTACGGGGCCAGTTTCCACGGCCTTTCCGCCCTTCTTACGATGATCAATTCCTGTGCCAATGGCATTGTGACAGTCAATATAGATAACGGTTTCGGGGCGGGCTATGTAGCCACCCAGATCAACCGCCTTGCAGAAAGGGGCAAAATCAATGAGTAAACAGCTGTATCTCGAAGCATCCTCCGGCATCAGCGGAGACATGTTTGTGGCATCCCTCCTGGACCTCGGAGCCGATCAGAAAGTGCTGGAAAAAGCACTTTCCTCCATTCCCGCCAAAGGCTTTGAAATAAAGATTTCCAGAGTCCAGAAATCGGGCATCGACTGCTGTGATTTCAACGTCATTCTCGATGCAGAACACGAAAATCATGACCATGATATGGCCTACCTCTATGGACCGGCCCCGGTGACCATGGATCATGAAGAACATCATCATGAAGAAGGGGAACACGGCCATTGTCACCATCATGAGGAAGAAGGGCATTGCCATTGTCATCATGATGAGGAACATGAACACTGCCATCATCATGAAGAAGAATGCCATTGCCATGCACACGATCATGACCATGAACATCATCATGACCACGATCATCACCATCATCATGAACACCGACATCTTTCCGACGTCAAAGCCATCATCGATGCCACGGATATGACAGAATCCGCCAAAGCCCTGGCCAACAAAATTTTCCTCATCGTAGCCGAAGCAGAATCCAAAGCCCATAACCTGCCATTGGAAGAAGTCCATTTCCATGAAGTAGGAGCCATCGACTCCATCGTGGATATCATTTCCGCTGCCGTCTGCTTTGACAACCTTGGTATTTCCGAAGTCATCGTACCGAAACTCTCGGAAGGCACGGGCACAGTCCGCTGTCAGCATGGAGTCCTCCCCGTCCCTGTCCCGGCTACTTTGAATATCGTCAATGCCTACGATATGCCCCTGGAAATCATGAACGCCAAAGGAGAATACGTTACTCCTACAGGAGCAGCCATAGCCTGCGCCCTCTGCACCAGCCATACCCTGCCCTCCTCCTTCAAAGTCCTGAAAACCGGCCTCGGCGCAGGAAAACGGGACTATAAAGAAAAGACCAATATCCTCCGGGCCCTCCTCATCGAAACCGAAAGCGGACACTATGAAAAAGACGAAATCGTGAAACTCGAAAGCGATATCGACGACGCCTCCGGAGAAGTCCTGGGCTACACCATGGAAAAACTCTTCCGGGCAGGCGCCCTGGACGTTCATTACAGTCCCATCTATATGAAGAAAAACCGCCCCGCCTGGGAGCTCGTAGTCATCTGCAAAGAAGACAAGAAAGAAGAACTGGAAGACATCATCTTCAGCGAAACCACCACCATAGGCATCCGCGAATTCACCTCCCTCATGCGCTCCATCCTGCACAGAGAAACAAAAGAAATCGACACCCCCTACGGCAAAGCCAAAGTCAAAGAAGTCACCCTCCCCGAAGGCAAACGGTACTACCCCGAATACGAAGTCGTGAAAACCCTCGCCGAAAAAAACGGCAAACCCTTCCAGACCGTATTTAATGAAATACTGGCTTTAGCAGGGAAATAAAGTAGAAATAAAACCGCCGATTGCAGACAATCGGCGGTTTTGTATTGGTGAAAATCATTTTCAACAGCTTTTGAACCGGGAATCCCGGGATTCTCGGGACTCCTTTCGGGATTGTCGGGAAGGTGGGCCGCAGCAAATCAGGAAGCGGCCCGATTTTTTATAAATGAAATCAGACAACCGGCCCTTCGGGCCGAAGGAACTCAAGCCAACCTCGCCTTCGGCTCGGGAGGGAGCGGCCCGCTGACGTTCGCCGGTCCAAGGCAGTACGTATTTATGCGTGGACCATTGAAAATCGGATTTGTAAAAAGAAACAGTTTAATTTCTGCTTTTTCTTCTTTGTCAGAATGATCAGTTTCCTTCTGCGGAATCCAGAGAAATCTTTCTTTCAATTATATTTTGGTCAGGATTCTTTACTTTTCTTTCAGTTAAGGTATCAAGGTAAACTTTGAGCAAATTTGAGATAAGGTTTGAAATACCTGAAAAACGGGGAAAATTTTCAGAAAATATCAAGGTATAAATCTGTAAATTCTTTTCAAAATTTATGAGGGCTTCCATGTATTGGTTTCTCCTGAGTTTTTCGTTCCCGTCCTTATAGTAAGTCCTGGCCCGCATCAGTAAAAGCCAGGGGAAATCATACTTTCCGAAGGGAATTCTTTGTGCCTGCATCAGCAGACGAATGCTCTCGCTTAAAGCTGCGCTTGCTATTTCAAGATCGTGATCGTAATCATAAAGAATATTTTCTGAACCTTTTTCGGGAACGATATACGGAGCTAAATTAAATGATAAGAAAGATCTAAGAAGATAAGCATGACCCAGTAAAAGTACTGGCAGAGCAAGGTCTCTGTCATCGGGATTACTTTTCTTTGAACAATATGATGACATTCTATAACTGTTAATTGCACGACTGACTATTTGTATGTTGAAAAGCAAGCAGCCGACCTGATGGTCAATGATATGATGCGTATCATTATTGCTGGATTGCTTTGAATCTCTGGAGTCAATGAGGAAAGAAATGAATAACTGGCCTAAATTTCTATAAATATATGCGAGTTTTTGCTGTAATTCAAAGTCCTGCCATTCTTCCATGTCGTGGAAAAAGTTATTCGCATTGTACAGGATGAGGAAGATATCATAGAAATCGTCCGGGAGGTATTTGAGTTTTGTCGAAGAACGGGAATTAAGAGCAGCTTTGATAACATTTCCTATGTTATCAAAATAGGCTGCATAATCTTCCGGCTTCAGGTTCATCTGTCCCCGGACCGCAGTGGAGATAACAGGATGAAGCTGGATTCGGCTCTGAACTGGATCTTGGCGCTGGTCTATTTTGATCCAGCTTAACCGGATCAGATGATTGATGGAATCCATGAAAGATGAGCCGTTACATTTGAGTATGTCTGCCAGCAGCTGCTTTCGTATGCCGTCGGGGGACGATAGAGAAAGCTTGCTAAGCAGATCCTTTTCCTGGTCCGATAAATTATCGATTTTGAATAGTAACTCTATCAATCGATAGTATTTCTCATCCTTTGTTTTGCCATCCTTTTCGATTCGGATAGTGGAAAGGTTTTCTTCTTCGCCTTTCAGCAGAGCTTGATAGAGTTCCTGCATGGACATACAGCCTTCGCGCAGGGTTCTGGCAATCATCTCGATGAGGAGGGTGTGATAATCGATGAGGCGTAAGAGGTTTTCCAGTTCAGCTTTTTGAGATTCCGGCAGAGTGTTTTCCAACTGATAAGCCCGGAAGTAATATTCTTCGAAAATTTCAAATGCTTCTTTTTCCGAAGGGTGCTCCAGCGGGAGCATAACTTTTTCCAAATAAAGTTTCGTATTTCGGGACGTGATGATGATGTCCATATCCATATCCATCAGTTCTTTGAGGATAACGCTATTTTCCGCAGAAGTATCAACGTCCATGTTATCGATGATTAAAAGAGAATCCGGGGGAAGTTCTTTCAGCACATTTAATCGCAGCTCCAGGCGCTTGTCAGGCGGAATCTGTTCATTCTCTCTCGGAATCGGATTGGAAAATTTAATACTGTTGATAGTCTCTGTCAAGCTCCCTTTATAGAAAACCTGTTGTATCTGCTCATAGTAGTCATCTTTCTGGTGAATAGCGGCGTAATGCAGGGAAGCCTCCGTTTTCCTCAGTCCACCAATACCGCAAATGACTGCAAGGCCCTGATTATAAAGCTTTTCCTTTATATCTTTCATGAGATTGGGCCTTTCCACGTAATGGAGGGTGCCGGGATTAAGGAAAGGAGGGAAGGAAATTGCTTCACCGTTTCTCAGGATTTTTTTGATTTTCTCATAGTCGTGGCTGCCTTTTAGGTTTCCTTGCTTACTTGGTCTGTTTCTCTCTGCTTCTTCAAAAATTGTAAGGAGAAACCTATACACGTCTCTCCTCTTATAAATGGCTTTTATATCTCCTGTTAAAGCATCGACGGCCTTTAAAAATTTATACCATTGCCTGATAAATTTCATATCAGGCTCTTTTTTCATTTTCTTTTTGTAATCGGATATAAGCTGCTCGGTGGCAAAGAGAGGATTGTTATAGACTGTTTTTCTTTTATTTTTTTGTTCAAATTTATTAAATTCTTTTTTCTTTAAATTTTTGGGTTGTTTTTCATCTCCGTTATGAAAACGGCTGATACCATCCTTGCCAACTCCCCAAAGGTCTCCCAGAGCTTCTGCAGTGTATACATAGCCCGGTATGCCGTTGAGGTCTTTGTCGTTCAGAAAGTCAATTAAGAGGCCATAAGTGATGTCCATAGGAATTTCTCCTTTCTTTATCTTTCATTTTATGCAGGCGTTTAAGCCTGTCAATTTTTTCGGAAAAGATTTTCTATGAAAAATTGTTGGAGTTGGAAAAAGTTGGAAAAATTCCATTCTGTTACCATACGGTTTAGAAGGGCTTAGTTTCATAGCTCTTCTGTAAATTTGCACAGAAATGCAAAGGAAAGGAGGTTGCTTTATGGAAAACCGAAAATTGCTGGTTCAGCTGAAAAAGCTTTTTACCGGCTATAGGACTTTGACTTCAAAGCTCAGGAAGCAGTTGAAACGGATGGGATTCATCGTCACGGAGAAGGGAAAGCATTACAGGATCTATCGTGAGGACAATGTACACGGTCCATTCGTTCCCTTCGCAAAGACAGGAAGCGACAATCGGGAAGGAATTAACATTGCCCTTTCGATTTATCGGAATCTGGTTCTGCAAAGGCCATTTTATAGGCACGAGTTTGCGCCAGTATGAATAAAACAGATATTTAAAAATGTAATGCGGGAAATCACTTGTTCGCCCCCTGTTGCTCGGAATGATGCTGATTATAAAAATTTGAAAGGAGGAAATGTGATTCCATCGGAAAAAGAGAAAGGAAATGCTGAGAATCATTCTCGTCTTATGCAGAAGTGGAAAGTGAATAATGACACCGCGTTCCTGTGCGGGATGCTGGCGGGTATCGTGATTCTCGTTTTCGCCCTGACTATATGGAACAGGCTTGGCTTTGGCCGGACCGTCAGATTTGAGCGTTCCATACCCGCAGACCGGCGTGCCTTTTTCCTGGTTCGGGATGAATCGGTTCATGAAAGGAAGCCGGCTATAGATTTAAATTAAGATGGAGAAAATAAAATGCCAATCACAATTTTAAATAAGACACCCCACGAAATTCGGATTCTGGATTCCAGATGTGTCGTTAGCGACCGTTTTGGGCACTATTTCCTCAGGCATGAGGCCGTACCTGAAGCCCTGCGTGCTCTTCAGCCGGATACCATTCCATTGTCCGTGGTAGATATTGTTTCCGATGAACCGGATCTGAATTTGGAAGGAATCCCATATTCGGCCTCGTTGAGCACACTCGCATTTAACCAGCAGCTGGGTGACTTTGCTCTGGAAGGTTTTGACATCGTTCTGGTGAGCTCCAAGGTGGCCACTGTAATTAACGCCAAGTTGCCGGGTCTGCTGTTTCCGCAGAATATCTACATTCAGAATCCACTCAGCTGGGATATCATTTCACTGGACCGCCTGTATTCTCCTCTTCACCTGGTGAAACAGGGAGGAAATATCATTGGCTGTCTCGGCTTTAGGAAAGTAACTTATGAGTTGAGTCTCATTGATTATGTTCCTTTTCTGGCGAGCGGAAGGCAGGTGTCAGTCGCAAGCCTTTGCCGGGTCTGCCAGAATTACTGCTCCATTCCGGTAATGCAGCGTCAGTCCATGGCTATTCGTGATGGGGGTAATATGGAACGTAGTCTTGCCATAGCGAATCAGTATCTCAGCTATCGCGGATTTAGCACGTATCCTACTCTGCAGGATCTGGGTTATGGGATGAATATGTAATTAGCTTTATGAAATAAGTTCACGAGAAACCGTGACAGGAGGAACTATTATGTACAATAAAATTTTTGAAGAACTGCAAAAACAGACTGCTCTTTTGTCATCCATTCTGGAAAAAATGGATGAAAATGCAGGTCGAGGTATTACGCTTGTCACCTCGGATACCTGGCGGAAGGCCAGGAAAGCGGAATCATCAGGGGAGTCTACGGATGACGATGAAGATTTGACTCCGAACAGGGAAGATCTCCTTGAAGAGCTTCTGGAGACCAGAAGGGATCGCGATCATATTCTCAGAGAACTCTGTGCTCTCCGAGCTGAAACCCTTAAAGAACTTAATCAACAGTCGGCAGTGCAGAAGGACATTCTTGCCACTGCAAGAACAGCTGTTCTTAGCCAGCGGATTGCAAAGAGAATTCTCGGGAACGATCTGAAGGAGCTGAATAAAATCGAAGATAAACGGGTATTCGGGGAGTCCGAAGGAGATTCTGAAAAGACGCAGATGCCACGGATTCCTGCTGACGATGATTAAGAATCATTTCTCCGTCAGGGGTTCCACATTCAAGGAGCCTCACCTATGCAGAGAAAGTGAAATGTTGGCTTAAAAGATAAGGAGTAAAAATTATGACTGGAGTAAGCGATTTGTTTGGCGGAAATATGGAAGTTAGCCAGTTGCTGGCACAATTCGAAAAGGCAGTTGTAGACGAAAATGAAGGTGATATCAAAAAATTCGGAAAACAGCTGAGTGCGCTGTGGAATAAAGTACCGCGGGATTCACTGCGGGAACTGGAAAAGGTGAAAAGCCGGCTGGTGAAAGAAGAGGGCTCGGGAGCTCAATTCATGCTCCTCCTGGACCTCATTAATCAGAATGTGATTTTGCTCCCGCCAGAACAGGTGCCAGGGCAGATCTATGAGTTGAGCCGGCTGGCAGGAATCAGAAAAGAAGCTCGCGGGATGTTTTTCTTTGCCTGGTGCCTTCAGGAAGGGTGCGGCTGTAAGAAGGGGAGTCCCCGGGAGGTGTTCGGCTGGTTGAAAAAATGCGCGGATTCAGGTTTTGCCAGAGCCTACTATGAAGTTGCAACCAGGTACGCCATGGGGACAGGGACAAAGGTAGACTGTCAAAAAGCGGAGTTTTACTTTGAGAAAGCTGTCTCGGCCAATCCTGAAGATTATGATAGTGTCACAGCTCTTGCTGCTATTCGTATTAAACAGGGTAAAAAAGCGGAAGCCCGGGAATATTTGCGCCGTGCCGCACCACACCGTGAGGAGGCGAGGGAATTAGAAGGGCTTATTTGATATTTGTCTTAGGCGTTTTTCAATCTTTCCATGACAAAAAGCCACGGGTAGGGAGCTCTCATACCTGCTTTCGTGGCTTTTTGATTCGGATGTTCCAATCGATTCGATCATCGTTTCATTTAGAAATATAGTTATCATTTCCGGCAATTCGATATTTTGTGTGATTATTGTACAGTCCACTATGTGTAATTTTTCTATAGAAAAAACGTTGCGCTCAGCCCGATGATTCGCCATAATAAATAAAGTACTTGAGTCGTAGAAATAAGGAGTTTGATTATGGCGGATCGTATTTCTTTTGATTCCATTCTCAATATGGCCCAGGGGCTGCCGGGGGCGGTGATTGACAGGAAGGTTTTTCTCCGGGAGACTTTGGGTAAAAGGTGCGATTCTTCAAAGGTGGAGGAGGCCATCCGGACGAATCCGGCAAAGGCGGGGATTCCGCGGGATATCATCGATGAGCTGGCGGAGGATTGTATTTCCTCGGAACGGATGAGAAGTACCGTGCTATCGGCGGCAGCGGGTGTTCCAGGTGGACTTTCCATGATTCCGGCTATGATGGCGGATGGGGTGCAGACTTTTGCTCATGCCATGCGCCTCGCCCAGATGCTGGCTTACCTGTACGGGTGGAGCAGTCTTTATGAGGGAAAGGTGCTGCAGGAAGAAGGAAAGATGAAGCTGGCCCTTTTTCTGGGAGTCATGTTTGGCGTGACTCAGGCCAACAGGGCCATTGTGGAAATTATGAGACAGCTGGCAGAGCATTGTGAGAAAGCGCTGATTACCCATGCATTGACGAAAGGAACACTGCATCCTACTTTGAAACAGGTTTTGATGTTCCTGGGGATTCAAATCAACAGGCAGCTTTTCGGCAAAACCGTGGCGAAAGCCATCCCTCTTCTGGGTGCGGTCCTCTCCGGCGGGATGACCTATGTCACTATGGGGTCTATGGCAAGGAGCCTCAAGAAAGAACTCAGGAAACATTACAAAGTCTTCGGGACCACCATCGATGCGGAATGGAAGGAATACAAATAATAAGCGGCAGGGAAAAAGACCGTCCCATGTACAGGACGGCCTTTTTGTATTGGGAAATGGAATCTTCGGAACTCAAAACTTTTATGAATCCATATTTACGTTACGCTTGAAGCCATAGTGTCATTTGTCATGCTTACCGTAGATAGCCCCCTTCACCGCTTCGCGGAGCTTCCCCCGTAGGGGGGCAGCGCGTTTCAGGGATAAAGACATTTTATCCTTGTACATTGCGTCAGTCAGCCCTGTATGTGCCTTGCATGGTAGATGAACCCACCCGCCTTCGCTTTGCTCAGGCACCCTCCCAAA
>DKQZ01000013.1 GCA_002471975.1 Dialister sp. UBA7295 | reverse complement strand
TTTCGACTTGTATGGGTAGTGCAGGACATACATTAATCATCCCATCCGTCAGCTTCGCTGACACCTTCCCTATCTAGGGAAGGCTTTTCACCAGGCGGCCTTCAGCCGCCGGGCGTGAATCTCGGAACTCGGAATTCCCATGCGAGCCCGATGGGTGTATTTCCAAAGTTTTCAGTCTTGAGGTTTTACCGGGACTCTGCAGTTTCTATCTGAAAGTAGTCCAGCAGTTTCCTGACTGTGTCCTGGCCATCCCGGCAGGTATCCAGGAGGTATCCCGGTTCTCTGTCCCATTCATAGAGTCCGCGGTAGTAGTAGTCTTTTTTTCTGTCTTCTATGAGGAAGGGGACAATGGTATTTCCAAGGCATTCTTTCAGGGCGATGAGCCGGCCTACCCGGCCGTTTCCGTCCTGGAAGGGATGGATCCTTTCGAAGCGGACATGGAAAGTGATGATGTCTTCCAGGGTGATTTGCGGAATTTTCCGATAGTCGGAGAGAAGGCGCATCATTTCTTTATGTACGTCTTCCGGTGCTGCGGTTTCCCGGCCGCCTACCATATTTGGTCTTTTTTTATAGTCACCCACGGCAAACCAGGGAAGTCTTGCGTCCTTCGTATCCTGTTTCAGGATGAGATGAAGTTCTTTGATCATGGTTTCTGTCAGTTTTTCTTCCGCATGGTCGATGACATAATCAATGGCCCGGAAGTGATGGACCGTTTCCAGAATGTCATCTACGGAAAGGCTGCCTTTTCCGTAGATGGTCGAAGTTTCGAAGATCATACGGGTTTCTTTTTCTGTAAGGCGGCTTCCTTCCATGTGGTTGGAGTTATAGGTCATGCGAACCTGAAATTCATGATAAAAGCCATTGGAAATATGATTTTCCTTCTCTTCCCGGAGTGCACGGAGGACGGGATTGTCCGAGACTTCGTGAAAGAGGGTTTCTACGGGGCAGGAGAGGACGGCGCCCATCTTCAAAAGGACGGAGAGGGAGATTTTCTGCCCTTTTGAAATTTTGGCAAGGGTCCGGGAGGAAATACCCGCAGCTTTTCCCAGGGCGGTCATGGTCATGCCCCGGCGGGTAAGTTCTTGCTTTAGTCCTTCGTAACTGTACATGTGCGCCTCCAAATCTTTACTTTTAAGCTTATTATCTCATATAAAAGTAAAGATTTCATCTGGGGAAATAAATATTTTACTTCTCTCGCTCAAGTCTGAATCGTGGACTCTGACGGGAGTCTCGAACGGAACGGTTTTATGCTTTTCCTCATTTTCGACACGTACGAAAGTACATCCCCCGCCGCTTTGCGGAGCCCCCCCGAATACTTGTACCTTTTATCTCATTTTCGACTTGTACGATAGTACATCCCCTCCGTCAGCTTCGCTGACTGCCCGAACTTCGGGGAGGCTTTTTCGGGGGTCCTGACCATCAGGTGGTATCCATCGGATAGAGACAAAATCAAAAAAGGCGGCATCTTATGAATTGTGTGCCGCCACCTTCCCGATAGCCACGATACTCACGATAATCACGATCGAAATAACTTTTAATGATGCTGCATACACCTGCATGAATGCCGGCCGGGCCCCTGATGCCCTTCTCGGAACTCGGAACTTCTATGATTTTCTTCATTTTCGACTTGAATGGATAGTGCGAGAGTACATCAATCATCCCATCCGTCGACTTCGTCGACACCTCCCCTATCTAGGGAAGGCTTTTCATCAGCGGCCTTCGGCCGCCATTCCCATTTCCTGCCCTTTCAGGCCCTTCGGGCCAGCTTCCCCGAGGGGAAGCCAACTCGCGTGCCGATTGTGTCTTTTGTCCCGGGAATGGTTTGTCAATTAGCCTCATTTGTGCCTTGCAGCGTTTAACGACCTATCCGGCTGCTCTGCAGCCACCTTTCCATCCCAGGAAAGGTGGTGACCGGCAGCATGATTTCCTTTGTCCTCATTTTCGACTTTTATGGGTAGTGCAGTGGCAAACGTTAATCATGATCGTCAGGTTCGATTGAAACAAAAAGATGGAGATTTCATAGGATCTCCATCGAACACATGGTATAATCTGACCGAGGTAGTCGGTAAAAAGGCTTTTCTCCCGCAAGGGGGGGTGATGCTATGAGCATTTACGAGGCTTTGACTCTGATGATTGCTTTCGGTTCGCTGATAGCATACATCATGAAGAATAAGTAAGTAATTTCAAGCACGAAAAAAGCCTTCCAAAGGCTTAGGAGGCTCTCTTCAGACAACTATGTAAAGGGAAAGCCTGTCCTGTACCAGAGGAATTTACCGACTATCTCTTTTCTATGGATATTATACCATAACTTTGCAAATTTTAAAGGGATTTTTCGATTCTCCATTCCCAGACCTTTCAGGCCCTTCGGGCCAGCGGGGGATGAAACCGTCTGACGACTGTCATTCTTTTCGTTTTTCGTCGTTTCTGCCCGGAATCGTTTCGACTTGTTCGTCCTCTCACCTGCTTTGCGGGAGCTCCCCGGGATGATTTTGCTTTTAAGCTCATTTTCGACTTGTACGATCGTACAGCCCCCCAGTCGCCTTTGGCGACAGCCCCCCGAACTTCGGGGGGCCTGTGAGGGGAGCCTTTTCGCTATCGATAGGGGCAATTCACCCGGGAATGGTTTGTCAATTAGCCTCATTTGTGCCTTGCAGCGTTTAACAACCTATCTGGCTGCTCTGCAGCCACCTTTCCATCCCAGGAAAGGTGGTGACCGGCAGCATGATTTCCTTTGTCCTCATTTTCGACTTGTATGGGTAGTGCAGGACATACATTAATCATCCCATCCGCCCCTGCGGGGCACCTTCCCTAGCTAGGGAAGGCTTTTCATCAGCGGCCTTCGGCCGCCATTCCCATTCCCTGCCCTTTCAGGCCCTTTGGGCCAGCTTCCCCGAGGGGAAGCCAACTCGCGGGGCTTTTGTGTCTTTTGTCCCGGGAATGGTTTGTCAATTAGCCTCATTTGTGCCTTGACTGATTGAACAACCTCTCAGTCACTTCGTGACAGCTCTCCAAGCTTGGAGAGCTGGTGCCCGGCAGCATGATTTCCTTTGTCTTCATTTTCGACTTGTATGGGTAGTGCAGGACATACATTAATCATCCCATCCGCCCCTGCGGGGCACCTTCCCTAGCTAGGGAAGGCTGAGCAGTTGGCGGCCTTCGGCCGCCGGGCGTGAATCTCGGAACCCGGAACTTCTATGCGAAAAAAGGCGCTGTACCCTCCCCGGTCGTATTGGTCCGGGACCGGCGAGAGGAGCGAGCCGGGGCCCTCCCGAGCGTCAGCGAGGTTGGCTTGAGTTCCATCGGGGCGGAGCCCCGGATGTATGGTTTTTTCGGCCCGAAGGGCCGGTTGTATGGTTTTTCATATCCAAATTCTGCGGCGCTCATCAATTTGCGCCGCACTTTCCCGACAACCCCGAGATTCCCGATCATCCCCGTTATCCCCGATTCAAAGGCTTTCGAAGATTTCAGTCAAATATAAACCGGCGGGCTTCATGAATCTGATGCCCGCCACCCTCTCGAAATCCCAAATCCCAAGTCCGAAATCCGTTTTTCCTCGCCTGTGCAGAAACCCCATATATACTCGTGTCGCATCAGCGACACACCTTCCCGCCCCCCGCATCCCGCACCCCGCACCCCGTTTTTTATTTCCACCTTTTCCCGAGCGTCCCGCAGTCCGAAATCCGAAGTCCGAAATCCGTTTTTTCTTTGATTATTTATGCATATGGACGTATAATAATGACATCAATAAATGGGGAAAAATGGGAAGCTCTTGGAAAATGTGATTAGGGACAGAGGGGGCTTTCTTATGGGAAAACTTGAAGATTTGGTCAATCGTGAGGAAGGGTACGTCATCGGGCTGCGCCGGTATTTCCATTCTTATCCGGAGGTGTCGCACAGGGAGTTTGGCACGCGGAAGAGGATTATGGAGGAGCTGGACAGTCTGGGGATTCCTTATGAGACGGTGGAAGGGACCGGGCTCATTGCGAGGGTTGTGGGGAAGTATCCGGGGAAGCATCGGGTGATCCGGTCGGATATCGATGCGCTGCCGGTAACGGAGGATGAGCAGAATCTCAAACAGAGGAAGGTTTGTATTTCCAAAAATGTGGGGGCCTGCCATGCCTGCGGTCATGATTGTCATATGGCCATGCTCTTAACGACGCTGAAGATTTTAAATGAGATGAAGGATGAGCTCCATGGCACGATTTATGGAGCTTTTGAGGAAGCGGAGGAGAAGCTGGGAGGCTGGAAACAGGAGCTCGCGGGGCTTTCCAAGTATCCCATCGATGAGTGTTTCGCTCTTCATGTGTATTATCATCTGGATGCGGGGAAGGTGAATATCGCCCCGGGACCCCGGATGTCGGGGGCTGCTTTCATCGGGGTGACTTTCCACGGGAGGAGCGGCCATATTTCCAGGCCTGATCAGGCTTTGAATCCCATCATTCCGCTGGCTCATTTCATTACGGAGCTGAATTCGGTGTATAATAACCGTCTGGCCGTGGATCATCCGGTGACTTTAGGGTTTGGCCAGATTGTGGCCGGTACGGCAAATAATGTGATCCCGGAGGAGGCTTCGGTGTACGGGTCTTCCCGTTTCTTCGACGTGGAGGAAGGGAAAAAGGCGTCGGAGCTGATTCACCGGGTGGCGAAAAATACGGCGGACAGTTTCGGCTGCACCGTGGATTTCCCGCTGGAGCAGTTCCTCTATCCCGTGGTGAATGATGAGGGAGTGTCTCTCTCGGTACAGGAAAAGTTCAGGGAGCTTTTTGATGGAAATATGCTTTCGGCCTGCGAGCCCTGGTACGCATCGGAAAGTTTCGCCAACGTCATGCGGACTTACCCCGGGGCCCTGGGATTCCTCGGCATCCGGAATGAGGAACTGGGGAGCGGAGCGCTCCATCATAACAGCCATTTCGACGTAGATGAAAAAGCGCTTCTCATAGGAGTCCGGACGGAATTGGCATTTGCGCTGAAATAGCCGTTAGCAGTTAGCCGTTAGCTTTTAGAAGTCAGTAAAAATCCTGCCTCCATGGGGCAGGATTTTTTTATGGGGGAATATAGGATGGTCAGGCTCCCCCTGGGGGGAGCTGGCGCCGGAGGCGTCAGAGGGGGGAGGGATGGAAATAAAGAATCCGAATCTTCCATACATCATGGTTACGTTACGCATGAAACTTCTGTGTCAGTTGTCATTCTTACCATAGATAGCCCCCTTCACCCGCTTTGCGGGAGCTTCCCCCGTTGGGGGACGCGATTCTACAGCGACCAGGAAAATTTAATGTCGAAAGTGCAGTTCGTCCTCTCAGTCTGCTTCGCAGACTGCTCTCCTATCGAGGAGAGCCTTTTCGCGTGGCGATTGCGTCATTTGTCCCGAGATTGGTTTGGCAATTAGTCTCATATGTACTTCGCAGCGTTTAACAACCTTTTCCCCGGCTTCGCCGGTACCTTTCCATCCCAGGAAAGGTGGGGCCCTGCAGCACGCTTACCGTTTTCTTCATTTTCGACTTGAACGGGTAGTGCAGAATCAAACATAAATCATCCCATCCGCCCCTGCGGGGCACCTTCCCTATCTAAGGGAAGGTTGACTATCTGGCGGCCTTCCCTGGCCGATGAGGGATTCGTGATTTTCATGCAAAAGCCGCTTCTTTTCAGAAGCGGTTTCATTACACATCGTAATGTCCACGACAGGCGAAAATGATGATGGCCTCATTTTCTACAACATAAACAATACGGTTAACCCCATCGATTCTACGGCTCCAGGCCCCTGTCAGATTTCCTCTGAGCGGTTCCGGTTTTCCGATCCCTTCATAGGGATTCCTGAGGATGTCTTTAATGAGCTGGTTGATTCGTTTCAATGTCTTTTTATCTGTCTGCTGCCAATATATGTAGTCATCCCAGGCATCATAGTCCCATTGCAGTTTTCTCTTTTCCATGGACTCAGTCCTCGTCCAGTAGTCCGTGTTCTGCCAGTCTCAGGGTGCCTTTTCTGTATTCCCTCATTTTCTTTTCCAGGTACCTTATGTTGCTGTCATAGTAAAAAGGATCTGCCGTAACTTCGAAGGGAATCCGTCTTTCCCTTGCTACGGTAATGGCAAAAATGGTAAATGCAGCGCTCATGGAGAGTCCCATATCCGAGCAGGCGGTTTCCATTTTTTTCTTTATCTCTGCATCCAGCTTGAAATTCACATTCACGGTCTGTGCCATAAAAATCCCTCCTTTTCTTTTGATTATAAGATGAAATAAAGAAAAATACAATTTTATTTATTTATTTTATCTTTATATAATATACGACGAACGGAGTAAGCCGCTTCTCTATCCGTCGAAGCAAGGCTGGATTGAGTTCCATCGGCCTAAGGCCGGTATAGGTTTTTTTTCAATAGCTGCGCCGCCTTCTTCTGTTGCGGCGTCTTCCCGAAGTCCGAATTCCGCAATCCGAAGTCCGTCTATTTCTTCTCCCTGTCCAGCCATATGCTGGCAATCACGCTGATTGTAATAAGTACTGCACCTGTGATTCCGAGGAAAGAAAGATTTTCTCCCAGCAGGAGGAAGGAAAAAAGGGCCGTGAAGACGGGGCAGGTGCACTGGATGAGGGCTACTGTCCTGGCGGAAATATGGGCCAGGGCATAGTTTTGAAGGGAAAAACCGGTGAGGGAGCACAGGATCGCAAGGTACAGGGTAATGAGCCAGGCTTCGGTGGATGTGCCCTGAGGCTGGTAGTCATTTTCCCAAAGGAGGGCCGGAATGAGGGAGACGACGAGGGAGATTCCGATCTGGAGGGCGGTCAATGGAAGGGGTTCGATTTTTTTCAGGGACTGGGCGCCGAATACGAGGGATCCTGCCATGAGAGCAGCCGCTCCCAGGGCGAATATTTCTCCCATTCCAAAGTTTCCAAGGCCTCCTCTGGCACAGAGCAGGTAAAGGCCCAGGATGGCTCCTAGAAGGATGGGGACGTATTTCCAGCTGAGTTTCTTATGAAATACGATCCAGGCCAGAAGGGGCGTAATGACTACGGAAAGGGACCGGATGAAGGCAACGGAAGTGGCCGCGGTGAGGGTAATGGCTATATTTCCACAGACGTAGCTGAAAGCGACGGAAAGACAGGGCAGGAGCCAGTCCCGGGGATGGGATTTTTTCACGGCCGGCATGATTTTCCGTCCCGCCAGAAGGAGCAGCGTCAGGAGGGCTATCCCGTAACGGAAGGAAAGAAGGGTGTATACGGGGATTTCGTCAAAGGCGATTTTGGAAATAGGGTCGCCAAAGCCGTAGAGCAGTGACTGCAGCACCATGGATAGATGGGGAATCATGGGTCCTCCTTTCTTTTTATTTTCTTATTTTATAGAAGGAAACAGGTCTTTTCAAGGAAATTGTATGGGAAGCATGGGAGTTTCCTGTTACCGGTTTCCAGTTCGTGGGATTGCTTCGCTGCGTTACGCATGGGCGCTTTTATGTCTACCGGCATTCTTTCCATGGATAGCCCCCTTCACCCGCTTTGCGGGAGCTTCCCCCGTTGGGGGACGCGGGACGAAAGTGCCGGGGAAGTTTACTGTCGAAAGTGCAGTTCGTCCTCTCAGTCTGCTTCGCGGGAGCTCCCCGGGGATGATTTTACCTTTTAGCTCATTTTCGACTTGTACGATCGTACAGCCCCCCCGAACTTCGGGGCCTGCGAGGGGAGCCTTTTCGCTATCGATGGAGGTAATTCACCCGAGATTGGTTTGGCAATTAGTCTCATATGTACCTTGCAGCGATTGAACAACCTCTCAGTCACTTCGTGACAGCTCTCCAAGCTTGGAGAGCTGGTGCCCGGTAGTATGCTTACCGTTTTCCTCATTTTCGACTTGTATGGGTAGTGC
>DKQZ01000023.1 GCA_002471975.1 Dialister sp. UBA7295 | reverse complement strand
GTTTCGTTGGGTGCTTACCCCGCATTGCCTTATTGAGGGCCGAAGGCAAATATAAAACTTGCGCCCGAAGGGCGCCACCTTCCCGAGATTCCCGAAATGAATCCCGATAATCCCGACATCCCCGAAACAAAAGTCAGCCATAAAAAAAGTCTCCCTTATATAAGAGAGACTTGAAAACTCATCCATTCACTTTTTCTTCGAGCTGTCCCAGCCAGTCCTGAAGGCGGTCGTCATATTTCCGGACTTCTCCGGCTATTTCATCGGGATCTCCGCCTTCCCTGCCGAGCATGGTGGCTTTGTGACGGAGGTCATTCATGAGGATCGCTTCAGAAGCCAGCGTTTCATCGATGAGGCCCAGGGCCTTGCAGTCCAGGATGGCCCGTTTCGGGGTGGGCGCATCGAGGCCGTGCTTATGAAGGAGATAATCATGGGCGATATGCCAGAGGACGTCATAGGAGAGGATGAAACGATGAATCATGGCATCTCTTTCCACTTCGGAAAGATCCTCTTTCACTGCCAGTTCATGAAATTTTGCCAGGGTCTGTCCGGCCTGCTGCAGCTGGACCTGTAATTTATCCATTCTTTTGCCTTTCTATTTCTACTTAAATGAGACGTATTCTTATACAGTATACAATATTTGTACAGGAATTTTATGGTTTCTATAGTACTTTGCCATGATAGAGAAATATAGTTGGAGTGAGGCTGTAATTGAAGAGGGGAAGCAGAAGGGTGGGAAGTTATCAGTTATAGTTCATAGTTAATAGTTATCAGTTATCAGTTGCATTTATGTCAGGCGGGCGACGGGGCTTTTATTTCATCTGCCTATCCGCGTCCTGGATGAGGAAAATTAACTATTAACCATTAACCCCAATGTACAGCTTTCACACATGAATGGATTCCCCGCGGTCCATCGGATTATCTATTTTCAGCGATCGAAGCCGAGTGCGACACCAGTTATCTGAATAAAAGTCAGGCCACTGCGAACTGCGAACTGCGAACTATTCTGTTATTATATATATAAAAAAGAAAGGCGTGAAAAATATGACGCAGAAGCAGCCGGATCATATTGAGGTGCGGGGAGCGCGGGTTCATAATTTAAGAAATATAGACGTGGATATCCCGCTTCATGAGATCGTGGGGATTAGCGGGGTTTCGGGCTCCGGGAAATCGTCCCTGGCCCTGGGGGTGCTTTACTCCGAAGGGTCGAGGAGATATCTGGAGGCCCTTTCGACTTACACGAGAAGGCGTATGACCATGGCAGGGAGTGCCGACGTGGAGTCGATTCGTTATGTGCCGGCGGCTTTAGCACTCCACCAGAGACCGGGAGTGCCGGGGATCCGCTCCACCTTCGGGACTTCCACGGAACTTCTGAATACGCTTCGCCTCATGTTTTCCAGGCTGGCCAGTCATCGCTGTCCCCATGGTCATTATGTGCCGCCATCCATGAATGTGGCCGCCGAGCTTCCTTTGACCTGTCCCGTGTGCGGAGAGAAATTTTATGGTCCCGGGGCGGAAGATCTGGCCTTCAATAGCCGGGGTGCCTGTAAAACCTGTCAGGGGACGGGCATCTCGCGGACTGTGGATGAATCGACGTTAGTCCCCGATGATTCTCTCACCATCGATGAAGGAGCCGTGGCTCCCTGGCAGACCCTCATGTGGTCCCTCATGAAAGATATTGCCCGGGACAATCTGGGCATCCGCACGAACGTGCCTTTCCGTGACCTGACGGAAAAGGAAAAAGACCTCGTTTTCCATGGGGAACCAAAGAAATATCACATGCTTTACCATGACAAGACGAAAAACCTGGCAGGGGAGATGGATTTCACCTATTTCAATGCCGTTTATACGGTAGAAAATGCGCTGGCCCGTGTGAAAGATGAAAAAGGCATGAAGCGGGTGGCGAAATTTCTCAAAGAGGACATCTGCCCGGACTGCCATGGGACGAGACTTTCGGAAGAAGCCAGGGCACCGGGAATCCTGGGTATTTCTTTAGGTGAAGCCACAGCCATGACCCTCTCAGACAGCATCGAATGGGTCAAAAAAGTACCATCATCTCTTCCTGAAGAAATGCGGCCCATGGCCGAGGCCATCTGTGACAATTATCTCCATACCGCAAAACGGCTCATGGATCTCGGCCTTTCCTATCTTACCCTTGACCGGGCTGCTTCCACCCTTTCCACCGGGGAAAGGCAGCGGACCCAGCTGGCCCGGGCCGTGAGAAACAGGACTACCGGGGTCCTTTATGTGCTGGATGAACCGTCCATCGGTCTCCATCCGTCGAACATCGAAGGACTCATCGGAGTCATGGACGATTTGCTCTCTGACGGGAATTCCATCGTCCTTGTAGACCATGATACAAAAGTCCTGTCCCACTCCGATTATCTTTTCGAACTGGGTCCGGGAGCGGGGAAGAATGGGGGCAGCCTTCTCGCCAAAGGGACAGTGGAGGAAATAAAAAAGAATCCCAAGTCCCTCATCGGTCCCTTCCTTGATACAGGAAAGGCCCACATGGTGCGGAAACCCTGCAGCAGAGAAGAGCTTTTCCGGGAAGGAACCATTTCCATGGATATGGGAACGCTCCATACGGTGAAGCCCCTATCTGTTTCCATCCCGAAAGGCCGCATGACCGTGGTCACCGGCGTTTCCGGCTCCGGGAAAACGACGCTCATCCTGGAATCCCTCATTCCTGCCCTGCAAGCGGAAATCAATGGGACAAAACTTCCAGCCCACGTACACCATATTTCCTGCAATCATATTTCCCAGGTCAAACTCATTGATGCCACGCCGATTGGCATCAACGTGCGGTCCACCGTGGCTACCTATGCCAATGTGCATGATGAACTGCGAAAACTGTATGCCAAAACGGAAGCGGCCAGAGCGGGTGGATGGAAAGCCGGCGCCTTTTCCTACAATACGGGAAATCTCCGCTGCGAAACCTGCGACGGCACGGGATCCATCAGTCTGGATGTGCAGTTCCTGCCGGATGTGAACATTCCCTGTCCGGACTGCCATGGCTCCCGCTATGGGAAAAATGCCTATGAAATCAGGATGAAAGGGGAAGACGGAAATTTCTACTCCCTGCCGGACCTCATGAATCAAAGCGTGGACGAAGTGCTGCCCATTTTCAAAAAATCTTCCATCGTTCACAAAAGGCTCCAGGTCCTTCATGACCTGGGCCTCGGGTATCTGACTCTCGGCGAAGAGACGCCGGGTCTTTCCGGCGGGGAAGCCCAGAGACTGAAACTGGCCAGTGAAATGGGAAAAGGTCAGCAGGACTCGGTCTTCGTCTTCGATGAACCTACCATCGGCCTTCATCCGCTGGATGTGGAGACACTGCTTCAGGTATTTCAGAAACTGCTGGATCAGGGAGCTACGGTCATCATCATCGAACATGATCTGGATATCATCCATAATGCGGACTACCTCATCGATATGGGACCGGGCGGAGGCATTCATGGAGGAAAAATCGTGGCTTTCGGGACAGTGGAGGAAGTAAGAAAGAATCCACAAAGCGTCACGGGAAGGTATCTGTAATAATTTGCCTGCGAAGTTTCTGCCTTCGGATAATTGCTTGAAGGTTCTGAGGCAGTTCGGCCGGGAAGGGTTATCGTGCTGCGGGGGATTTGCCTTTGGATAGCGGGCTTTCAGGACAGAGGCAATTCGGCCGGGAAGGGTTATCGTGCTGCGGGGGGTTGCCTGTGGATATTGGTCTGAAGGATTTGAGGCAAATCTACCGGGAAGTTTTTCGTGTTGCGGGAGTTTGCCTGTGGATATTGGTCTCAAGGGGTAGAGGCAAATCGGCCGGGAACGGGTCGGGTCTTGCGAGTTTAGCCTGCCGCTATAGGCTTGATGGGATAGAGGCAAATCGACTTGGGACGGGTCGGGTCTTGCGAGGAATTGGCAATTTGAAATGGAGGTGCTCATGGAGTTGGGCGCCTTTTTTATTTCAAAAACTGTAAGGAATATTTTATGGCTTTGCGAAAAACGGAAAACTGTAAAAATATTTTTATGGTTTTCTTGATTTTTAAAAACTGTAAAAATATAATTATGGTATAAGGGGGCACGCTATGGTTATCCGTGAAAACTATCTTCGAAAAATCCGGCCTTTTTATGATTCGGAACTGGTCAAGGTCATTATCGGTATCCGCCGCTGCGGGAAGTCCACCCTCATGGGACAGATTGCGGATGAAATCAGGGGATTGGGCGTGCCGGAGGATCATATCCTTGTCATCAATTTCGAATTGTACAAATATCACAGGTTGATGAATCCGGACGAATTCAATGAGTATGTGGAAGAGCGTCTGTTGGATGACCGGAAATATTATCTGTTTTTCGATGAAATCCAGAACGTGAAGGATTTCGAGCTGGTGGTGAACTCTTTCCGGGCCGGCCACAATGTGAGCATTTTCCTGACCGGGTCCACGTCGAAACTCCTCTCCGGGGAACTTTCCTCCCATCTGGGCGGGAGGACCATTTCCTTCCGCATCATGCCTTTTACATTTCATGAAATAGAAGAACTGGTCAGGGAAATGGGAATGACCTTTGACCGGATGAAATTATTCGAAGAGTATATCCGCTGGGGCGGGTTCCCGCTGGTCTGGTCTGTGGCAGCCGGCGAGGACAGGGAATTGGTCCTTTCCAATCTGTACGATTCCATCGTGCTGAAAGATATCGTCCTCAGAAATCACATCAATTCGCCGGTGATTCTGGAAAAAATTCTGTCTTATATCATTGCCAATTCCTCTACCGCTTTCTCGGGCAACCGGGTGGCCGGGGTGCTGACGAGCCAGGCTTTGAAGATTTCTCCGCCCATCGTGAATGCCTATATCAGGGCCATTGAAGATGCCTGCGTGGTTAACCGGGCAGAACGGTATGACATCCGCGGGAGCCGGGTCCTTTCCTATGAAGAAAAAATGTATGTGAGCGATCTCGGATTTTTCCATCTGAAGAAAAACCGGGTGAAAGATGAATACAACTTCATCGTGGAAACCCTCATTTATAACGAACTTCTCGCCAGGGGATACCACGTGTATGTGGGAAAAACGCAGAAAGGGGAAATCGATTTCATCGCCGAAAGAAATCAGAAAAAATGCTACATCCAGGCAGCCTATCTGATGGCTGACGAGAAGACAAGGGCAAGAGAATTTGGCGCCTATGCGGATATTCGGGACAACTATCCCAAGTATGTCATATCTCTGGACCCCATCACCCGGGACGAAAATGGGATTCAACATCTGAACCTGCTTGATTTCCTGGAAGATGAAACACTGATAACCGGCTGAAGGAGATCAGACTGCCGGTGACTTGCGAGATTTGCCTGCCGCTAATGGCTTAAGTGGGTAGAGGCAGATCGACCTGGGATGGGTCGGGTCTTGCGAGGGTGATTGGTCATCTGAAATGAAGGGGCTCATGGAAATGGGCGCCTTTTTTATTGAACGAAACTGTTTCTCCAAAAGCACCTCTATCGATGAGCTGAAGGAGTTTTTGGGGAAAGCGGGAGTGCTGAAATAATCGGTAGAGTTATTAGCCGTTAGCAGTTAGAAGGTAGAAAAACGGATTGGGGATTGCGGATTGGGGATTGCGGGAAGGTGGCGGCCTGATGGCCGCAGAATATATATGGGGAATGTGTACAGACGAGTTTGAAAAGCCCGTAAATCAGGAAGGAATTGGGGGTTTGGGAATGGGAATTAGGGAAGGTGCTGCCGTTCTCCGGCAGCAGTATCGATGCCAGACTCAAAGCAGGAAGGAAACTATATGGTCGATTGACTTTTGAATCGGGGGTCTCGGGGGTCTCGGGATTATCGGGGCTGTCGGGAAGGTGTCGGCGCTCTCCGCCGACAAATTTATATGGGGAATGTGCGCAGACGAGTGTGAAAAGCCCGTACAAGTCGAAACGTTCAAGGCTCCCCAGGCTTGGGGAGCTGTCTGCGAAGCAGACTGAGGGGTCGTACTACAGCTGCCAGGTATAAATGAGGCTAATGACAAAAGGTACCTGTACTAAGTGTCTCTATCGGTAAATGCGGACCTCCCCGAAAAAGCCTCCCCGANNTATCTTACAAGTCGAAAGTGAGTTTAAAGGTAAACTTATACCGGGGGGCTCCGCACGCGGTGGGGGGATGTCAAGCAGGTAAACGTCGAAAATGAGCAAAAAGGTACACGCGCAGGGTTCGGCACAAAGCACATACGAGGCTGACTGCCAAAAAGTACTCATGCTAAAAGACTCTATCGTAAAGCAAGCGGCCTTCTACGGGAAGGGGTGGGCAGCGATCATGTCGAAACGTTTTAAGGCTGCAGCGACGAAAAGGTTAGAATGAAAATTGCTGGTCATGCATGATTACGTAACGCATGGGAATTTTGTGTCACCTGGCATTCTAACGAGAGTAAGCCCCCTATAAAGAAAGCCTTCCTTTTGAGTCCGCTCCGGAAATGGGGCGGGCTTTTTCCTTATTCCCCATATTTAAGCCGGGAAAAACAAAAGGCCTGCCATCATTCCTGATGCAGGCCTTGTACTCTCGATTACTAACAACTAACGGCTAACCACTATTTCACGAGCTCTTTTTCTCTCAGGAAGTCATCCAGCATTTCAGCCGTATCCATGATGAGCCCGGTGCAGTGATTGTGAAATTCCGGGGTCCCCGGGGTTTTCCTGTTCAGCACACGACAGCAGGTGGCACCGAATTTCTTCTTGAATCGGTCATGGAATTCATGAACGTAGGGATAAATATCGGTGAGCGGTTTTTCCTCCGGACTCACCCGTCCCGCCAGGGCACTGATGATGAGACAGGACCCCGTCAGCGCTCCGCAGGCGCAGCCGGACCGGCCCATTCCCCCGCCAAAGCCCGAAGCCATGCGGATGGAAATCTCCGGCAATCCCAGACCCAGCACATCATTGAAAGTCTTCACCACGGATTCACTGCAGTTACAGCCTTCTGCATGGTATTTCTCAGCCAGTTCACGTACATTTTCCATATTCATCCCGCCTTTCTGAAATCAGCCCTCCTTACCTGTATTGTACAGGAGTTCGGGAAGGAAATAAACAGGAAATTGGGAGAAAACGGACTGCGGACTTCGGATTTGGGAATTCGGGAAGGTGGCGCCTTAAAATGATGCAGGCGCCTTTTTTATTGGAAACTTTCTTCTTCGATGACCTTTGCATCGGGAGTATCAGGGGGTCTCGGAGCTGTCGAGGCTCCCGGATGGCAGCGTAAATGCTTGGGCGCCGCAGCTATGAAAAATATGGTTCTGAAATAATAAAATATCACTGAATAGAAAGTGCAAAAATCACTGAATGGAAATTCAAAATTTCACTGAATATAAATCGAAAATATCACTGAATGAAATTTACAAATTTCACCGATTGGAGTATATTTAAGAAAAAGGAGGGGCCTATGAAACAGAAAAATTATAAACCCCGCTATGTGGATCGGAAAGTAGAAGAGTGCCTTGGCGCCATGGGAGCGCTCTGCATTGAGGGACCCAAATGGGTGGGAAAGACATGGACGGCCATGGAGCACTGCCATAGCAGCATTTTCCTGGGGGATCCGACAGGAAATTTCCAGAATCGAAATCTGGCCCGGATTGATCCGTCCCTGGTGCTTTCCGGTGATTCACCGCGGCTTATCGATGAATGGCAGGAGGTACCGCCCCTCTGGGATGCGGTCCGTTTTGCTGTTGATCAGACCGGAATGAAAGGCCGGTTTATTCTCACCGGTTCAGCCACACCTCAAAGGAAAGGCATCCTTCACAGTGGCGCGGGACGGATTGCGACGCTCCGCATGCGCCCCATGTCTCTTTATGAAGCAGGGATTTCTTCGGGAACTGTTTCTCTGAAAGAAATCTGTGAAGGGAAACCAATTTCTCCTCAAATCACGGGAGATGTCAAACTTGGTGACCTGGCAGAACTGATCATACGGGGCGGCTGGCCCGGCAATCAGGATACGCCGGCAGAATCGGCCGGACTGGTGCCAAAGGCTTATATTGAAGCGATATTGAACGAGGATATTCAGCGGATTGATGAAAAGAGAAGAGATATACAAAAAATCCGCCTTCTCCTCCGTTCCCTGGCCAGAAATGAAAGCACTACGGCCACCAGTCGGAGCCTTCGCCGGGATATTGTAGCCATCGATGGGGAGCAGGTGGATATCAATACGGTAACCAGTTATATGGAAATATTGAACCGCCTTTTCCTGCTGGATAACCAGAGACCCTTTGCGCCGTCGGTCCGCTCGTCCATCCGGGTGAAGCAGGCGGAAAAGCACCACTTTGCCGATCCCTCCCTTGCTGCTGCCATTCTGGGCCTGAATCCGGAAAAGCTTATCGGAGACCTGGAAACCTTCGGATTTCTTTTCGAGGCACTCTGCGAAAGAGACCTTCGCATTTATGCGGAAAGCTTCGGCGGAGAACTTTATCACTACCAGGATTACAGAAATCAGGAAATCGATGCAGTCATCGAAATGCCGGATGGTTCCTGGGCGGCAGTCGAAATCAAGCTGGGAGCGAACCAGATCGATTCGGCAGCAGAAAACCTGCTGAAAATCAAAGGAAATATAGAATCAGCAGGAGGAAAGGGACCATCCTCCCTCATTGTGCTTTGCGGTTTATCAGCAGCTGCCTATCAAAGACCGGATGGGGTTTATGTAGTACCTTTGACTGCGATCAAAGCATAAATGATTTTCTACGGAAATCCGTTGCACAGTCAAGCTCAGTAAACCTCGTGGGATTTCCTGTTACCTGCTTAGGAATACAGCATGGCAGCAATTTGCTGGATTCTGTCAAATATAGAGTTTTTCAACCCGTCTGTGCAAAATCCCCATAAAAATTCAGCGGCCGGTAGGCCGCCACCTTCCCGACAACCCCGATACCCCCGATATCCCCGACACTCCCGATTCAAAAGTTTCTATCCTTAAAGCTTCAACAGGTTATTTCATAAATTCAAGGTGATCCCCATGGAAGAAAATTCTCTTTTTGCCCAGTCCGTTCCCCGGCCTCTGGCGGCCCGGCTCCGGCCCCAGTCTCTGGCCGAATATGTGGGACAGACCCATCTTCTCGGCCCGGGAAAGGTGCTTCGCCGCATGATTGAAAGCGACAATATTTCCTCCATGATTTTCTGGGGACCTCCGGGTGTGGGGAAAACGACGCTGGCCCGGATTATCGCCAATCATACGAAGTCATCCTTCATCGATTTTTCTGCCGTAAACAGTTCCATCAAAGATATTCGGAACGTGATGAACGAAGCGGAACGGAACCGGCAGTATGGCATGCGGACCATCGTCTTTGTGGACGAAATTCACCGTTTCAATAAATCCCAGCAGGATGCATTCCTGCCCTTCGTGGAAAAAGGTAGCATTATCCTCATCGGGGCGACCACGGAAAATCCGTCCTTTGAGATCAACAGCGCACTCCTCTCGCGGTGCAAAGTATTCGTACTGAAAGGACTGACCGAAGAAGACCTCACGGGCCTTCTCCGCCATGCCCTGTCGGATCCGAGAGGTTTTGGAAATGAAAATATTTCCATGTCGGGCGACATGATCCGAGCCATCGCTGTTTTTGCCAATGGCGATGCGAGGACGGCCCTTTCCACCCTGGAAATGGTGGTGCTGAACGGAAACGTCAAAAAAGACGGCACCATCGAAATCACGGAGGAAATACTGGAACAGTGCACGTCGAAGAAATCCCTCCTCTACGATAAAAACGGGGAAGAACACTATAATATTATTTCTGCCCTCCATAAATCCATGAGGAATTCCGACCCCGATGCGGCGGTTTACTGGCTGGCCCGAATGCTGGAAGGGGGCGAAGATCCCTTATATGTAGCCAGAAGGGTCGTCCGTTTTGCCAGCGAAGATATAGGTTTGGCCGATCCCCAAGCTTTGGAAGTGGCTGTTTCTGCCTATCAGGCCTGCCATTTCATCGGAATGCCGGAATGCTCCGCTAATCTTTCGGAAGCCGTTATTTATATGAGCCTTGCCCCCAAATCCAATGCTGCCTATGTGGCCTATGAAAGCGCCAAACGGGATGCCGTCAAACACCTGGCCGAACCGGTACCCATGAATATACGAAACGGCGTCACAAAGCTCATGAAAGACCTGGGCTACGGGAAAGGCTATCAATATGCCCACGATACGGAAGAAAAACTGACCTCTATGCAGTGCCTCCCCGATTCCCTCCTGGGGAGGGAATACTATCAGCCCGCGGGGATGGGCCTCGAAGGAACACTGAAAGAACGGCTGGCAAGGATCAAGAAGTGGAAGAAGGAGCATGAGAATGAGAAATAATGACCGTTTTCCAGGGGGAACTTTAAGACCGAACCACTTTTGAATCGGGGTTGTCGGGAGAATCGGGACTATCGGGAGTCGGGAAGGATATGGTTCACTTCGTGAACCAATTGATATAGTGCGCTTCGCGCACGGCCTTTGGCCCGCACTTGTGCTGAAGTTGATTTTACACAGGCGATGACTCTGCACTTGCGGCCTGTACCTGTATTCCCGGCCGCACTGGGACCTGTATTTCCAAACGAGAGACTATCTGTATTCCCGGCCCCGCGCGGTAAACGGAGAAAGCGCAGCGCTCTATTCCGGCAGACAGCCCGGGCCTGCAAATGTATTCCAATCACTAAGCACTAAAAACTAAGCACTAAAAACTAAAAAATCTATTCCGCAAAAATGAAAATTTTTCAATTTTGCGGAATAGAGGTGTTCCTAAAAATAAATCATATACAACATGTAGTCCTGAAATGAGTGATTTCCATGCTTGATATCGAAAGTAAAATCTTCCACCGTCATCACCCGGATTTTGAAAAGCTTCTTTCTTTCGGATTTGTGAGGGAAGAGGGCGGCTATTTCCTCCGGCGGGAGTTTATGGAGGGCGATTTCTGCGCGGAGCTCCATATTTCCGAAGAGGGAGAAATCGAGGGAAAAGTTTTCGAGACCTTTTCGGGGGAAGAATATGGAAATATCCGCATCGAAACCATGGATGGGGCCTTTGTGTCCGAAGTGAGAGAGAAGTACTGTGAACTTCTGGAGGAAATCCGGGAACAATGCTTCGAAGAAGACGTTTTCACCGAGCCCCAGGCGAATCGTCTGGCTGTGTGGATCCAGAAGACCTATGGGGTGAAAGTGGAATTTCCCTGGAAAAGTCTGGAGGAATACGGCGTCTTCCGCCATCCGGAAAGTGACAAATGGTTCGGCATCGTCATGTACCTTCCGCGGAAAAAGGTGACGGAAGGGGAAGGAAAGACAGATATCATCAATAGTAAGCTCAGCCCCGAAACGATGAAAAAGGCGCTTGAAATGGACGGCCTGTTTCCTACGTACCACATGAATAAGAAATACTGGGTGAGTATCCTTCTGGACGATACGGTATCTGATGAAACCCTCCATACCCTCGTCTCTGAAAGCTACCGTCTCGTCAGCGGGCGAAAGGGGAGGTCGCCCAAGGCCGTCCCTGAAAAGGAAGGACCGGAAACCTGGATCATTCCGGCCAATTACTACTATTTCGACGTAGGCGCTGCCTTCCGGAAAGAACCGGAAATCCTCTGGAACCAGCGGACCCATGTGAAAAAAGGCGATCTCGTCTACATCTACATTACAAAACCGGTGGCCGCCATCTGCTACAAATGTCTCGTCACCGAAACCGATATCCCCTGCGATCTGGAAGGCCATGGAAAACAGAAAGTAACAAAAGAAATGAAAATCCGCCTCCTCCGGATTTTTGAACCGGAGAAATACCCCAGGTCCTGGCTCGAAAAACAGGGCATCACGAATATACGGAGTGCCATGAAAGTGACGGGACGGGTGGAGTTCGAATAGCCGTTAGCTGTCAGCAGTTAGCAGTTAGCTTTCCCGGGAGCAGCTTTTGAATCGGGATTGTCGGGGTATCGGGGTGGTCGGGGAGGTAGCGGCCTGATGGCCGCAGAATATATATGGGAATGTACCCAGGCGGGGAAAAACGGAATTCGGACTTCGGATTTGGGATTTCGGGAAGGTGCGCCGATGATGCGGCACGAATTTTATATGGGGAATGTGCACAGGCGAATGTAAAAAAGCCCGTGTGTGCTGAAAATCACCTGCCTCCTGGCTAGGGGGCGGCGAGCGAAGCGGGCAGGTGATTATCGCAGCCGGCACCTGTGCGGCTGACTGACGAAAGGGATCGGTTAACAGTTCTTAGCGATCAGCTGCATTGTGCCTGGGCGGGCGATGGGACTTTTGTGTCACGCAGCCCATCCGGGCTGGGAATGGGACCTATTAACCATTAACCCCAATGTCCGGTTTTCCTACATTGATGGATTCCCGGCTGCCCACCTGATTAACTATTAACCCTAATGTCCGGTTTTCCTACATTGATGGATTCCCGGCTGCCCACCTGATTAACTATTAACCCTAATGTCCAGTTTTCCTACATTGATGGATTCCCGGCTGCCCACTTGATTAACTATTAACCACAATGTCCGGTTTCTCCACATTGATGGATTTTCGGCTGCCCACCTGCTTGCCCATTACCTGTTTAAAACTATCCTGCGCGACAGGTTTTCCATCCTGAAGCCGGGCCGCTGCTAACTGCGAACTGATCACTGATAACTCGAAAGGAGTGATTCCGATGAAACGAAAAATCCTGACTGCCATTTTGGCTCTTTCCTGCGTATTTCCTCTTTCTGCCCTGGGTGCAGAAGAGGTAAAGGCCATGATGCCTCCGGCTCCCTGGATCCGGCCTTATATTTTAAACGGTCGAAATGAAATGGAAGCGGAGCTGGTGAGCGGTCTCTATGGAAATAAGGATTTCGCCAAGTCCTATCCGAAAGGTACCTATACCCTGATCCGTGTGGCTCCGGCTTCAGGAGGAGATATCATCGTGCGCATGTCTTTCCGCCGTGGACCGGGAAAACCTTTCGGAGATACCAGTTTCCTCGCCCGCAGGACCGGGCGGTATACCTATGAAGGAAATGGAGATGGCTTTACCACGTCCATTGAATTCAGGAAAAATACCATTTCCTTCACCCGGCGGCAGTCAAATGGCCGTTATTCTATTCGGGGTAATCAGTCGGAAACCGCTTTCCGCCTCTCGCCGGAGGATTTTACCTATGTGCCCCTGCCGAGACGGTACGTACCGATGGCAAAAAATGGACCTTCTGAAATGATGGCAGCAGAAGCGGATTCCGCTCAGAAGTGACAATTGAATGGCAAATGAAAAAGGTGAGCATCCGGTGAGATGCGCACCTTTTTTTATTCCGGAAATAGGGACAGGGAAAATCCGGGCAGCATCCGGGGAGAGCGGGGAATTTTCATAGTACGGATAATTTTATGAAAGTATTTTAAAAACGCAAAAATAATATGAAAATTTTACGAAATAAAGCATTGACAAAAATGGAAAACAAGAGTAAAATGGGTGTTGTAGAAAGGAGGAAATAGAAAATATAACGTAACTGAATGGAGTAGTTGTTCATGGAAGGGTGGAGATAAGAATGGAATTTAAATTTTCAGAGACAATGATTCGCACCTGGATCGATGAAAATACAGGCGAAATGCGGATGAGCGCGCAGACCGCAAGAAGCAGGAGACCCCTTCTGCATACCGAGGTTCTCGGTCTGGTGCAGCTGATTCTGACAAAAACTGAACAGGAAAGAGCGGCTGATAAGCTGCTGGCCATGGATGGGGAACCGCAGGTGACCTTCCGGTTCACGTCCGGCGGCAGAACGATCCATGATATGGACCCCGGCATTTTCACGGATCCTTACTATGAAGCGGCGATGGAAGAGGCGGAACCGGGCACCTTGGAACGGGAATTTTACGAAAGCCTTCCGGAATCGGCCGGAATCGATACAGAGGAGTGCCTGGAACCGAAAGAATATAAGGACAATCAGATCGTACTGGACGAAGGAACGATGGACCTCAGCAAATTTATCAGCCGGTTTGCCCTGGATCAGGATGATGGCCTGCATCGTTTCCGCTTCGCTCTCCAGTATGTGACGAATATTTCCGATGGAAATCATAAGGAAGAGGGCCAGGCCTTGAATCTGGAAAACGTGCTCACGGCCAGGGAAGCCTCAGAAATGTGGGGTATCGCGCCAACGACCCTTATTTCCGCTTTTGCGGGGCAGAAGAAAGGAGACAAGAAAATCAAATCCCGCTTCAATTCCTGGGAATGCCGGCAGTCCGGCGCCACCTGGCTGGTGACGAAGACAGGCATGCACCGGGTTTACGGAGAATCCCTGGTGGAAAAACTGGATCAGCTGCTGAAAGGACTGGACGAAACCGAAGAAAAAATCGAAAAAGTGAAGGAAAACGAACCGGAAAGGAGAGCGTCTCTGGAACGGGAACTGGATAAGAAAAAAGAAGAAGCCCGGAAAGTGGTGATGGATGCAAGGGAACTTAAAATCATCCGCGCCGCCCTGCTGCGGGAACCGGAGCCCAAAGTATGGGAGAAACTGCATAGTCTGGAAGAAAGGCTGGGAATCAGGCCGATTCTTCACAAAGAACGGAAAATTATACGTACTGAAAATTGAATATGGATGAAGGGAGCTGCCTATGAGCAAAATCGTCGTTTCGAAAGGCCATGACGTTCTTTATTTCTACCTTCAGGAAAAAGAAGGACTTTATTTTCTCTTTTCCCAGAAATTTTCAAAGGGGGTCTGGAAATTCTTTGAGAATGGGCGATATGAAGCAGAACTCCTGGCCTTCCATGACTGGAAACGCAATCCGCGGTTGAATAAAACCATCGAACGGATTCCCCGGGTTACGCGGTATGTGCGCAGGTATGTCCTGGCGGCGTAAGGATGGATTATCTGAAAGGAAATATATGGACGAGATTATCAGAAAACTGGACGAAATCATCGAAAACAACCCGAAACTGAACAGCTGGGAGGCGGCCAGAAAAGCGCTGGCCCTGCCCCGCGGCCCGCTGCTTCCCAAAGACCGGAAACGACTGGAAAAAATTCATACTTATTTATACCTTCACTCGGACGGCCCCGCACCGGCGGCGCGGAAAGAACCGGTGAAGTACGGCTTCCACAGGGAAGGGGATAATACAGAGTGGTACACGTTAAAATGAATCAGCTCCTCATCCATACAGTGAATTAAAAAAAGGACGGTGCCTATGGAAGAAAGCCTGGAAGAAAAAATGAAGAAGAATAGGGAATTTGAAGAAAAAATCGTGGTCCGGATCCTCTCCTGCAAAAACGGTACCGTGAGCGGTTCGGTGGATACAAAGCTTGACGAAAATGAAGCAGCCACCTGCCTTGCCTTTGCCCTCTGCTCTCTCGCCGGCCTTACAGCGGATGAATTCCCGAAAGGAATCGATGAAATCTACAACTGCCTGCAGAAAATCCGCAGAGAACGGCAGGCGAGACAGCTGATCAGAAGAGATTACGCCATCAACTGAAACAATCCATAAAAAAGCCCGCCATCCAATTGGATAGCGGGCCTTTTTTATATTGGAATTTTCAGTCATTTCCCTGATTCACTATGTATGAGAAAGTTAACAGGTCAGTGATCAGCTGCATTGTGCACAGGCGGGCGATGGGGCTTTTACATCATCCGTCCATCCGCGCAGGGCGACCCATTAACCCTTATGTACAGCCTTTCCACATGGATGGGCTCCCGGGTGTCCATCGAATACACCATTAACCCCAATGTGCAGTTTCTTCACATGAATGGATTCCCTGTCTTCCCACCCTATTATCCATTAACCCCAATGTACAGTTTTTCGACATGAATGGATTTCCAGTTGTCTGCCCCATCAGCTATTACCCGTTAGCTATTACCCGTTTCCCGGACCGGATGGGATTCTGCGAACTGATAACTACATTCCGTTTTTGAAAATTGACGCCTTCAAAGTTATCTTTTTCCAAATTCTTGATATCTGTCAATTCTTTTTCCTGCAGGAGCGGGTATACTACAATCAGAACGAAGAAGAAAGGACTGATTGTTATGAATAAGGAAATATTCTCTCTCACCGCAGAGAATCCGCCCATTGCGGGCTGCACCATTTCGCGGAAGCTTTTTGAAAATGAAGAGGCCTACAGTCTTCTCTTTTCCCTGGCAGAGGGCACGGGCATCAGCGATACGGCCTATGAGACAGAGCATTTCTTCTACCTTCTCGCAGGAAAGCTCACCATTCATCAGGGGAAGGATTTCCATCTGACAGCAGGGGATTTCTACCTGTCAGTGCCAAAAGAAGAACTTTCCGTGCGGGCGGAAAAAGATGCCATCTATATGGAAATGGGATTTAAAAAGGAGGATTTTACCATGAATACCATCAACGAAAAAGACATTTTTGAACTGAAAAATCTCGTACCTTACAGCGAAGGACGAATCATCAACAGGAATCTCATCGACACGGAAAAGGTTCACTTTGCGGTCCTTTCCCTTACGAAAGGCACCTCCCTTCCGGAACACGCAGCGCCCAGAGACGCCCTCCTCTTCGGCCTTGACGGAGAAGGACGCATCACGAGAGAAGGAAAAACCTATACCCTGAAAGCAGGAGAAAATTTCGCTATGAAAACCGGCGACCATCACAGCGTGAAAGCAGAAAAAGACTTCAAATTCGCCCTGCTCCTCACGGAAGAATGATTCTATTACGAAAAAAATTAGTGAACTGACTTTTTTCGTAATAGAACAGGAAGCATTCCTTGATTAATTCAGAAATTACAGCTATAATTATTACGAAAAAACTTAGTAAACTGACTTTTTTCGGAGTAAAGCCATGGAAATCGCAAGAAATCATTATCTGAATGAACTGATCGACAGGAAAGAAAACGGCTCTATCAAAATCATTACCGGTATGAGACGGACCGGGAAATCGTACCTTTTATTTCATATCTATTTCCGGTACCTTCAATCTTTAGGCGTAAAGGAGGACCATATCCTCCGGATACCTCTGGATGATGATGACTATGAGGAGCTGCGGGAACGGCATGCTCTCAGCACCTATATCAAAAGCCGCATCATCGATGAAGAAATGTACTATATCCTCCTGGATGAAGTCCAGTTTTGCGAAGGATTTGAAAGCGTGCTGAACGGCCTTTCCCGCAGGGAAAATCTGGATATCTATGTGACCGGCAGCAATTCCAAATTTCTTTCCTCCGATATACTGACAGAATTCCGCGGCCGGGGAGATGAAGTCCGGGTGTATCCGCTGACCTTTGCCGAATTTCTCCCTGCTTTTGGAAATGACCAGAGAAAAGCCTGGCGACAGTACCTCACCTACGGCGGCCTGCCTCAGATTCTGACACGGAAGACGGACGCCCAGAAAGCGCAGTTTCTGTCGAATCTCTTCAAAAGCACCTATCTGAAAGATGTGGTAGATAGAAATCATCTGCGTGGAAATACGGTGCTGGGCGATATGGTGGATATCCTTGCCTCCTCTGTAGGCTCATTGACAAATCCCACCAAACTGTCAAATACCTTCCGCTCCCATGGGAGTCCGGTCAGTGATAAGACAATTGCTGCTTACCTCTCCCTTCTGGAAGATGCTTTTCTGATTGAAAAGGCAAAACGATATGACGTCAAAGGAAAACGCTATATCCATACACCCTGTAAATATTATTTCACCGATACGGGCCTTCGAAATGCACGGCTCAATTTCCGGCAGTATGAACCCAATCATCTGATGGAAAATGTCATCTACAATGAACTTCTGGTCCGCGGTTACAATGTGGACGTAGGCATTGTGGAAAAATATGGAACCGAAAATGGCCGGCAGACCGTAAAATCGCTGGAAATTGACTTTGTATGCAATCAGGGAAGCAGCCGGTACTACATCCAGTCCGCCTTTGCCCTGCCCGATGCGGAAAAAATGGCACAGGAAACGGCCTCTCTGGATAGACTGAATGACTCTTTCAAAAAAATCGTGGTCTCAGGTGATGATATGGAACCCTGGCATAACGATAAAGGCTATCTTTTTATTAACATTCTAGATTTCCTGCTGGACCCGGACAGTTTATACCGGTAACCGTAAAAATCCCGGCCCTATTTTACAGCCGGGTCCCGAAAGGAGGACCTATGCATCATTGCACAGAAGCGGTGCCCCTTTTCCGGGGACTTTCAGAGGATGACATTCTGGAAATAGAAGGGCTCCTTCACGAGAAAACTTTCGGGAAAGGGGAGACCCTTTACGAAATGGAAAGTCCCTCCCTCCTCATCATCGCCTCCGGAAGTCTGGTCGTATACCAGCTGGCCCAAAACGGACGGCAGCAGCTTCTCCGCATCGCGGGCCTGGGAGACTATGTGGGAGAAAACATCCTCTTCGGCGCAGGAAACGAAAACGTCTATGTAGAGGCCAGAGAAGAGACAAAAGTCTGCCTCCTCACCCAAAAAGATTTCAGAAACCTGCTCCTTGCGAAACCGGAGCTTTCCCTGAAACTTCTCGAAATGAGTGCTCGCCGCATGAAAGATCTGGAAGACCAGGCCCGATTCCTCCTCATGGAAGACGTGGAAGAAAGGCTCTCCACCTGGCTCCTTGCCCACGCCGGAGGAAAGAAAGAAATCACCATCCCCATGAAATGGAAGGATTTGGCTGAATACCTGGGCACCACGCCGGAGACACTCTCCAGAAAACTGAGGAAAATGGAAGATGAGGGAGCCATCAGGAAGTTGGGAAGAAAAGTGACCATCGTCGATGAGGGGAAACTGGGGAAATAAGGGACGCGGCAGTATATTTGAACTTAAAACTTTGAATCGGGATTGTCGGGAATAGCTTCGGGAATCTCGGGGCTGCCCTTAAGGTGTCGGCGCAGATGCGCCGACGATTTTTTTATGGGGAATGTACCCCCGCGGGGTTGAAAAGCCCGTAAAAGCTGAAATGTTCACGTCTCTCCCCTCCTTTGGTCAGGGCAGCGGAAGCGAAGTGCAGGGAAAAGGGTTGTACTATCATACAAGTCGAAAATGGGATGAGTGGAAATAGCCTTCCCGCGTGGATTAAGTCATTTGTCCCGGGATTGTTTCGTCGGTCAGCCCTGATTGTGCCTTGCGGGATTGAACAACCTTTCCGCCTCCGCTGCGCTCCGGCACCTTTCCAAGCTTGGAAAGGTGGTGCCCTGCAACATTCTTTCCTGCTTCTTCCTATGTGGCATGATTGTGTAGTGCAGAAAAAAGGCGCCCTTTATTTCTAAAAGGCGCCCACCTCCCCGGCAGTCCCGAGATTCCCGATTATCCCCGACAGCCCCGATTCAAAAGTCAGTCGGAAAAGAGTATTTCTTTTATATTATTGTTTTTCGGAAGAATTTCTCCCCGTCCCCTGCCATAAAGCGTCCTGGAGGCGGTTTTCGATCTGAATCATTTCCTGCTCCGCCGCCTGCCGCTTTTTGCGTCCTTCCTGCTGGATGCGGATGGCTTCCTGGACGGTGGAGATCAGTTCTTCATTGGCTTTCTTCAAAGTTTCGATGTCCACCATGCCCCGTTCGTTTTCGGTGACCGTTTCGATGGTATTCTGTTTCAGCATTTCCGCATTTTTGCGGATGAGGTCATTGGTGGCCTCGGTGACGGCCCGCTGCATTTCCAGGGCTTCCCTCTGTCTGGCAAGGCCCAGGGCCAGGACCATCCGGCTTTTCCAGAGGGGAATGGTGTTGTAAATGGCATTCTGGATTCTGTCTACCAGCATTTTATCGTTGCTCTGGATGAGACGGATCTGCGGCGCCGTCTGGATGGCGATGACTTTGGAAATTTTCAGGTCATGCACCCGCTTTTCGAAACGGTTCACGGACTCTCCGAAATCTTTCACCACCTGGACGGCCATGGGATTATTGGCTTCTTCCGCCTGTTTCTGCAGGCGGGGGAGGGTTTCCTCCCTCATTTCCATCAGTTTCTCTTCGCCTGCTTCGATGTAAAGCTGGAGCTTCTTGAAATAGTCCAGATTCTTGTCATAGAGTTCATCGAAAATGACGATGTCTTTCATGAGTTCCATTTTCTGGTTCTCCAGTCCTGCGGAAATGGTATCCACCTGGGATTCCACGGTTTTGTAGGAGTCGGCGATTTCATTTTTCTTTGCCAGGAGGGAGCCCAGGATGGGGAGGCCGGACAGGAATCCGTCGTCTTTTTTCTCGATGGATTTCACCTTGCCCGCGAGGCTGTTCAGGAGTTCTCCCAGTTCCTTATTGTCCCGTCCGCGGACTGTGGAGAGGATGGAATTGGAGAAGTCGGCGATGTTTTTCTGGGCCGCATTGCCGTACTGGAGGGAAAGTTTCGTGTCCGTGAGGTCGATATTGTCACGAATCGCGGCAATCTGTTTTTCATCTTCCGGCGTGAGCTGCGCAAGGGCTTTGTTCACGAGGGCCAGTTCTTTCGATTCCGAAGGTTCACTTTCAGGGGAAGCATTGGCTTTTTTCATTAAATCGTCCAGATTGATTTCAGGCATAACTGTTTCCTTTCTTATTTATAACGACAATAGTCCCGGTAAAAGTCGGGAACGCTCATGAATAGATAGCGGATGCCTTCGATGATTCCGATGATTCCGGAAATCATGGTCCAGCAGAAAATGAGGTGGAGAAAGCCTTTGAAAGGCCGTTTCAGGTAGAAATTGTGAACCCCGAAGGACCCCAGCACGATGGCAAGGAGGGCGGCAATCAGTTTGCGCTTTATCGTTTCACTTCTGAATTCCTCGGGAAAAGGGATGCCCGAATGGACGCCGTAAATGAGGGCCTGTCCGTTTTCATCGCCAAAGACCGGCTGCCCTTCGCGGTCATAAATATCCTCCAGCCGCCGGTGGGGGATTTCGCTGTCTTCAGGGGCCTGGGGATTTCCTGTATTGTGGATGCCTTTGGACTCCAGGTCCTGGTCCATCACCTTCGTTTCCGCATTCATGGAAAGAATGGTGTCATTCAGGGCCTTCGTGAATTCTGTTTCATAAGCCTCATCGAAACTGGAAAGGGTGCGGCGGATATTGGCTTTGGACTCCTGAATTTCAGGGGTGGAAAGCTTCGTCTTTTCCCATTCTTCAAACTGCCGCACCATCTTCACCGCCCGGGCCTGGTAATTCTGGATGAAGGTATAGGCGGAAGTGATTTTGTCCGGATGGTCCTCCAGATAGGAAATATACCGGTGCGCGATGGGCTGCATCCGGGCGATCTGGGCTTTGAGCTCCGGATCTTCGATGCGCTTTGAAGCTTTGTCCAGGTATTCGCAGTCCTTCAGGGCTTTCTCCATGGCTGCTTTCGCCAGCTTTTTCTGCTCCTCCGTCCCCACATACTTCGTGCGGCGGAAAAGCCGGGTCCCCGGATGGCGCAGCCAGTAAAAGGCGGCAAAGAAGGAAAGGGCCGGGACAAGGAAGAAAATCATCCCGTCAAAAGTTCCTCCCGCTGCCAGAATCAATGCAATCCCGAGAGCGATGATGCCCTCGATGAGAAGAATCCATTTCATAAAATCCCTCCTTTAATCAGAAAGGGTCAACTGTCATTCTATACACAGTATAACACAAGAAAATGACAGACATTGTCGGGAGAAGTTAATAGTTATCAGTTAATAGTTAATAGTTGCATTTACGCCAGACGGGCGGCGGGACTTTTGGGGCCGTTGGCCTATCCACGCCGGAAATGAGTCCCGTTAACCCGAATCTCAAGCGGCCCCACATTTATGGATTTCCAGTTGTCCAACTGATTCCATTAACTATTAACCATTATCTATTACCCGTTTTTCCCTTTGTTTCGAAATTCTGCGAACTGCTAACTAAAAGAGAGCCTTCTCATCCGAAAGCTCCCTTTTCATCTTACAGTTCTTCTCCCAGCAAGGCCTTAATCGCCCCGCTGGCGCCAATCCGGCTTACTCCTGCTTTGAGGTAGGCTTCCATTTCTTCCCGGGTATGGATGCCTCCGGCGGCTTTGATTTTGACGTCCGGTCCGATGTGTTTCTTGAAGAGTTCCACGTCGGCAAGGTTTGCCCCGGCGCTGCCAAATCCTGTGGACGTCTTGATATAGTCCGCTCCTGCTTTGGTGACACAATGGCAGGCGTCGATTTTTTCTTCTTCCGTGAGGTAACAGGTTTCCACGATGACTTTCAGGATATGGTCTTCGATGCAGCCTTTCAAAGTGGCGATTTCATCGGTCACATAATCCAGGTCCCCGTCTTTCAGGGCGCCGATATTAATGACCATATCGATTTCATCGGCTCCTTCGGAAATAGCTGCGATAGCTTCTTCACATTTCGCATCGGTGGAGCAGTTGCCCAGAGGAAATCCTACCACTGTGCAGATGACGAGATTAGGAAATTCATCCCGGATCCTGGCCACAAAGGAAGAGGGCACACAGACCGAGGCCATGCCATATTTTTCTGCCTCTTTGCAGAGCTTTTTGATGTCTTTCCACCTTGCCGTGGCTTTGAGAAGGGTGTGATCTACGTGGGAAAAAATCTGTTCATTCGTCATGGGGAGCCTCCGTTGGGATTTTTCATTCAATAACTTGATAGATATATTGTACCATGACTTATCGAAAGAGGGATTAGGAATTGGGGATTGGGGATTAGGGTAGGTGCGGCGCAACAGATTTATAAAGCGCCGGAAGTATAAAATTTGAATCATGCTTGCGAGCTGAAGGCCCGTGCGCGGAGCGCACTAAAAAAATTGGCTGGCGAAAGCCGGCCATATCCTTCCCGAAATCCGAAATCCCAGGTCCGCAATCCGTCTTTCTAACCGCTCTTTTACTGAATTTTTTCTCCCTTGACCTATTTTTTACTCCGCGGTAACGGTACTCTATAAAGTATTTCCTTACAATACAATCAGATTATAAGCGGCAGTGGAAGGTGGATTTTATGAAGAAACTGGTTTACGGGCTGTGCCTCACGGCCCTCATCGGGGCAGGGGCCATTTCAGCGGGGTTTGCGGGAAATCCTTCGGGAGACGGGGCCGGAGAGCCCATGAAGCTCACGGAGAAGAGCGAATATTTCCATTTCTATAATAATCATACCCCTCTCGTGACGAGGCTGGACAGGAAGGTGAACCGGGCGGTCCGGATGTATGGGATTGACGGAAGACCCATCGTGGCCGCAGCCGACGACTCCACTTTTTCTATTCGGGATGAAAAAGGAAATATCCTGTATCGCACGGAACCTTCTTCCCGTCCGGAGAGCTATACCTGCCGGATTGCGAATACCAGCCGGCCCGACGTCCGTTTCTGGCTCATCAGCACCGATTCAAAGCTTCGGGTAGTGAAGGAAGAAAAAGGGACCTTCACCGAAGTGATGGATGAAAAGGACCTTTCTCCGGCGGGAATCGAAAGGCCGGAGGACTCGAAGGAAATCCTCCTCTCCGATTTCAGGGGAAATACCCTTGCCGTCACGAAAGGGCGCGAGGGGGCCATGGGGTTCATCCCGGATCAGCAGGCCTGGTTCACCTGGAATGGAAGGTACTGGCAGCAGTCGAAAGCGGACAGGAAGGGATGGGCCCTCCATCCGGAAAAAGTCCTGCGCTTTTTGCCCTTTTCCGATGGAAACAGTCTTCACAGGGCAGGGGTGGAGTCCGTCCTTTCTCTCCGCGTGAAAAATGGAAAGGATGAATGGTCCAGGAAATCTTTTGAAACGGCAGAAGGGAAGAAAATCACCTTCACCGGCTACAATCATTTCTTCCAGATCACCGGAGAAGATGGAAATATCCTTTATACCAGCCCCGTTTCCTCCTGCAGCACAGGGACATTTCATGTGCAGATGCTGGAGACGGAAAAGGGCGAAACATTCTGGCAGGTCACCCTGTCTGATGAAACCGGGAAGAAAGGATTCTGGCTCATCGGTGAGGAAAACGGCCGCATCTCGGTTCCGGTTTCCGGAGAAACTTTAAAGGAAGCAGGCTTTCTCCCTGTCTCCCCGGATGGAAATCAGAACATCGAAGTGATTCCTGAAGAGGGAGGCCTCACCCTTCTCTCCTGGCACACCTACTGGCCGAAAGGGGCTGCCCATGCCCAGTCAAGGCGCATGGTGGACAAAGTGGGCCATATCGAACGGAATCCCCTGAACGGATCCTTTGCTCTTTCAGAAGTGGAAATCATGGAAAATCCCGCATTCATTGACCAAACCGGTTCTCTCAGGGAACTTAAAGGGAGAGATCTGGAACTCTACCGCGCGGGAAAAGGACTTTCCGGGGAAGAAGGAACGTTTATCATTATGCCTTAATTCATTTGCCTGCGGATATCGTGAAGGGGGAATTGCCTGCGGATAGAGGCTCGGGCTTTTGAGGCAGTTCGACCGGAGCGGATATCGTGAAGGGGGAATTGCCTGCGGATAGAGACTCGGGCTTTTGAGGCAGTTCGACTGGAACGGAAATCGTGTTGCGGGGGATTGCCTTCGGATAGAGACTTGGGATTTTGGAGGCAGTTCGACTGGAACGGAAATCGTGAAGGGGGGAATTGCCTGCGGATAGAGGTTCGGGCTTTTGAGGCAGTTCGATCTGGAGCTTTTGTCGCGATGGGGATTTTGGGCAATGAAAAAGAGCAGTGGGAGGCTGCTCTTTTTCTTATGGCTCAGTTACCCGGAAAGGAAAAAAGATTCTATCTGCAAAAAGCGGGATTTGTCCACTTTTTTGCAGATATGATTCAGATTCCGGACAGGCCTTTCAACAGGAAGTCCTGAAATCCTACATAGAAGATACCGTTTTCGTCATGCCAGGGAAGTATGTCATTACCGAGGATGACGATTTTCCTGAAGGAATCATTTACATTTCGAAGGGAAGCGGTTTCCTGTTCCTGCTTTTCCCGGTTGTCCATGTTTAGTGCAGACTGGATATAGCACCGGCCGGTTCCGCGATTGACGATAAAGTCTATTTCCAGCTGTCTGCTGCGGCGAATATCCGGATTGTCAGGGTCACGCTGCCTGACCGGTACTACACCGATATCCACATTATATCCGGCAGCCGTGAGCTCGTTGAAAATCATGTTTTCCATGATATGAGTCTGCTCTACCTGACGGAAATTCAGGCGGGCATTCCGGAGGCCGATATCGGTGAAATAGTATTTCAGGGGAGTGGAAAAATAGCGGGAACCTTTTACATCAAAACGGCGGGCACTTCTGATCAGGTAGGATTCTTCGAAATATTTCAGGTATTGGGCAATGGTGGTATGGGAAACGGAAATCTTTTGCTCGGAACGGAACCGGTTCTCCAGCTTTGCCGGATTGGTAAAAGAACCGATGGCAGAAGATATAAAGTCCAGAAGTATATCAAGGACCTCTTCGTCGTTTTTCAAGTGATTCCGCTCCACCACATCCCGGATATAAGTTTCCCGGAAGAGAAATTTCAGATAATCACTCTTTTCTTCCGGCGTAGTCAGGGACAGAAGATAAGGCATTCCGCCAAAATTGGAATAATCCCTGAGGGCATGGAGCTTATCCGGGGTGGCTTCATAAAATTCCGAAAATGTGAGAGGGTTCAGATGGATTTCATCGCCTCTATCCCGGAATTGGGTCAGAATATCTGTAGAAAGCATGCGGGAATTGCTGCCGGTCACGTAAATATCCACACCAGGGATTTTCATGAGCCCCAGCAGAGTATCCACAAAAGTGACCGTCCCCTCGCCGACATAGGGATTTTTCTCTTCCGTGGAAAACTGGATTTCATCAATGAAAATGTAGTACTTTCCGGAATAAGGACGGATTTGTTTCCGAATCCAGGCATCCAGCTCGAAAGGATTCCTGAGCCTGGCATTGGCGAGTTCATCTAATGCCAGTTCAATGATTCTGTCTTTTTCAACTCCCTGGGAAATCAGGTAATTACGAAATAGATGAAATAGAAGGTAAGATTTACCACAGCGCCGGATACCGGTGATGATTTTTATTCTTCCATTATTCTGTCTGCGCAAAAGCTGGTTCATGTAGTATGGCCGTTCGATTTCCATGATGATGACCTCCTGTTATTTCCATTATATCTGCAAAAAGCGGGACTTGTCCACTTTTTTGCAGATATGATGGAAGCTTTTGGAAATATTTTCTCTGTGAATGGTGGAAGCAGGGGGCTTTGTGAAATATAATGAAAGAAAGATTAGATTTCCAGGGGGGGTGAAACAATGAAAATGACCGGATTTTATCTGGCACTTCTTTTTGCGGCCGCCCTTTCCGGCTGCGGCATGAAATCCATGGCCCCTTCGACCGGGAAAGGGTATGTGGTGAAAGATGCCACAGGGCAGGAAGTGAAAATCCCGAAGAAGCCGGAGCGGATTCTGGGAAATTCAGCATCCATCGATACCATGCTTTTATCGGTGGTGACGAAAGATAAACTCCTGGCAGCTACGGAAGCAGACCGGGACCCGGCGATTTCCTATATTTCCAAAGAAACGAAAGACATCCCCCTGACGGTACCCCTCGTAGGCCTTTCCATGGAAATCGTGACGAAAGCGAAACCGGATCTCATCGTCGCTTCCACCTATACGAAACCCAATGAACTCGATATGTACAGGAATCTCGGCATTCCCGTGGTGGTCATCGACGGACCCCGCTCCATTCAGCAGGTGAAAGACGATGTGCGTATCATAGCTTCCGCAGTGGATGAAAAAGAGCGGGGCGAAAACGTCATAAAGAAAATGGATGCCCACCTTTCGGAAATAGATAGAAGGCTTTCTGAAATAAAAGAGAAAAAACCGGTGGTCTACCTCGTCTCCCAGATGACCCGCTACGGAGGCCCGGGGTCCATGTTCAATGAACTCTTGAACCGCGCCAGAATCGATAATGCCATCGCCCTGGCCGGCGGGGTGAATGGACAGGCCACGTCTACAGAACTTGTCATCAAAACGGATCCGGATATGCTCTTCGTCTCCACAGACCGGACTTCCGATACCACGGGGGCATCAAAATACCGGGACGATTTCCTGGCCAATCCGGCTATTGCAAACATGCGGGCAGCGAAACACGTCATTCCCGTGGAAGACCGCTATATTTACTCTGCCACCCAGAACTGCGTCTGGGCCGTGAAAGGCCTGGCAAATGCGGCTTACGGACCCATTTTCGATATGAGCCGGGAGGGACAGATACGGGGTTACTGAGTCTTCTGGTATATACCTGGATTTGAGTCAGATGCGGTATTCGGGTCTTAGCCTCACCACGACACGAATCTTTGGGCACATTTTCGAGATTTCGGGGTGCGGGGTTCGGGGCTGTCGGGAAGGTGTGCCCCTGATGGGGCACATTTTTATATGGGGATTTTGCACAGGCGGGGTTGAAAAGCCCGTGCAAGCCGAAACGTTAAGGCTCCCCAGGTTTGGGGAGCTGGCCGCGGAGCGGACTGAGGGGTCGTACGATGGCAGCCATCGAAGTTGACTCTGAATGGTTCATGCGTAACGTCATGATTTCGCAGGCATCTGTCAGATACAATGACCCGAGTCAGATGCGGTATTCGGGAGTTAGCCTCACAACGGCACGCCCCTTTTGGCACATTTTCGAGATTTCGGGGCGCGGGGTGCGGGGTTCGGGAAGGATTGGCTGCTGATGCAGCCAATGATTATATATGGGGAATTTGCACAGGCGGGTGGAAATACTGTATGAGGCACGTATAGTCTGATATCGATAGTGTCGTGCTCCCCGCATAGCCTCCCCGAAGTTCGGGGAGGTGTCAGCGAAGCTGACGGAGGGGCTGTACTATCGTACAAGTCGAAAATGAGGTAAAAGGAATATGCATCATCGGGGAGCTCCCGACAGGGTGAGGGGGCGTACGATCGTATTTATCGCAATTGACTCTGAATGGTTCATGCGTAACGTCATGATTTAAGAGCCTTTTGTCCGATCAGATGCTTTGAGTCAGATACAGTTTTCGGGTCTTGGCAAACCTCGGCACGCCCCGATAGAGACTTTAGCGAGATTTCGGGGTGCGGGGTGCGGG
>DKQZ01000061.1 GCA_002471975.1 Dialister sp. UBA7295 | reverse complement strand
AGGGCGCCACCTTCCCGACACCCCCGATATCCCCGAAACTAACCCCGACAATCCCCGAAACAAAAGCCATTTTATCCTGATGAACCTACTCATCCGAGGCACAGTCCCCCAGCCCCCTTGAGGAGGTTCATGATTTCCTTTCAGCTCATTCTCGATGCTTACGATCGTACGACCCTTTCCCCTCCGCTACGCTCCGGGACCTCCCCTGACCAGGGGAGGTTGGCGCGCCGAAGCAGGTGTTGCGGGTGTACTACCGGTACCCGGCAGTATGTTGGATAATCACTCTAAATTGTCCTGATTTGAAAAGGATAACCAAAAGAATAAAAACCTTTGAATCGAGAATCTCGGGGTTATCGGGAATCCCGGGACTGTCAGGAAGGTGCGGCGCATCAGTAAAAGGCGCCGCATTTTGTATGAGATAATCATGAATAACTGTGATGTCATTCCGTCCGGGAAGCTGTACATTGAGGTTAATTAGGCTAACCACAGAGCGCGCAACCTAACAAGCGTCCCCTTGAGGGGAAGCTCCCGAGCGCAGCGAGGGTGAAGGGGTGTACTACCGGTACTCATCAATATGTTGGACAATCTTTACGAATTGAAACTAATCCCTATTCACCCCGGTTGAGGGCCAAAGGCCGACATTCAAAACTCTGCGCCCGCAAGGGCGCCACCTACCCTAATCCCTAATTCCTAATCCCCAATTCCTCCCACGCTGTCAAAACCACCCCGGTTGAGGGCCGAAGGCCAAATCAAAAATTCCGCGCCCGCAGGGCGCCACCTTCCCGCACCCCGCTCCCCGAAACAAAAGTCATCTCGACCTTCAGTTTCCCTTTCATTGCCTCGTTAAAAATTCACCCCGGTTAAGGGCCGAAGGCCAAATCAAAAACTTGCGCCCGCAGGGCGCCGCCTTCCCGACACCCCCGACATCCCCGAAACTAACCCCGACAATCCCCGAAACAAAAGCCCATTCCCCTTCAGTTTCCTTTCATTTTTCCCGTTAGCCTGCATTTCACCCGCATTTCACCCCGGGTAAGGTGCAGTAAAAGGCGGGTAAGATGCAAAAGATAGCCTATAAGTTATCATAAACAACTTTTATTAGTAGTCATTCCTATTCATTATGTATAATGAAATTGCAGGGAATAATTGTTATTCCGAGAAAGCAGGTGATGACTATGAACAACGAAGAATACCTGAGGTACGAAGGGGCATGCCTGATTGAGAATTCTCTCTCTTCTTTCCTTGCGCCCTTTGAAGGTATGGATCTTCGTACGTCCATGAGCCATCATTTTTCAATGTATGCCGTTTCCGCGGAAGCGGAAGAGGATTTTTTCTGGGAATACATTCTCCTCCGCCTCTATGTATCGGAAAAGGTAATCCGCCACTTCAAGGCAGGCTGCGGTTCTCTTTCCGCCCTGGCTGACGGGCTCCGGAAGGGTCTGGAAGACCTTCCCATGCAGCTCAAGGCCATCGCCATGAAGCGGGAAATGAATGGGTCTTTCCTTCTTTTCGGGAAGGACGTATCTCTCCTCACGGCTGATTACATCGAGAACCGGTTCCGTGAATTTGAAATGCTTTCTGAAGGCTCTGACCTCACCGCAAAGGAAGGCCGCGAGTCCTTCGTTCATAAAGCCCTCTCCCATATCTGCTCCCTGGTGGGTGTGAAGGAAGCCTCTGACGTGATTTCTTATTTCATCGAAGAGACAAGGGCATTCCTTTCTTCCCTCACCGCAAAGCTTTCCCGTTTCACTCCGCAGACCATCTACAGGAGCGCGAAGCACATGACGCCCGCCATGCCGGAAATTTCCGGAAACGGCCTTCTCCTTCACGGCTGTGCCCTGGGGACGGCAGGAATCATTGCGGCCATGCTCCTTATGCTTTAAGATCCAACCAAAATGGGATGTGTAAAATTGATTTTACACATCTTTTTTATTTCAAATTTTGGGGAAATAGAAATCGCCCCTTCCGGATTGCATCTGATTTGTCATATTTCAATTTATTCGATTTCAAATGTCCCCCTATGAGGCTTCCTGATGTATAATTGAGAGAGAACAGTCTGTTATTTACAGTAAGTACGTTTCCGCCTGGAGAGGGGAGATGAAAGCCATGCCTTCCGATAGCGTTATGATGGAACGAATGAAAATCATCAACCAGTGCATGAAGGATGCCATGGACGAAAAGAATCCGGACGCATCGATCAGGAAATTTATTTCGGAAATAGGCACCATGCTGCGCTGCCTTTCCATCCATATCTACAAACTGGAAGGGATTGGAAATTACCGCTCTTCCTACTGCTGGCGGGCCGATGGAAAGCCGGTCAGCGAGAAAGTCCGGGTTCTCTCAGTCGATGAGCTGCTGCGGGGCCGGATGGATGATTTCCTTGAAGGAAAGCCGGTGGTCCTTGAGGGGAAGGAGGAACTCCGTCCCTTTTACCCCTTCTTCGTGGAGGAAAAGCAGTCCCTTTCGTCCATCATCCTCTCTCCGATCGTCAGGGGAAAGGAGCTCACCGGCTTCGTGACTTTCGTCAATCCGGACCGGTCTTATGGGGCTCCGGGGAATCAGCTCTTCGAGATGGAAACCGGTTTCCTTGCCATCATGCTCCGTCACAAGGAGATCTCCGATGATATCCTGAATTCATCCACCCATGACAAGCTGACCGGGGTCCTCTCCATCAATGCATTCTGGAATTACGTCACTCCCCTGATCCGTGAAATCCGGGAAAACCCGAAAGCCCGGAAGATGGCGGTGGTCTTCATGGATATACGCCATTTCAAAATCATCAACGGTACCATGGGCCATGCCGCGGGAGACCGGCTTCTGAAGGAAATGGGCCAGACCATCTCTTTCTTCGCCGATACGAATGCCGTGGCAAGAGCCCTTTCGGATCAGTTCTATCTCTGCGTCCCCGACGAGGCGGCAGAAGGCATTGTCCGGAGAATCCATGACTACATGGAAAAGGAATCCGAGATTCATTGCGACGTGAAAGCAGGCATTTACTGCCTCACGGGAAAAGAAATCAGTGCGAGCCTTGCCGCCGGGCGGGCCAAAATGGCAGGCGACAGCATTTCTGAAAACCGTTACTCCTATTTCCGCCGGTATGATGAGGAAATGGGAAAGCGGCTCATCATGGAGTCCTATGTGACCGGCCATATCGATGAAGCCATCGAGAAGGGATGGATCAAAGTTTACTATCATCCCATCATCAGCCTGCTGGACGGGGCTATCAGTTCCTTCGAAGCCCTGGCCCGCTGGGACGATCCCGTCCGGGGCCTGCTGTCTCCCCCGGTTTTTATCGGCCCTTTGGAGGAAAGCCGGCTCCTCTACAAGCTGGATCTCTATGTGATTGAGAAAGTATGCCGGCAGCTGGCTGCCGACCGGGACGCGGGAAGAGTCCTCTCCCCGGTGTCGGTCAATCTCTCCCGCCATGATCTGGAGCTCCCCGATCTCCATGAGAAAATCAACAGTTTCATGGAAAGTTATGGCCTTGATCCCCATCTGCTGCAGATTGAAATCACCGAATCCGCCCTCATCAATAATGAAGAAATCATCCAGAACCATATCCGAAGGTTCCATCGGGAAGGGCGGAAAGTATGGCTCGATGATTTCGGTTCCGGCTACAGCTCCCTGAATGCGGTGCAGACCTTTGATTTCGACGTACTGAAGATCGATATGCAGTTCCTCCGGAACCAGAATGATAAAACGCCGGCCATCCTGACGGATATTGTGGATCTCGCCAAGCGGACGGGCATGCTCGTCCTTTCGGAAGGCGTGGAAACAAGGAAACAGTACGATTTCCTACGCAATATCGGCTGCGTCCTGGCCCAGGGCTTTTATTTCACAAAACCCCTGCCCCATGAGGAATGTCTCCGGGTGATGAAGGAAAAGGGATATCACCAGGAAACCGGGGAAGACCGCGCATTCTATGAACAGATCGGCAGGACCAACGTCCTTTATCCTTTATACTCCGAAGACCGGGAGAACGGGATAGATACGGGAAGCGCAGTCCCCACGGCCATCCTCGTGACGGAGGGAGAAAAAATCACCCCCATTTACATGAACCATGCCTTCCTAACCCGGACGGACCTGGACTGGATGCATGACGCTTCCGGCGACTGGCCGGATCTTGAAAATGCCAATTTCCTGCGTATCCGGGAATGTCTTTCCCGTATTCAGGACATCGGCGAATACGCTTACGCCGTTTTCACGGCCTCCGGCTTCACGCGGATCCTGAAGTGCCGCAAGATTGCCAGGGATGCGGGAAGGAAAGCTTACTTTGCCGCCCTGGTCAATCCGGAATATTCCCTTCCTGCCATGGACAGCAGGGATCATGGAATCGGTCCTGTCTCCAGGGACAATATCTGGAATGCCCTCATGGATTCCGAAACTCTTCATCTCTACTGGAAAGACAGGGACAGGAAATACCTGGGCGCCAACCGTGCCTTCCTGGAACTGTTCCAGAAGAGCATACCCGATCTCCTGGGGAAACGGTTTGAAGAGATCATGGACAGCCCGATTACGGCCGAAGTGGCAGAAATCGAACAGAAAGTACTGGATACGGGTATTTCCATCCATGACATCATGACGATCCCCCTGCCCGGCGGAAAACTCCATCAGATCATGATCAGCATTGCCCCCATTTATCACGAAGGCCGGATTACCGGCCTAACCGGTCAGTCCCTGGACATCACCAGCATTGAAGAAGAATGCCGGTCCCTGGCGCAGGAAATCCTGAAAGATCCCCTCACCGGGATTCCCAACCAACGGGGCTTCAACCGGCTTCTTGGAGAGCTGGCCCATGACAAGTCCATCGAGCAGGCCTACATCATCCATGGAGATATCAATAAATTCAAGTCCTTCAATGATCGCTATGGCCATACGGTGGGTGACATCCTCCTGAAAGAATTCGCCAGGGAAGCAGTGAAACTGGCAGGGAAAGAGGGAGCGGTCTCAAGGAACGGGGGAGACGAATTCCAGTTCTTCTTCAAAAATCCCGCTCCCGGCACCATTAAAAAACTGGAAGAATTCTTCAACCGGGATCATGAATTCCGGGTCGGAGGGATCCTTTACACCTACACCATCTCCGGAGGCATTGCCATCTACCCCGACATGGGAAGAAATGTACAGGACCTCTATGACAAGGCGGATATCGCCCTCTACCATGCGAAACTGGACCCCCATCACAATATTGCCCTCTATAATGAACTCATGAACAAAGAATCCCGGGTGGGCGTAGGCCTCTCCTTCACAGACCTCGCCGCAGGAGAACCGGCATCCATCCTCATTTACCGCTATGATGAAACCGAGGAAATTCTCTACGCCAATGACAACTGCCTCAAACTTTTCGAATGCGATGACATGCAGGAATTCATGAAACTCACCAAAGGGTCCTTCAAGACCCTCATCCATCCGGACGACATGGAAGCCACGGAAAAAGCCATCTACCTGCAGCAGGGTCATCCCGATAACGAAGGATATGACTTCATCCTTTACCGGGTCCTCACCAGGGATGGCAAAGAAAAAGAAATCATGGACATCGGCCGGAAAATCCATGATCCCTACTATGGAGATCTTTTCTACGTCCTCCTCTGGGACAATAAAGAACTGCTCCGCATGTTCCGTGAGTCCAATGCCGGCTCCATCCAGAAACAGGAAGAACACTCGCAGAATGATTACAATCAGGACGAACTGGCAGAATTCCTCAAAAACCTCCCCGGCGGCATGCATCGATCCTACCTCAGCAAACCAAGCCATCTGGAATGGTGCAGCCCGGGCCTGATCCGGATGCTGGGCTATGAAGAAAAAGAATTCCATGAACTCGTGGGAAGCGATTACACCCGGATCATGGCAAAGGAAGACTGGGGCTCCTTCGCCGAACTGGGCCGCCGTTTATCTGTGAAACCAGACATCGGGAGCTGCTTCTACCATCTGATTTCCAAAGACGGAAAACGTATCCCCTGCATCGAAGTCATGCAGTCCGCCCTCGGGGGAGACGGCATCATGTATGGCTACTCCAACGTTATGGACATCTCTCTCATCCTTCGTGACATTCCCCTCTCTGATATAGATAAGAAATAAATGCAGACCTCCCGCCCGCAGTCATGATGGAAAATTCTGGAAATAAACGGGATGAGTAAAATCGCAAAGATTTTACCCGTCCCTTTTATTGTCCTTGAAAACAGGTAGAGGGATTAGGGATTAGGAATTAGGGATTAGGAATTAGGGATTAGGAATTGGGGTCGGTGCGGCGCATCAGTAAAAAGCGCCGCAATTTATATAAGGAAAATTAACAGGAAAAATCACTTTGGGACCATTTCGCCCGAGAAGCTGTACATGGAGGGTAATGGGTAATGGGTAATGGGTAATGGCTAATGGCTAATGCCGCAAACCTTCAGCGTCACAATTCCACCAGCCCCCTTGAGGGGAAGCTCCCGAGCGCAGCGAGGGTGAAGGGGTGTACTAACGGTCCCCGGCAATATGTTGGACAATCTTTACGAATTGAAACTAATCCCTATTCATGCCAGTTGGGGGCCGAAGGCCCATATATAAAAACTTGCGCCCGAAGGGCGCCACCTTCCCGCATTCCGAAATCCCAAGTCCGAAATCCGTTTTTCCAATACCCTCACACCGTCATCACCGCAATCTCACTCAGCCCCCTTGAGGGGAAGCTCCCGAGCGCAGCGAGGGTGAAGGGGTGTACTAACGGTACCCGGCGGTATGTTGGATAATCTTTACAAATTGAAACTAATCCCTATTCATGCCAGGTGAGGGCCGAAGGCCATATATAAACTTGCGCCCGAAAGGGCGCCACCTTCCCTAATCCCCAATCCCCAATTCCCAATTCCTCCCGCACTACCCCATTCACCCCAGGTGAGGACCGAAGGCCCATATATAAAAACTTGCGCCCGAAAGGGCGCCACCT
>DKQZ01000076.1 GCA_002471975.1 Dialister sp. UBA7295 | reverse complement strand
CTTATGAAAAAGCATTGGCAGAAGAGGAAAAGGTTGAAAAGCCGACACAGCCGGAAATTATAGCGATTGAAGGAGATGGAATTGTACTCAAGAACAAGGAGAAAGGCGGCGTTTCGGAAGTGCACCGCATCCAGGTATATGAGGGAGTCAGGAAAAATGGCAACAGGACGGAACTGGTAGGACTTCGCTGCTTTGCATCTACCAGCAGAAAAGAACTTTTTGCAATGGTAAGAAGCTATCTGCTTGGGCACTATGACCTGTCTAAGACCACAGTGCTGTCGAATGGGGATGGAGGGTCCGGATACCAGTTTCAGGACTTTGAGCGAATGGTAGAAGGCTGCCTGGATCACCAGCACTTCCGCGACTGCTATCATGTGCATGAAAAGATCCGGACCCGGCTCAGCTTCTGCAACAGGAAACTGATAGACCGTATTATCCGAGAACTTCACCGGACCGACAATATTATGAAACAGATTCCCGTATGGATGGACACTGCCCGGAGCTGTGCCCGGACAGAGGAGGATTTGGAGGAGGTAGACAAGCTGCAGAGCTATCTGGAGAGAAATGCCCCCTATATCCCCAGCCTGAGTCAGCGCGGCATCCATACAGAGATTCACTTGGGAACTGCAGAAACAAACCATCGGTTCTACAGCTATCGCATGAAGCGGCAGGGACGGAGCTGGTCCAGCGAGGGAATGGAGTGTATGGTTTGGGTATTAACCGCCCGGAAGAATAAAACACTTACAGCAGCTCTCCTGTACCATGCTAATGGGAAAAGCTACAAAAAGATGGATAGAGCCATGCACAAGGCTGCGGTGCAGGCAGAGCGTAAAATCGCCCAGAATGTCCGGAGTGAGGCGCAGAAGCGTAAAATGAGAAACTATAGGCCGGGATGCCTGGAGGGGCGTATAGGCGTTTATGGAGCTTCTTCTTCACCAATGGGGAGACTGGCCAGAGCTATACAGAAATACTGATAAAACCGAAGCCACGGAGATAGTAATTATCTACAGTCAAATGAATTACCGAGGAAAACTTGACACTTACTAAAGTCTATTTCCCATTTGACAAAATCCCCCTCATCTGATACTCTTTAAAACAATGATAGAAATAATTCTATGTAGGAGTTGTAAGGAATTATGGAAAAAATTTACATTGATACCGCTAAAATCCTGAAAGCCATTTCCGATCCGAAGAGGCTCAAAATCGTGGACATGCTGTCCTGCCAGGAACAGTGCGCCGGAAAGCTGCAGCAGGCCTTCTGTGTGACCCAGCCCACCCTTTCCCATGATATGAAAGTCCTCGTGGAATCGGGGCTTATCCTGGACCGCCGCAACGGAAAGAATATTTATTATTCCCTCAATCCCGAAGCCCTCCGGCAGCTCTATACCATTATGGGACAGATTTTCAGAAATAAACCCCACTGCGTCTGCGAAGATGAAATCCTCTGCAGCGGGGAAGAAGCAGGGTCAGGTCTATGATTTCGGAGTATGGTTTGAGTCAGATAAGCTGATCGTGGTTCGTAATCCGTGGTCCGTAATCCGTGAAGGTGGCGCCTTTGAAATGAAGGCGCTTTTTTATTTCAATTTTTAATTTTCACTGACTTTTGAATCGGGGTTATCGGGATTCATTTCGGGAATCTCGGGAGACTCGGGAAGGTGCGGCGCAAATTCAAGGGCGCCGCAATCTTTTTATTGTGCCTGCCACAGGTCCATGACAGAAATGATCAATCAGGCCTGCGGTTTTGGCTTGTTTATCAGAAAACAAGCGTAAAGGTTTTGGAGGACATGAAATCAGCTCAAGAAACCGGTAGTATAATACGCAATCCTGACCTGATGTTTCACGTGAAACAATTTCAACTTTCATGACCATCCCGGGTTCAAATTCATATTTGCGGCGCTTATTAAGCTGCGCCGCACCTTCCCGATATCCCCGACAGCCCCGAACTTCCCGACACTCCCGATTCAAAAGCTGTTCACACTTTTATTTATACAATCAATCCGTCTCTATGCTATAATATAAATGATTCTCTATAGAAAGGACGAAGGCCATGGGCAAAATCATCAGCATCATCAACCAGAAAGGCGGAGTCGGAAAGACGACTACGGCCGTCAATCTTTCTGCGTATCTGGCAGACCGGGGGATGAAAACGCTTCTCATCGATGAAGATTCGCAGGCCAACTCCACCAGCGGTCTTTCCAAAGACGTGAAATTCAGCTCCAATCTCTATGATGTGCTGCTGAACGGAGAAGATATCGATAAGGCCATCGTGAAGACGGCCATTAAGAAGCTGCATCTTTTGCCCGCGTCCATCGATCTGGCAGGAGCGGAAATAGAAATCGCTTCTCTTCCTCACCGGGAATCGGTGTTGAAAGCATCGATTGAGCCGCTCCGGGAAAAGTATGATTATATTTTAATCGACTGCCCGCCGTCCCTGGGGCTTATGACCCTGAATGCCCTGGTGGCTTCGGATTCCATCATTATCCCCATCCAGGCGGAATTTTATGCCCTGGAGGGCCTGTCCCAGCTGGTGAAGACGGTACAGGTGGTGGGAAGGAAGATGAATCCGCGGCTCCACATCCTGGGGATTCTCCTCACCATGTTTGACGGAAGGACGAATCTGTCTCTCCAGGTGGCGGAAGAAGTGAAGAAATATTTCGGTTCCAAAGTGTTCCGTACGGTGATTCCAAGGACCGTCAAGCTTTCGGAGGCTCCCAGTTTCGGGGAACCGGTGATGACGTATGCGCCGAAATCGAAGGGTGCGGAGGCTTACAAGAAACTGTGTCGGGAGGTTTTGAAACGTGACTAAGAAGAGACTGGGCCGGGGCCTTGGTGAGCTTCTGGGGGATTCCCTGGAGGAAACGGGCAAGGTCCTGGAAATATCTATTTCCAATATTTCCCCCAACCCCTGGCAGCCCCGTCAGGATTTCGATGAGGATTCCCTGAAATCACTGGCGGAGTCGATCAGGAGGGATGGCCTTCTGCAGCCCGTGGCGGTGCGCAGGAAGGGTGATAATGCCTATGAACTGGTCACCGGAGAGCGCCGTTATCGGGCGGCCAAACTGGCAGGACTTCTCGTGATTCCGGCCATTTCGGTGGATTATGATGACCGGAAAATGGCGGAAATGGCACTTGTGGAAAATCTCCAGCGTGAGGATTTGAATCCCGTAGATGAAGGCCTTGCTTATAAGAAACTCATGGATGGCTATGACCTTACCCAGGAGGAAGTGGCAGACAAAGTGGGACGGAGCCGTCCCTATGTGGCCAATCTGGTGCGTCTTTTGGACCTGCCGCGGGAAGTCCTTGATTTCCTGAAAAAGAAGGAAATCACCCCCGGCCAGGCCCGTCCCCTCCTCACTTTGAAATCAGAGGCCGAGAAAGTCGCCCTGGCCCGCAGGATCGTGAAAGAAAGCCTTTCCGCAAGAGCTGTGGAAGAGCTGATCCGCGGCAAAAAGCCGGCAAAGCCGAAGAAGGAAGTTCAGGTTTCCGAATATGTCAAGGGCCTTCAGGACAAGCTGGGCCTTTCCGTGGGAAGCCCCGTGGCCATCCATTTCGGCCGGGGACGGAATGCCCACAGGGGGACCATTTCTATTTCCTTCAAAAATGATGAAGAATTCGAGCGTATTATGAATATCCTGAATCAGGACAGATGAGGCATCGATGAATTTAGCAGCTATCAATCCCAATGTAGTGATGATCGTGATTGGCGTCATTCTCGCCATCCTTCTTATTTACCTTTTCTTCCAGTACCTTTCCATGAAGAACAAAGTGAACCGGCTGACGAAGAAATACAAGTATTTCATGACCGGTGAAGACGGCAAGTCCATCGAGCTCAAGCTTTCCACAGAAGTGAGGGAACTTCGGGAAATGCTCTCTTCTTCCGAAAATATGCTGCACCAGCAGGAACTCCTGGCTACCATGCAACTCCAGTCCTACCAGAAAACGGGCCTCGTTCGCTATGATGCCTTTGACGATACGGGAGACAAGCTTTCCTTCTCCCTCTGCGTTCTGGACGGGAAGAATGACGGATTCATCCTCTCCTCCCTGGCAGGCCATGAAACCTGCCGCATTTATGCGAAGAAAGTTATCAATGGTCAGTGCCGGGAAGCCCTCTCCACGGAAGAAGCGGAATCCATCCGGCAGGCCCTCCAGACCCTCATGCCTGATATGGCCAGCCAGGCCATCAGCGCAGTGGAACAGGACAAGCTGGAAAATTCGACAGCTTCTGCAGTGCCCGATGATCATAAAATTGATATGGCTAAGAAATAGAGTCTTTAGCCTGTTTTATGGTCTGAGTCAGTTTCGGTTTTCGTGAGTCAGCAAATCACGGCATGAAAGTGTAATCCCACTTCGACGGATTCGTGGTTCGTGAAGGCGGCGCCCTTTGGACGCAGCATGGTGGGGCCTCTGGCTTTCATCCGGTCGTTTAACGGTCTAAGTCAGACAGGGTGCTTGGATGACAGGCAATATTCTGCAGAATCGTACCGCATCTGAATGAAAACTATGAGGCTGATTACTAACGGCTAATTGCTAACGGCTGAATATCCTTTATTTCAGATTTTTTAAAATTTAATTTGACTTTCATTCAATTTTCCTGTCTAATATAAGAGTGGCTGCTTTTTCGGCTTTTGTCACGAAACGTACAAAATATGGCATGAAATGAAAAGCACTTCATGATCAGGAAGAATAGGGCACGAAATGCGGGTATGCCGCCGTGCTTCATGGATATTTCGACCGGTGAGACACTCTCACCTTATATAAAGGCGGTGCCTATGAAAAAGGACATTGACGAAACTACGGGAAATGTGAATTTTTCCCTTACTATAGATGAACTGAAGAAATTCAAACTGGCAGCCTGCGCGGCAGGGGCCCTTTTTGTGGTCTCCCTCCTCACCGCAGGTTATTCTTTTTTCACCATGACTTCCCTCCGGCAGCAGAATGAACTCTATGCGTCCCAGATGAAAATGGCTGATGAAAAGCTGGCCGAATTGGACGACAAGACGAAAACCATCGAAAAATTGTCCGAAGAGCTCCAGCAGGTGGTGGAAGCGAATAATAATGGCGCAGGAGCAAATATTACCGGCGGCACGGGAGGGGGAAGTACGGTACCCGATAAAGCGAGAGACGTTTCCCCCAGTGAACATGGAAATATAGAAGAAGTGAAAGAAGGGACGCCGGCATACCTTCTGAAGCAGATGAGGAAACTCGATTCCCGACTGGACCGGCAGATCAAACTTCTCGTCATCCTTCGCGAAAAACTGGAAGAAGAAACCTATGCAGGGGCAGCTCCCATTCTTCATACGGGCTCCAATATGCCCGATATGTGGCCTATTCACGGTCCCATCTCCAGCTGGTACGGATTCCGCGAAAGCCCGGGAGGCTTTGGCTCCACCTATCATGAAGGCGTCGATATCGCTATCGATTATGGAGCCCCCATTGAAGCCACGGCCAATGGAATCGTCACCCAGGCAGGCTGGGTCGGAGGCTATGGCTATCTCGTGGAAATCAAACACGACGGAGGCCTTGTCACCAGGTATGGACATAATTCGGCCATCCTCGTCTCCGTAGGAGAAGCCGTCGAACAGGGTACAATTATCGCCCTGGGCGGAAGTACGGGAAACAGCACGGGACCCCACTGTCATTACGAAGTCCGGATCAATGGAGACTCCGTGGATCCCACCTATTTTCTGCCATAAATGATAGTGATAAATGGTAAGTGCGGCGCGAAATTATGAGCGCCGCATTTTTATATCTGAATGTGACTGATGAGGAGGGACTCCATTCGATAAAGTTCCGGATCTGATTTCATTTCATACATCAGCTTGCAAATCGCAAGCTGATTGGTTACTATATGGTCAAGGGGGTGGTTTTATGGCACGCACAGCAAATGTTTTTGCAAGAGTCGATCCGGAAATTAAAGAACAGGCAGAAGTGATTTTAAATAGTCTTGGCCTGCCCATGTCCAATGCGGTAAGCATGTTTCTCAGGCAGGTTGTCATTCAGAGGGGACTTCCGTTTGACGTCAAACTTCCCGTCAGAAAACCGCTGGCTTTGGGAGCAATGACCAAAGATGAACTGGATCGGGAATTGCAGAAGGGAATGGATGATATTGCTGCCGGAAGAACGAAGTCGGCCGAAGAAGTTGAGAAAGAGATGAGGGAGCTTTACCATATATGAGTTTCCACATCCAATACACCATAGAGGCTATAGAGGACTTAAGGAATATTTATGAATATATATCTTATTATCTTCTTGTTCCTCATACTGCACAAAAACAAATTCGTCGAATCATGGATTCCATTCAGAAACTGAATGAAATGCCCGAGCGGTTCATGTACTATAAAGAAAATCCATAGCATGATAAGGGACTCCGATTTTTCCCTGTAGATCATTATCTTGTGTTTTATGTAGTGGTAGAAAATACGGTTTTTATAGACCGCATTATTTACAGTGGAAGGGATATTCGAAAGCAATTGGAGAATACAGACCCGAATCAGCTCCAATAATTTCTGATGCATCGATGATGGGGGAGGCTGAAGCATGGAAGAAGTTCTATTGCAGATTTTTGCAGGACCATGCAAAAATCTGCAATAGAATTTCTTTTTATATCCTGATGCTTATGGTATTTCCAAAATTCCCTGATTTTTGATGCCTGTAGAGAGGAATCAGGCAGAAAATTTCCGGTCATCCACAGGACAAAGGACCTTTGAATGGAAGAAAACTGCGGAAATCTGCTATAGAACGTTTCACGTGAAACGTTTTATTTATGTGTGACAGATTCAAAACCGGAGCATGGAATGAATGCCTTTATTTTCTATATGCCGGTGCAGCCTGATTCTATACTGATAACTATGAACTTTATTTCCATATGATAAAATAATAGAAAGAAAAGAAATCCAATCGAGGTGACTCCAATGACAGATACTCTGGAAGAGGCCCACAAGCTTTTCTGCTCGGGGAAGTTCGTGGAAAGCCTTGCCATGTACAATCGGATCCGGAAGGATTCGGCGGACCCGAAGGAAAAGGGCATCGCGGCCTCCATGGCCATGACGATTTATAAAGAAGGCCTGACGGGCCCGGTGAATGAGAAGCTCATGGGCGATGCGGGCATGGAAGGCATGAATCTGGGATGTCCGCTTTCGCGGTTTTATTTCTATACTTCCGACAAAGAGGTAAGCGATGAGGAATTCACGGTCTTCCTCGCTGATCTCCGCTCCCTGGCAAAGGAAGGAAATTCCCAGGCCCTGACTCAGATCGGGCTCATCTATGCCTACGGCATCCATTTGAAAGAAGACCTGGAGAAGGCAGGAAACTGGCTGGAGAAGGCGGCGAAAATGGGAAATCCCATCGCCATGCTGCAACTGGCTTTCCTCTATCTGGAGCCGAATTTCTCCAAATCCGATGACCATGAGGCTTATCTATGGACCCTGAAATCGGCGGCCACGGGCTATCGGGATGCAGAGTACCAGCTGGCCTATTTCTTCTGGCGGGGCATCGGCACCGATGAAAATCAGGATAAAGCGGTCTTTCTCTTTACAAAAGCTGCCGACGCGGGTCACATGGAAGCCTGCGCCACCCTTTTCCATATCTATGCGGAGCTTGGCTATGAAGATGAAAATGGAAAAGAAGTCCTGGATCCGGAAAAAGGTTTCCTCTATGCGAAAAAAGGGGCAGACCTGGGAGACCATGAATGCATCATGGCTCTCGCTTACTGCTATTACCAGGGAATCGGCACGGAAAAAGATAGCGAAAAAGCCAGGGAATGGTATGAAAAGGCCTGGAATCAGGGCGATGCCATGGCCGGCTGCGCTTTGGGAACCATGTATGTGGAAGGCTGCTTTGGTGATGACCATCAGAAAGACGGAATTTCTTATCTCAATCAGGCCATCCGGGAAGGCAGTGTGGATGCCATCCGGGAACTGGGTCTCTGCTATGTTTATGGCATGGGAGTGGAAACCGACAAAGACCGGGGAATTTCCCTCCTTCAGGAAGGGACTTCGGAAAAAGACGGCGGCGCGGCCAGGGAACTGGGTAAGATTTACCTGAAAGACAGGAAATTTGAAGAATCCCTGGAGGCTTTCCGGAAAGCGGATGAATTCGGCGATGGAGAAGGCGGCTTTTATCTGGCCCTTTTCTATATCAAAGGCGTCATCGTGCCGAAGAATTTCAAAAAGGCGGAAGAAATCCTCTACAAATCCGCCAATAACGGCTATAAATGGGCCAAAGACCTGCTGGATAAAGGATTCTCCCGGATTGATGAGGTCATGTGACTCTTTTGCCGACCGGTCCGACCCGGGCTATGAGATAGTTTAGCCGGGAACTTCAGGGTATTCGTGGGGCCTTTCGGTTCGTCATGATGGGATTGAGGCGTTAGAGCTGGCGGCTTTAAGGCATTCGTGGAGCCTTTCGGCTCGGCTTGTTGGGATTGGGACTGTTGAGCGGGCCTCTTTTGGGGATTTGTATGGCCCGGAATCTGTTTTTGGCCGTTACCCATTACCCATTACGATTCATCTTGTTGAACAGTTTTTACGCATTTAGTTTCCTCCGCAGACACAACTGATAACTATTAACTGATAATTGATAACTTTTTACAAAGAGAGGCAGATACATGACTGACGCATTACAAAAGGCTCAGAATCTTTATCTTGAAGGAAGGTATGCGGACAGCCTTCAGGCATACCTCCATATCATGGACGATAGGAAAGGCGATGAAGAAGAAGGCACGGCCTGCAGCATGATTTTTTACATTGGCGCAGCGGGGTTCATGGGCCATATGGAAAATTCCACTCTCATGACCCTCATTTCCCGGGCAGTAGAACTGGAATCACCGATAGCGGGTGTTCACAGTGTACTGGCCATGGAAGATAAGAATGATTTTCCCGGTCTCAGTGAAATCGTGGAAGACCTGCGCAGGCAGGCTGAAGATGGAAATATCATGGCCATCAATCTGATGGGCAAAATTTATAATGAAGGCCTGGTGGTTGAGGAAAATCAGGAAGAAGCTTTGAAATGGCTCGAAAAAGGGGCTGCCATGGGGGATCCCGTATCCATGATGGATGCGGCCATGGTGTATGATATTCCGGACTTTGAAGGGGCGAATGAAGAAAAATCACTGGCGCTTCTCCGGAAATCGGCTGCCCTGGGGTACCCCCGGGCGCTGTATATCCTGGGACGGGATTATTTCGAAGGGGTCCATCAGGATAAAGACATCAGGAAAGCCTATGAGTTGATGGAAAAAGCGGCCGATTCCGGCTGTACCGATGCGGCAGTAGATATGTGGGGTCAGTTCCTTGACTATGAAGACGAAATCAGGGAAGCCATCCCTGATATGACCGAAGAAAGACTTCTTCCCTATCTGAAACAGGCAGGTGACTGGGGAAATGACGAAGCCCCCTGCCTCCTGGGCCAGTATTATTCGGAAGAGGGAGACATCGACAAGGCTGAAAAATACCTGAAACAGGCCACGGACAGGGGAAATATGGAAGCCGAGGTCGAACTGGGAACCCTGTATATATTCGAGAAGAAGAGCGAGAAAGACCATAAAAAGGGAATTTCCCTCCTGAAAGAAGCGGCCAGAGAAGGTGACGCCAATGCCCTTTCCACCCTGGGCGCCTGCTATCTGCAGGGAAATGGGGTCAGGATGAACCGGAAAGAAGCGGTGAAATACCTGAAACAGGCCGTCGATGCCGGATCTTCTGAAGGCATGGTCCTCATGACCCAGGTATCCCTCATGGACGGAAAACAGCAGGATGCCGTGAAATATGCAAAAATGGCGGCCGATCTGGGCGAACCCTATGGACAATTCCTGCTGGGGTCTTTCTACCTCATGGGCGACGGGGTAGCAAAAAATGAGAAAACCGCAGTCTTTTATCTCCGGAGCGCGGCCCTCCAGGGAGTCGAGGAAGCCCAGGACCTCCTGAATCGGATCCATCTGGGATTACTCTGAAAGTTGATTTCTCGATGGAAATCTGAATTCTGCGACAGGAGCTGATTTCCTGCCGATTACGCAGTCATGGAGGACATGAAATGAATGAAGAATTGATGAAGGCGCAGCAGCTTTTCAACAAAGGCAGGTATGACGACAGCCTGGAAGCGTACCGTACCATTATGGATCATTCCTCGGATGAAGAAAGTATCAGAATGGCTGCATCCATGGCTTTTTATATCCGTATTTCCAAACTGACCGGTTTGTATGAACCGGACGAAATGGCAGAATACATGGCTCTCTGCCTGCAACTGGAGGAACCTCTTTTTCTCCTTCGGGCCGTGCTGCATTTCCCGGTCAAAGAAGGTGTGACGGGCATTCCCGAGACTTTGGATGCTGCCAGGAAACTGTCTGATGAGGGAAGCACTCTTGCCATGATGCTCCTGGGGCAGCTTTATGGTTCCGGCAAGCTTGTGGAAAAAGATGAAAAGAAGGCCCTGGAATGGTTTGAGAAAGGAGCCGGCCTCGGAGACCCGGTATGTATGATGAAAGCTGCGGGGATTCTGGACGATGCAGATTTTGAGGAAAACGATCCCGGGAAAGCTGCGGCATATCAGAAGCGGGCGGCAGAGCTGGGATTTCCTGATGCCCTCTATTCGGAAGGCAGGGATGCCTTTGACGGAAAAGGGCAGGAAAAAGATATCAGGAAAGCTTATGAACTGATGGATCGGGCGGCTGGTTCAGGTCTCACTGAGGCAGCCGTGGATATGTGGCGCCAGTACCTGGATTACCCCGATGAAATCGGGGCAGCAATTCCTGATTTCTCAGAAGGAAGGCTTTTGGATCATCTGAAACTGGCAGCTTACGAGGGCAATGATGATGCCATGCTTGAGCTGGGCCGGTATTATTGTGAGCAGAAACAGTTCTCTCTGGCTGAGAAATATTACAAAGAAGCCATGGATGCGGGCAATTACGATGCGCCTTTAGAGCTCAGCAGTATTTATCTCGTGATCAAAAAGAGTGAAAAAGACCATAAAAAGGGGATAGCCATCCTGACAAAAGCGGCCAGAGATGATGATAATCCGGAAGCCATGGCCGTCCTGGGATCCTGCTATCTGCAGGGACTCGGTGTCCGCATGAACAGAAAACAGGGGATGAAATGGCTGAGAAAAAGTGCCGACCTGGGATGCCCGACGGCTTTGAGTTCTTTGGGATCGGTGCTTCTGGATGAAGGGAAAGTCAAGGAAAGCCTGAAATACCTGAAGAAGGCAGCCGATATGGGAGATCCGGAAGGTCTCTTTCTGCTTGGAGGGCTCTATCTCGACGGGGCCGGAGTTGAGAAAAACCGGGAAACCGCAGCCTTCTATTTCCGCCGAGCCGCTCTTCAGGGAATGGATAAGGCCAGGGAAATACTTGGCAGGATGACACTGGGAGAAATCTGAAGCTTTCCCCGGTATGATCAAACGGGAAATGTTTCACGTGAAACATATTATTTCCAAAAGCTCCCGCCCGGGCCGGGGAGCTTTTATCATGAAATCACTCTCTTGCCCGTCACTTATTTTTCTATAACTGAAAGCGGAAGGAATCATGACGACTGCGTTAAAAATTGCTCAAAATCTGTATTGCAGTGGAAATTATAAAGAAAGCCTTGAGGCTTACGAGGAAATATTGAAAAATCCTTCTTCTCCGGAAGAGGAAGGTATTGCTCACACCATGATTGCCTGTCTCTATGAGAGCTGCGACTGCTTTGCGGCTCCCGGGAGAGGTGACATTGTCCGGGAACATATGAAAAAAGCCTGCGATCTTTCCTGTCCCCTGGCACTTTTATACTCCCCTTCCCCGGTTCCCGTGGAACTCACGGACCGGGAGGAGAATGAGCTGGTGGATCAGGTCCTGATTCTGGCCAAAGATGGAAATACACTTGCCATGCAGCTGATGGGTTCTTTTATGGATGAAAAAATTTCTCCGGAAGAAGGATATGAAAAGGCCAGAAGATGGATGGAAAAGGCCGCCGGCCTTGGAGATCCCAAAGCTATGATCAACCTGGGAAAACTTCTTCAGGTGAAGGGCTTTGAAGGTCATGATGATGAACTTGCCCTTTCCTGGTATCGTAAAGCGTCGGAGCGGGGGCTAAGCTATGGCACCTATGAAGAAGGGTGCTGCTATCTCTATGGCGAAGGAACGGCCCGGGATATTTCCAAAGGTTTTGCCCTCATGGAAAAAGCGGCAGAAGGCGGCTCGGACATTGCCTGCCAGGAGCTCTGGCACTTTTACAGCGGGATAAAACCCGTGGGGCCCCAATTCTTTGACAATTCTGAAAAAGCACGGAAATATTTACATCTTGCCTACGAGCGGGGTAATGATGAGGCCGCCCTGGATATGGCCCTGGCTATCCTGAAAAGCAAAACCGCAGACAAACAGGTCCTCCAGGAAGTGATGGGGTATCTGAAAGAAGCGGAAGACCGGGGATCCGTGAAAGCCACAACAATGATCGGGCAGCTGTACTACAATGGCCTCATGGGCAAACACAGGGAGAAAGGCATTCCCTTTCTGAAAAAAGCGGCAAAATTCAATGAGCCCACAGCTCTTGCTTTGCTGGGAAGTGCCCTCATGAATGGCCGGGGAATCAGGAAAAACGTGCCCCGGGGCATGGAATATATGGAAAAAGCCGCAGAGTATGGCGATTCGGAAGGCCTTGCGGAAATGGCCTGGTATTTCAGCGATAACAACAGGCTGAAAGAAGCTCTGGAGTATGCAAGGAAGGCGGTAGAACAGGACGCTCCCACAGGAGAAGCGGAATATCTGCTGGCCACTATGTACTTTAAAGGCCGGGGCGTCGAACGTTCTAATGAAGAAGGAAGGAAATACCTGAAAGCAGCCGTGGAAAAAGGCTGTCCCCGGGCAATCAGCCTGGACAGAGAGATGCGGCAGAAGGCAACTATGGAAGGTCTGAAGGAGGATGATTTCATTTTCCGGTAATTTTTTCCTCTCGGAATTGGGGCAGAAGAGATTTTCAAGAGAAAAATTTTTATAAGGAGAAATTATGACAACCGGTGAAAATTTATTTCTTCAGGGAAAAATCGATGAAGCTTACAAGGCCCTTCAGGATGAGCTGACGGGGCGAAACTGCTACCTTCTGGGACTCATCCTCCGGGAAGGACTGGGCCATCAGAAGGCGGATGAAGAAAAAGCAGTGAAGTATTTCCAAAAAGGGAAAGAAATGGGCGATCCCCTCTGCGGGCTTTCCCTCTTTTCCGGGGAGAAAGACAAGGCCATGTGGGACACGGTAAACGAGGATTTTTCCCGTATCCTTATTTCGGCCCAGGGAGGCGACGTCCTCGCCATGGACGAAGCCGGTCTTTTCTATACGGGAAACGGGATCATTCTCGATTATGAAGAAGGCATGAAGTGGCTGGCCAAAGGGGCCTTCTATGAATACTGGAAAGCCCTCTATGATTTGGGCATGGCTTATGCGGGAAATGTGCCCGGATATATAGATGACGAAAAAGCTCTGGCCTGCTTCAGAAAGGGTGCTGAATATAATGACAAAAACAGTGAATACGAACTGGCCCGGCTGCTGTATGATGAGCCTGGCCACGAAAGGGAAGCACTGAAGCTCATGGAAAAATCATCGGATCATGGAAATGAAGAGGCAGCTGTTTTTATGGGAGACTACTATATCCATGACGCGGAGCCCCATGATCCCCACAAATCCTTCCACTGGTATGAAACGGCAGCCCGGATGGGGAGTGCAGAAGCCCTGGATGCCCTGTCGCCCTTCTACGAAAAAGGGCTTGTGGTTCCAAAAGACCTGAAAAAGGCAGCTAATCTACTGAAAGACTCCTGCGCCATGGGAAATACAGAGGCCTTTTTCTCTCTGGGACTCTTTTATCTCGACCATGGCCAGGAAGAAAATGCCATTCCCTGGCTGGAAGCTTCGGCAGCCAATCAGAATGAAAGAGCCGCCTACCTTCTGGGGATGATGTACCTCCATGGGAAAGGCATCGAAGCGGACCGGGAAAAAGGCATCGGATACCTGACCATCGCCGCCCGTCTGGGAAGCATGGAAGCGGATGAGGAACTCAGGAATCAGGGCGGCATGCTTTTCTGGTAACCCATCGTGCAAATACAGATAGATCTCACGTAACATAGATTATGACCGTTTTCTTCATTAAAATGACCGTCGGACAGGGGCGGTCATTTTTACATGGGATCATTCGGACCGGAGACATCCGGTGGCGGGCAGCCTTGCGGCAGGAATGATGGTTTGAAAGGCAGAATAGACCCGGAACAGGTCTTGCAAATCGAAAATTATCATTTTTCTATTGACAAAATCGAGTCAAATGACCGAAATTTGTCAAAAAGTCCACTTCTATTGACAAATCGTGGTCATATTGCATAAAATTGTCAGTAGAGGTGAAGGCTTATGGAAATCAAGCGGGAACATTATATAGAGGAACTGAAGAGCCGCATGCATAATGGATTGATCAAAGTCATTACCGGCATCCGGCGAAGCGGTAAATCTTATCTCTTATTTCAACTTTTCTATAAAGAGCTGCTCCGGCAGGGAGTCCGGAAAGATCACATCCTCCTGTATTCCATGGAGGGTTTTGAAAATAAAAAATACCGGAATCCTGAAACCCTGCTGGAAGAGATCCACCGCCGTATGATCGATGAAGGGGATTATTATATTTTCCTCGACGAAGTCCAGATGCTGGATGAATTCGAGGAAGTTTTAAACTCTCTTCTTCACATTTCCAGTGCGGATATCTATGTGACCGGCAGCAATTCCCGTTTCCTCTCCAAAGATGTGATTACGGAATTCCGGGGACGGGGCGATGAACTTCATATCTATCCTTTCACATTCAAAGAATTTATGGAAGTGTATCCCGGGGACCCTGCCAGAGGATGGGATGACTATATCAATTACGGTGGGCTGCCCCTCACTCTGACGATGGACAGCAGCCAGCGCAAAGTCAGCTACCTCACATCCCTTTGTCGTGAAACATACCTGAAGGACATTATCGAGCATAACAGAATCAGGAAAACCCAGGAACTGGAGGACCTTATCCGAATCCTGGCATCATCTATTGGTTCCTTTACCAATCCGTCAAAAATTATGGATACCTTTCAGAGTCGATATGGAACGAAAATCAGCCTGAATACCATCAAACAGTATATTGATTTCCTCTCTGATGCCTTCATGGTGAATACAGCGCATCGCTATGATGTGAAAGGCAGGAAATATATCGGTTCGCCGGTAAAATATTATTTTGAGGATCTGGGGATGCGAAATGCGCTCCTTGGATTTCGCCAGGTTGAGGAGCCGCATCTCATGGAAAATGTGATTTATAACGAACTGAGATACCGGGGCTATAGTGTCGATGTAGGAGCTGTCCGTGAGCGGCGGAAAAATAGTGATGGAAATTATACGAATACTACGCTGGAAGTGGACTTCGTGGCCAATCAGGGAGGTCCAAGAATTTATATCCAGTCTGCTCTTTCCATTCCGGACGAAGAAAAACTGCGCCAGGAAAAGGCATCTCTCCTTGCCCTCAATGACTCTTTTCCGAAAATCATTATCGTAAAAGATCAGATCAATCCCAGATATGATGAAGATGGTCTCACCATGATCAGCCTCTTTGATTTCCTCCTTGGCAGGGCAGTGCTGCCACAGGCATGATATCGAAAAATATATTTATATCTATGACCGGAATGTTTCACGTGAAACATTCCGATCGTGATTCTTAATGGGGTGTACAATAATTACACAATATGTTGAATGACTGAAATTGATAAAGTGATCAGTTCTCAGTTCATAGTTCTCAGTGGAGGAGGCCCGCATCAAATGAGATGGCGGGCTATTTTTATACAGTTTTCATTGGAAATGATTATTTTTTATATAAAAAGGCCGCTACTCCTGCGTAATGGCCGCCACATCTGCGAACTGATCACTAATAACTGATAACTTTTTCCCCTCATGTTATAATAAAAATACATTAAGGAGGACCTGTTTATGACCGATTTAGAAAAAGCAGAAAGTTTATTTAAAGAATATAAAGTCAGGGAAGCTTACCCCATTTTCAAATCCCTGGCGGAAGCCGGAGAGGCGCGGGCCATGTATTTCCTGGCTCTTTACCATAACTACTATCTCGAAGCGGCTCCCTGGGACCCGAAGAAAGCGGCGAAATGGGCAATGAAAGGCGCCCGGGCGGAAGATCCGCTCTGCGCCTTTTTCTGCCTCCTTCATTCCGATGGAATCGACCATGAGGAACTGGACAAGCTCTATGAAAAACGGGAAACCTGGATTTCAAAGGTGAAGGAAAATCCGGACTGCTATGCCCTGGAAGCCCTGGGCTGCTACACCATGATTCACGCCGATGAACATCAGGAGCTGGACGAAGCCTTTTCCCTCCTCCATACGGCGGCCATGGGAGGCTACTGGAAAGCCTGGAATGACATCGGACAATTTTATGATCCCCACGTCCAGGACAATCCGGAATTCGTGCGTCATGTGGCAGACCCGAAACGGTCCCTCGAGGCCTACCGGAAATCTGCCGAATCCGGCTACCCCGATGCTTTCAACCGGCTTGCCTATTTCTACTACCTTGGCACCGGCATCCCGAAAGATAAGAAAGAAGGGATCCGTCTCTTCCGCAAAGCCTTTGCCAAAGGCCATCTCCGTGCGGGCGTGGCCCTGGGAGTCATGTATATTTTCGACGGAAACGGGACGAGCGACAAAAAAGAAGGGTTCAAGATCACGAAAAAAGCGGCCGAAGGAAATGACCCGCTGGCCCTTGGAAATCTGGCGAATTGCTATTTCTATGGCAACGGCACGAAAAAAGACCGGCGCCTGGCGAAGATTTACTATCAGAAAGCCTCCGACCTCGGTATGGACTCCTCCACCACCCAGCTCGGCGTGATTTACCATGAAGATGGAAATGACAAAAAAGCCTTCGAACTCTTCCGGAAAGCCGCGGCCCATCACTATGTAGAAGCCCTGGGCTGGCTCGCCGCCTGCTACCAGTTTGGCTACGGAACGGAAAAAGATACTGAAAAAGCCATGGAACTCCTCCAGCACGCCGCAGCTCACGGAAACGAAGATGCAAAAATAGCCCTCGAACAGATCCGGAGCGAAATGGGGAAATAGCGGATAGCTGATGGGAAATGGCGGGTGGTGAGCAGAGCCGTTAGCCTTTAGCCGTTAGCAGTATCTCACATCTCAGCAAAAATCGGACGGCGTCAATTCTTCCCGTTATCGCCCGCCTGGCTTAAAAACCTNNCCTTCGAGGCACGAACAAGGCTGACTTCCCGATATCGCCCGTCTGAGCAGAAAACCGCCCAAGGCACACACGAGGCTGACTTCCCGAAACCGCCCGCCTGGCAGAAAATCCTCCAAGGCACGAACAAGGCTGACTTCCCGAAACCGCCCGCCTGGCTTAAAAACCTTCGAGGCACGAACAAGGCTAACTTCCCGAAACCGCTCGCCTGGTTTAAAAACCTCCAAGGCACGAACAAGGCTGAC
>DKQZ01000044.1 GCA_002471975.1 Dialister sp. UBA7295 | reverse complement strand
GTTTTTTCCTGACTCTAACACCGCATCAGAATTTTGAAGCGGGCCTTTTTATTTCCTTTATGTAATAGACTTCCATCAGATACCATATAAAAATGGCGCCTTTATCATTTAAGGCGCCACCTTCACTGTGAACTGCAAACTGATAACTGATAACTTTTAAATACAGTTATCAGGCAGACATATTTCTCAAAGTTTTCCTACCCTGCGATCAGAACGCCGGAATCAGTCCGTCGGAGAAGTTGTCGTTGATATATTTCTTCACCGATTCGCTCTGGAAGATCTTCACGAATTTCTGATAGGTCGGGTTATCCTTGTCCTTTTCTCTGGCTGCAATGATGTTTGCATAAGGAGAGGTGCTGTCTTCCGTAGCCAGAGCGGATTTGTGATCCAGTTTCGCGGATTTCGCATAGCCTGCATTGATGACGGAGCATGCCACGTCATCGAGAGATCTCGGGAGCTGGGCAGCTTCGAGTTCTACAATTTCAATGTGTTTCGGGTTCGATTCGATATCGCCGACTACGGCTTTCACCGGATTGGTGCCCTTTTTCAGTTTGATGATGCCTTTCTGTTCCAGAAGGACAAGAGCACGTCCGCCGTTGGAAGGATCGTTCGGAATGGAAATCTTGTCGCCCTCTTTGATTTCATCCAGGGATTTGATCTTGTTGGAATAAACGCGGAGCGGTGCCAGGTAAGTATTTCCGATGGAAACGAGCTTGGAGCCGTTCTTTTCATTGAAAGCTTCCAGGAACGGACCGTGCTGGAAGGAGTTCAGGTCGATATCGCCAGATGCCAGGGCCTGGTCCGGGGTGACGTAATCGGCAAAGGATTTCAGGTTGACTTTGAGTCCCTGTTTTTCCGCTTCTTTCGCTACGAATTCCATGACCTGTTCAGAGTAACCCGGGGTGACGCCTACGGTGATTTCCTTCTTTTCAGCCGGTGCTTTGGCTTCTTTCTTGTCTCCGCCGCAGCCGGAAATGGCGCCCACTACGGCAAGGGCTGCCAGAGACAGTGCTAAAGTCTTCTTTAAATTCATCATATTTCCTCCTTTGAAATATCCGAAACCCTCTATTCCGTTTCAGATACAAAAAATCCTCCGCCCAAAGGGACGAAGGATTCGTGTTACCACCCAATTTCACTTCCCGGTCGCCCGGAAAGCCTTATGAGGTACGGGCCAAAGCCGATACCCTGACCCTGTAACGGGAGTTCCCGTGCCGCTTCACTGTTCAGCGGAAAGGCTCAGAGGCCATGTTCCATAAACTTTCCGTACTCCTTCCCACCCGCCGGAGCTCTCTTTGCCGAAGCCTTTATGTACTCTTCTCTTCACTGCCTGTATGTAGTTAGAAATAATATACCATCGGCTTCCGTAATTGTCAAGACAGACTGGAATGGATATAGACAATCGTGATTCGTTGTTCGTGATTCGTGGTTTGTTGTCCAATATTCCCTGATACCGGCCGCCGGGGTGGAAATTATCCGGGGAAAATTTGCGCAGAATATTTCCTGCTCTCTGCGCAAAATTTCCTCTTGCCCTTTTACATCCACTCATGCTACAATACAGGAAATTTAAGGCAAGGAAGAGATGAGTAGGTTTCCCCTGTCATGACAGAGAGCCCCGTATGGTGGAAGGGGTATGACAAAGATTCCGAATATGGTCTTGGAGCCGGAGGTGCCGAAGTCATTAAGGCATTTCAGGGATCGCCCTTTACAGCGTATCCGCGATTGGCGGGATCGAGGTGCATAGGGAGACCTGTGCATGAAATTTGGGTGGTACCACGAAGCTTTCGTCCCAGGGGATGAGGGCTCTTTTTTTATGCAGACGGGAGACGCCCGATACAGCGCGGGAATGCAAAGACGCATTCTTAGGGATTTCCTGTAATTAGAGTACAGGAGGAAAATGGAGGTCATTATGCTTAAGAAACTGGTTATTGGAGCTTTACTGGCATCGGCCGTATTCGGTCTGGCAGGCTGCGGCGGCGCCCCGGCCAAATCCGCCGCTTCTTCTCAGGCGGCGCTAAAAACAATCAAGGTGGGCACTCTTTCCGGCCCTCACGCAGAGGTCATTGAAAAGGCAAAGCAGATTGCCGCCAAGAAGGGTCTCGATATTCAGATCGTAGAATTTAACGATTATGTACAGCCGAATGAAGCATTGAATTCCAAGGAAATCGATGCCAATATGTACCAGCACAAGCCCTTCCTCGATAACCATGTAAAGGACAGAGGCTACAAAATCACGGCTGTAGGAAATACGATTCTTTTCCCGATGGGCGTTTATTCCCAGAAAATCAAATCCGTGGATGAAATCAAGGATAATATGATCATCGCTATCCCGAACGATCCGTCCAACGGGGGCCGTGCACTGGAAATTCTGGACCATGCAAAAGTCATCAAACTGAAGGACAATATCGGCGGCAAAGCTACAGTGAACGATATTACAGAGAACCCGCATCATCTGGAAATCCGTGAAGTGGATGCAGCAATGATTCCCAGAATGCTGCCGGATCTGGATTTCGCAGTCATTAACAATTCCTATGCTGTCAAGTCCGGCCTCGTTCCAACGAAAGATGCTTTCGTGCTGGAAGGCTCTGATTCCAAGTACTGCAATATTCTGGCAGTCCGCACAGAAGATAAAGATAAACCGGAAACGAAACTCCTTCTGGAAAGCATCCAGAATAATGAAATGAAGGAATTCATTAAAGACCATTTCAAGGGTTCCGCTATTCCTGCCTGGAACTGATAAAGGGAGTTATCCATGAAAGTCGATAGAAGCAAATGTATCGGATGCTTTCAGTGCATTCCCTACTGTGCGATGAAAGCCATCCATAAGGTAGACGGGAAGGCAGATATTGATGAAGATGCCTGTGTGGAGTGCCACATCTGCTATTACAGCGGTGTCTGCCCGAAGAATGCCCTAACGGTGGAGGAGCTATCTTATCCCAGAAGCATCCGGGAAGCTTTCAGTGATGTGAGGAAACCGCATAAGAGTACAGGCGTCCTCGGCCGGGGTACAGAAGAAATCAAGACGAATGACGTGACTGCACGCCTGAAATATGGCAGGGTTAGTGTATCTGTAGAGCTGGGTCGCCCGGGCATTGGCACTGATTTCTATGATGTCCAGACCATTGCGCAGAAACTGGCGCCTATCGGCGTTCATTTCGAACCGGAAAATCCCGTTACTTCTCTCATGGCCGATGCGAAAACTGGTACAATGAAGCCGGAAGTGCTGCCCCAGCGCGCTCTTTCCGCATTGCTCGAAATGGATATGCCCCTGGAAACGCTCCGGGATGTGCTCCATGCACTGAAAGAAGTGGAAGGAAAGATTCATACTGTATTCAGCCTCTGCGTGGCTACGCCTCTTGATCCTGAAACGGGAGAAAATCCGGCGCAGAAAATCATGGAGGAGGAACACATTCCTTATCGTCCCAACGGTAAGACGAACGTGGGCCTGGGTAAGCCTTTCAAAGGAGTGGTGAGGATATGACCCATACGTTGCACAGACGCGGCCCGCTGGAAGACCTGAAGCAGGAATTCGTCGTCCTCGCTATGGCTGCAAAGGACGTGAACCGGGATGGTTCCGCGCCTAAACTGGCAAAAATTCTGGAAATATACAGTCATCATCATCCTGTAATATTCGGAAATGTGGCTGCCAACTCCATGAAAAAAGATATTTCCTGGATGATTGATCAGACAAAAGATAATACAGTGGTTCATGCTGTTTTCAATAATGAGAAAGATTTGTCAGAACTCCTGGCAGAGCTGAAAGAAGCGGACCTCGGTATTTCCGTGGTGGTTTCCGGACTTTTTGACCGGGTAGGGAGCTGCTGCTGCCGGGCAGGCATCAAACCGCATACGGTGAATATGTCCCTCGGTGTATGGGGCAATACGTCCCGCCTTCCATCAGAGGATATCCTTCAGATTGAGACCATGTGCGGTCATAATATGATCAGCGCTTCCCTCATAGAAGACAGACTGGATAAAGTCAGAAGAGGCATCATGACTCCTGAACGGGCGGCCAGGGATCTGGCAAAGAACTGCCATTGCGGTATTTTCAACTGGGAAAGAGCGGCCCGGGTATTTGGCCGTATCATCGATAAAGAAAAGAGTGAGAAAAACAAATGACAACTGCTCATGAAAAACGTATCCTTTTCAAGAATAATCTGAAGACCGGGAAATTCATGATTGCGCCGGGCATTTATGATGCGCTCTCCGCAAAGATTGCCCAGGACTCCGGCTCCATCTGTCTGGCCATGGGCGGATATGCGATTTCCGCTTCCCGCCTCGCAAGACCGGACGTGGGCCTGCTCTCTCTCTTTGAAATGTCCACTGCTCTGAAGCAGATCTGCGATGCAACGGATATCCCGGTCATCGGGGACGGAGATACGGGCTATGGCAATGCGCTGAACGTCATTCACACACTGCAGGAATACGAGCATGCCGGTGCTGCCTGCGTCTTCTTCGAAGACCAGGTGTGGCCGAAGCGCTGCGGCCACATGGACGGCAAACAGGTCATTACGGCTGAGGAACATGCCCAGAAAATCCGAGCTGCCTGCGAAGCGAGAGTTGATAAAGATCTGGTCATCATGGCTCGTACCGATACCCGCGCGGTAAATGGATTCGAAGATGCAGTGCGCCGGGGCAAACTTTACGCGGAAGCGGGAGCCGAAATCCTCTTCATCGAAGCCCTCCGGAGCCGCGAGGAAATCGAGGAAATCGCCCGTGTCTTCAAAGGTACCGGCATATACCTCTTTGCGAATATGATCGAAGGTGGCAAGACGCCAATCATCAATTCCAAAGAGCTGAAGGAAATGGGCTACGCCGGGGTTTTCTGGTCCTGTGCATCTTTGTATCTTATTTCCAAAACTTTAGCCGATGCTTTCACTACGCTGAATAAAGAAGGAGACCTGAACTCCCATCTGGATAAGATGATTCCTTTCCCGAAATTCAACGACTATGTGGGCCTTGGGAAATATAAGGAACTGGAACGGAGATACAAAGTCGACAGAGACGACTGAGTGATTTCCAAAAGAAAAGCGCCTTTCGTAAGAAAGGTGCTTTTTGATTGATACTGATATGACCGGAAATGACGATTGAGCAAAAAATTTAGATTTTATGAGTCCATATCGGCAAGTACGATTGAACGACCTTTTCCCCTCCGCTGCGCTCCGGGACCTTTCCATACCGGAAAATTTGGTAACCGGCACCCTGCTCCGGGATTTCCTTCATAAGTAACCTGCCTGTTTCGTGCAGAAAATATTAAATTCGCGTGGCTTCATGAATTGCAGCGCAACACCCCGTTTCCCGGGTCCCGGACAATGTGAGGCTATTAAAAACGACTGTTCTTTTAAAAGCTGCGAAGAATATGGTCCAAAATAAAAAAAGGCCGCCCTATGAATTTGGCGGCCACCTTCCCTTATCCCTTTCCCCCTTCCCCTTTCCCCTCGTTTTCTAACAAAAAAGCCACTACTCCCGGGGTATACTGCTCCGAGGGGTAGTGGCTTTCCTCATACTGGTATTTTCTTTTTTGTTTTCACGGGCCCATGAATTTTTAAGCTCAGTCCGTCGCCCTTTCCGCTTTCTCTGAGAATGGCTGCCGTAGCGGAAGCTCGCGGGTGATTTCCCTTGCTCTGCCTATATAGTGCAGAAAAGGAAATTTATTTTATTAGATTTTCGTTAAATTTTTGGAATGCATATTTATTTTCAAAATTCGCAGCAGGGACTGGCAGTGCAGGGGTACCATGGAAGTTACCGGCTGCCGGAGGTCCCATGATTACGTAACGCATGAATATTTTGAGTCAATTTCGACTGGCAGGGATCGTGCAGTTCCTCCTCACCCGCTCCGCGGGAGCTCCTCTTTCAAGGGGAGCCTTTCCCATTCGCATGTCCTGCTTTAGTAACACTTGATAACCACCAATATGAGCTTTCCACGCGCCTGTGCAAAATCCCCATAAAAAATTTGTGCCGCAAGAGCGGCACACCTTCCCGATATCCCCGAAACTATTCCCGATCATTCCCGAGATTCCCGATTCAAAAGTTCATCGACCAGATAGTTTGCTTTCCACCATAAGCCCGACATCCATACTCATGCCGCATCAGCGGCACACCTTCCCGCAATCCGATATTTCCAGTCCGAAATCCGTTTTCCCCCGCCTGTGCAGAATCCCCATACAAACTCGGCGGCCATCAGGCCGCCACCTTCACGAAGAACGAACAACGAATCACGAATCACGAAAATCGCTTCTGACTCAAACCGCAGGATTCAAAATATGTCTCGAATCAGCAAATCCTCGGCAGTCCTTCGCCTCTCAGAGGCATGATTTTCCTTCTTCCCCCATAGGGTGTGAGGAGGGCGACGCCTTTTCCTCCTGTCACTTGTCCTGCAAGTACTGCGTTTTCTCCGTAGCGGCAGGAGCGGATGATTTCGAGGGCTTTTTCTGCGGATTCCGCAGGCAGGGCGATCATCATTTTTCCTTCGTTGCCCATGGTCAGGGGATCGAGGCCGAGGATGCCTGTCAAAGCCCTGACTCCTTCAGAGACCGGAAGTTTTTCTTCTTCCAGTTCGATTTCCACGCCCGATGTTTCTGCCAGTTCATTGGTTACGGTAGCCAGACCTCCCCTTGTGATATCCCGGATGGTATGGATGGGCAGTTTTTGTGCCATCAGGGCGGAGACGATTCCATTCAGCGGCGCACAGTCGCTCTGAAGGTTTGTTTTCATTTTGAGCCGCTGTGTAAGGATGGTCGCATGATGGTCACCGAGAGTGCCTGTGAGGAGGATCCGATCTCCCGGCTGCAGGGCGGAGGCGGAAATGCGGCAGCCCGCCGGCCTTTCACCGATTCCGGCCGTATTGATGTAAAGTCCGCCTTTTCCTTCGATGACTTTCGTATCTCCAGCAACGATTTGAACGCCTGCTTCTGCGGCCGTTTCTGCCATGGAGGAAACGACTTTTTCGAGAGTTTCCATTTCAAGACCTGTTTCCAGGATGAAGGAAGCGGTGAGATAGAGAGGCTCTGCGCCCATGGAGGCCAGGTCGTTCACCGTCCCGCAGATGGAAAGGCGGCCGATATTTCCTCCCGGGAAAAAGAGGGGCTCCACCACGAAGGAGTCCGAGGTGAAGACAGGATTTCCTTTCAGAGGAGGAAGGACTGCCCCGTCTTCCATTTTGTCCAGTATGGGATTTTTGAAATATTTCTCAAAAAGGCTTCCGATGAGGCGGCCGGTTTCTTCGCCGCCTGCCCCATGGCGCAGTTCGATTTTCATAGGTCCTCCTCACAGGAGATGGTAAAAGAGGATTATATCCTCATAAGTTCCGTCGTGTTTCAGAAATCCGCCGGGGACTGTCCCCAGGCGGGTAAAGCCCAGCCGGTCATAGAGGTGAATGGCATGGATATTATCTGCCACTACCGCATTGAACTGGAGAATCCGAAATCCCAGTTTCTTCCCTTCGGAAAGGGAGTGGAGTACCAGTTTTTCTCCGATATGCTGCCCGCGGATGGAGCTTTTCACCGCATAGCTGGTATTGGCGATATGCCCGCAGCGGCCCACATTGTTGGGATGAAGGATGTAAAGGCCCAGAATGTCTCCTTTTTCATCCGCCGCCACCCCTGTATAACTCATGGATTTGAAGAACCGGTCGGCTTCTCCTTTTTCCAGCGGTTCCATCTGAGGGAAAGAGTCTGTTTTTTCCACCACTTCATTCCAGATGGTGCGGCACACTTCTTCATCGCAAGTCCTGTATTTCCTGATTTCCATATTAACCTCCCCGGTATGTAATGCAGCAGGCCCCTTCGGAGGAAACCATGCAGGCTCCCACGGGATGGTCCGGGGTGCATGCTTTTCCGAAGCAGGGGCATTTTTCAGGGGTAATCATGCCCGTCAAAACCTGCGCGCAGCAGCAGCCTTTCGGCATTTTGTCCGCCGTAAGGCCATAGCTTCCTGCGTCCAGTTCTTTATATTTTTCGGAAATATAGAGGCCCGAGCCTTTTATATTTCCCAGACCTCTCCAGACCGCATCTCCTTCTGTAAATACGTCAGCCATGAGGTCTTTGGCCATGGTATTTCCTTCAGGAGTCACCACCATGGGGTATTCATTCCAGAGGCCCCCCTGCTTTCTGGAAGTTTCCAGGGTAAGGCGGGAAAGGGCGCGCAGAAGGAGGGGCGCGGTAAATCCGCCGATGACCATGGGTTCTCCGGAAACAGCTGCCAGTTTACGGAAAGGTTCGCTTCCTGTAATCACTGCCACGTGTCCCGGGCAGAGGAAGCCGTCCACCCGTCCGCTTTCGGCAAGGATTCTCATAGCTTCGGGCATCGTTTTCAGTGCGGTGAGGAAGCGGATATTTCTGATTTTTTCATCAAACGTTTTTTTAATGAGGCTTGCCCAGACGGGAGCTGTCGTTTCAAAGCCTACGGCTGCCAGGACATAGGTAGTTTCAGGATTTGCAGCAGCGATTTCAAATATTTCCTCCGGATTGTAGAAGAAATCCACCTCACCTCCGCGGTCTCTCGCCCCCGCCAGGGACATTTCACTTCCGGGCACTGCCAGAAGGTCCCCGAAGGCCATAACTTTATATCCCGGCTTTAAGGCATAGGAAACGAGTTTGTCGATATAGGCAGTGGGCGTCACACAGACGGGACAGCCCGGGCCGGAGAGAAGGGTGATTTTTTTCGAAAGGAGCTGCCGGATCCCCGTCCGGTACAGAGAGGACGTATGGGTGCCGCAGACTTCCATCAGTTTCATAGGCGGCCCGTCGTAAGAGGAAAGGTAGCGGGCCAGTTCTTTTTCTTTCATTTGCTTTCCTCTTCTATTTCTTTGAAAAGATTGATCCAGTCGATGGCTTCATCTTTCTTTACTATCTGGATGGCCATTCCTGCATGGACAAGGACGTAATCTCCGATTTTCGCCCGTACCATAGCCAGATTCACCGGCACTTCGGTGCCTGAAAAATCGACCATTCCATGAGTACCATTGATGGACATGACCCGTCCCGGGTAAGCTACGCACATAATGCCTCCTATTTCATAAGTCCCGCCCGGGCCTGGCCAAGGGCAATCCCTCCGTCGCCGCAGGGGACTTTTTCATTGCCATAGACATGGAATCCTTCCTTTTCCAGGGAATCTTTCGCAAGGGCCCAGAGAAGGCTGTTGTGGAAACAGCCGCCGGAAAGGACGATGTCTTTTATATTGAAATATTTCGCACTCTCCACAATCATCCGGCTGATGGCCAGATGGAAGCCGAGAGCTTTTTCTCTTATTGTACCATCTTTGAAAAGAAGGTCGGAAATAAGCTGCTTTCTTCCCCAGATGAGCTGTCCATTTTTTATTTCTTTTGTGAAATAAAGGTCTGTGCCCCTGCCGCCTTCCTCTTTTGCCTCTGTCGCTGCCTTTTCGAGGGCCATGGCACATTCTCCTTTGAACCGGTTTTCGCTGCAGATGCCAAGAAGGGCGGAAACAGAATCAAAGAGACGGCCCATGGCGGAGTCCTCGATGACATTGACATTGGCCCCTAAGGCTGCTTTCACTAAGGGATAGCGGGGGTCGGTGAGTAAGGGATTGGGGATTGAGGATTGGGGATTGGGGACGCCTGGACCTGCTTCTTCATTCTCCCTTGTACCGGTAGAACAACCCCTCAGTCCGCTCCGCGGCCAACTCCCCGGCAACGGCATGGCTCTCACTGCTTTTTGCGCGTCGCTTCGCTCCTTCAAAAAGCGTTCGAGCACAAACCTTGGGGAGCCTTGAACGATAGCGATTTTTTCGGTGGAGTCACTCGTTTCAGGATTCGATACGCTTGAAGCGATTTCCTCATTTCCACGCGTACCGGTAGAACAACCCCTCAGTCGCCCCTGGCGACAGCTCCCCAAACCTGGGGAGCCTTGAACGATAGCGATTTTTCCGGTGGAGTCACATTCGTCTGAATTCCCTTCTATCCCTGCGAAATATAAATCGCAGAGAGCGGTTTTCCAGGCTTGTTTCATGGAGATGTCTCCGGAGAGGAGGGGAAGGCTTTCGAGGTGGCCTGCCCGTTTCATGGATTTCCCTTCGCAGAGAAGGATTTCTCCGCCCCAGATGGTCCCGTCCGTCCCATAACCGGTCCCGTCGAAGATGAAAGCCAGCACCGGGCCTTTCAAATGATGTTCGGCCATGACGGAAAGGGCATGAGCGTGGTGATGCTGGATTCTGATGAGAGGGATGGACCTTTTTTGTGATATTTTTTCTGCCAGATTTTCAGAAATATAGCCGGGGTGAAGGTCGCAGAGAATTTTCTCCGGAGTGATGCCCAGCATGTGCTCCCAGTCTTTTTCCATGGTAAGGAAGGCTTCTTCCGATCCTTCTTCTGTCAGTTCGCAGGGCATTTCACCCGGATAGACGTAACCGCCGCCGGTGAGGCAGAGGGAGGGCTCCATATCCGCTCCCAGGGCAAGGATATTTCCCCGGGGCCCGTTGCGGATGACCGGTTCAGGGAGAAAGCCTCTCGTCCTTCGGATGAAATCCACGTGATTTCCCACTGCTTTCAATACAGAATCGTCCGCAGGGCGGAGGATTTCCCGGTTGTTGGTGAAAAGGGCCGGAATATCGTGGGACTTAAAAAAATTTTCCGCTTCTTTATCTTTATAGAGGATGGGACTTCCGCTGATATTGCAGGAAGTGACGATGAGGGGAGCCCCCACTCCTTCGGTGAGAAGGATGTAAAAAGCGGAAGGCGGGAGAAACAGGCCCAGACGGGGCACGTTTTCCGCCACCCCTTCGAAATGCACTTTCGGGGTGCAGAGGACGATGGGTTTGGCAGGAGATGCGAGAAGTTTCTTCTCCTGATCTGATAGAACTGCCAGTTCTTCCGCTTTTTCCAGGTCAGAAACCATGAGGGCAAAGGGCTTTCCTTCCCTGTGCTTCAAGGTGCGAAGTTTTCTCACGCTCTCCGGAAGGTCTCCGCGGGTCACCAGGTTGAATCCGCCAATGGATTTCACCATGATGATGGCCCCTTTTTGTACCATTTCGATGGCTTTCGTCATGGCTTCTTCTGTATAAAGGGTCCTTTCCCCTTTGATGATGCCTGTAAGAGCCGGTCCGCAGTCTTCGCAGCAGATGGTTTCGCCGTGACACCTGCGGTCTTTCAAATCGGTATATTCTTTTTCACAGTCTTTGCAGAGCGGAAATTCATCCATCGTCGTAAAAGGTCGGTCATAGGGAAGTTTTTTTATAATCGTATAGCGGGGCCCGCAGGCGGTGCAGGAAAGGAAGGGATAGTGGAAATGTCGGTCTTTTTTGTCGTGCAGCTCTTTTGCACAGTCCGGGCAGATGCCGATATCCGCCGGAAAGAGAGGCTCCTCCGGCTCTCCGCTGCTTTCGATGGATTGAAAATCAGGGAAATACTCCAAAGGGAGCGTTTCTATTTCCATTTTTTCCACTTCTATGGGATAGGGCGCTTCTTTCAGCGCTTTTTCCAGTAATGAAAATTGCTTCTCTTCCCCGGAGGCCCGTATTTCCACAATACCTCCCAGATTCTTCACCCATCCCGTGAGGCCGGACTTTCGGGCAGCGCGCACCACAAAAGGACGGAACCCCACCCCCTGGACACGCCCGGTGGCGATGAGACGGACCGTTTTCATAGTGCACCTCCTTTGAACAAGTATCCGTTCACAATCATTGGAATGTATTCCTCTGCCGGGGAAGCTATTTCCATTCCCGGCAGAAATAACTTAAAAAAGGGCGATTCATTGGTACGCCCGCATTGCATCCTTAGAAATAAAGATTAAAAAATACATACACATTTCATCGAAAATTTTTCGCTGAATTTACACATATTATAGCATTAATTCCGACTGCTTTACACATTTTGTGATTTCAGGTCCAAAAGCCACGGAGGGAGGATGTCCAAATGAGAAAAATCTCCCCGACCCAGATGAGGCCCAAAGGGAAAATCTAAAAACTTGCGCCCGAAGGGCGCCACCTTCCCGACAATCCCGNNTCCCGACCATCCCCGAAACAACAGCTTTCCATCCTGAAGTCTCCATATAAAAAATGGGCGCCTTTATGATTTTAGGGCGCCCTGTACTTACCACTTACTACTTATCACTAACTGCTATCTACTAACCATTACTCACTCATGATGATGATGCTCATCATCATATTCTCCCGGATGGGTCAGACCATCGGCTGCCGCTTTTTCGATCCATTCGGCCGCTTCTTTATAGCCTTCCCCGGTTTTGCCGGAAACTTTGAAGACCGGCGCTTTTTTATTGAGGTGGCGCAGGCCTTTCATGAAGAAATCTTCATCAAAGTCCAGGTACGGAGCGAGGTCGATCTTGTTCAGGAGGATGATATCTGCCTTTTCGAAGGCAAGCGGATATTTGTAAGGCTTGTCACTTCCGTCAGCCACGGAAACGATGAGGAGTTTTATATTTTCCCCGATCACCATTTCTGCCGGGCATACGAGATTTCCCACATTTTCAATGAAAAGGATGCCGGGCTCTGAAAAGTCCATGGCATGAATAGCATTGTGTACGAGAGGAGCGTCCAGATGGCAGGCTCCGAATGTATTGATCTGGGCCGCTGAGACGTGCTGTTTCCGAAGCCTTTCGGTATCGATATCGGACTCGATATCTCCTTCAATGACGTAAATTTTCGATTTTATATATTTCATGAGCTGTTCCATGGACGTGGTCTTGCCTGTTCCCGGGGCGCCCATGACGTTGATGGTATAGACTTTGCGTTCCATCATGTATTCCCGTACGTGCTGGGCAATGTGATTGTTGTGGGCGTAAATATCTTCCATTACGCCTGCTTTCACCATATGCATTAGTCAACCTCCAGGTCTACCGATTCTATATAAAATTCCTTGCCCACTTCCGTGGGGGAGCCGTCTCCCCCGCAGAAGGGACAGGAAAAGGAAAAACGTTTTCGTTCAAAGAGTTTTCCGCATGCGTCGCATTTCATCATGGGCTTTACATCTTTGATGATGAGCCTTGCCCCTTCGCAGAGGGTGCCCTCGGAAATCACATCGAAATACATCTGGATCGATTCTCCGATGAATCCGGAGTCTTCCCCCACCACCAGATGGATGGCGCGGACTTTCCCGCCTTTTTCACGAGCCGTCTTCTCCGCAATCCGCACGATTTCAAGGGTCACCGGATACTCATGCATGAGGTCTCCTCGCCGGTTTCTGAAGGGTGAGGACGAGGTCCTTCGGTTCCCCTTCTCCGAATTCTTCTTCCATGGAAAGGGCTTTCACCGGGCAGTTATCCACGCAGATGCCGCAGGTCACACATTTTTCCCGGTCAATGGTCCAGGTCTTATTTTTCCGGTCGATGGAAATAGCATGCATAGGGCAGCCATGTTCACATTTGCCGCAGAGGACACACTTTTCAATCACGTTTTTTACATGGTATGGATTGGTGGCGAGTTCTTTCTCTTCTTCGGAAATAGCAGGAGCCGGTTTCACTTCTTCTTTTGGCGCGGGAGCCGGAGCCGGTTTGGGTGCGGGCCGTGCGGGACGGTTCAGCTTTTTCCCCTGAAGCGTCAGGACGAGGTCCTTCGGTTCATTTTCCCCAAATTCCTCTTCCATGGAAAGGGCCTTCACAGGGCAGTTGTCCACACAGATACCGCAGGTGCAGCATTTATCCCTGTCGATGGTCCAGGTGCGATTCTTTCTGTCAATCGTAATGGCATGCATGGGGCAGCCATGTTCACATTTGCCGCAGAGGATGCACTTTTCAATGACGTTCTTTACATGGTATGGATTGGTGGCGAGTTCTTTACCTTCAACTGCTGCCGGTTCTTCCACTTTGGAAGCAGGAACTATCGGTTCCGCTTTCGCTGCTTCTGCTTTGGGAGCGGCCGGAGCAGCTTTCACAGCGGTTACTACAGCAGCTGCTGCTTTCACCGCCGGACGGGCCGGTCCTGCCGGTTTCTGCATGGTAAGGACGAGATCTTTGGGTTCCCCTTCTGCAAATTCTTCCGCCATGGTCAGATTTTTGATGGGGCACTTTTCGGTGCAGATGCCGCAGGTCACACATTTTTCCCGGTCAATGGTCCAGGTCTTTGCTTTCCTGTCTACCGTAATAGCCTTCATGGGGCAGTTCCGCTCGCAGGTGCCGCAGAGGAGGCAGGTTTCAATCTGATTTCTTACATGGTATGGATTGGTGGCCAGTTCTTTCTCTTCTTCGGAAATAGCGGGAGCCGGTTTCACTTCTTCTTTTGGTGCGGGAGCCGGGGCCGGTTTGGGTGCGGGCCGTGCGGGACGGTTCAACTTTTTCCCCTGAAGCGTCAGGACGAGGTCCTTCGGTTCATTTTCCCCAAATTCTTCTTCCATGGAAAGGGCTTTCACCGGACAATTGTCCACACAGATGCCGCAGGTGCAGCATTTGTCGCGGTCGATGGTCCAGGTTCTGTTCTTCCGGTCAATGGAAATAGCATGCATGGGGCAGTTATGTTCACATTTGCCGCAGAGGATGCATTTTTCAATGACGTTTTTCACATGGTATGGATTGGTGGCCAGTTCCTTATCTTCCTCCACGACAGCCGGTTTGACTTCTTCTGCTTTCGGTGCAGGAACTTCAGGTTCCACTTTGGGCGTTTCTGCCTTGGCTGCTGTAACTGCCGCTGTAGCCACAGCGGCAGCAGCTGCTGCTTTCACTGCCGGTTTTGCTGCCGGGCGGGATGGTCTTGCCGGCCGCTGGGGTTTCGGTATTTCAAAGGAGGCGGGGCTGACTTTCTTTTCATCCGCTCCGTATGCATCTTCCATAGTGAGGCACTGTGCCGGGCAGCCGTCTACGCACATGCCGCAGGTCACGCATTTTTCTCTATCGATGGTCCAGGTGCGGGTCTTTCTGTCGATGGTAATAGCTTCTACCGGGCAGTTATGGGCGCACTTGCCGCAGAGGAGGCATTTTTCCGCAGCAATCTTCACGTGCATATCGTTGAGGTCCGGATTTTCTTCCTCTGCCGGAGCTGCGGGAGCTTCCGGTGCCGGAGCTGCAGCAGCTGCAGGTGCTGCTTCAGGAGCCGGCGGGCGGTGCTGCGGTTTTTCGGTGAGGACCACCCCTTTGAAGGTGGGTTTTGCTTCTTTTATTTCCCCTTCTTCATAGGTTTCTGCCATAGTGAGGCAGGAAGCGGGGCAGTTATCCACGCATACGCCGCAGGTTACGCACTTTTCGCGGTCGATGGTCCAGGTCTTGTTTTCTGCATCCACCGTAATAGCCCCGACAGGACAATTGTCGGCGCAGGTGCCGCAGAAGAGGCAGGATGTGGCATCAATCCGCACATGCTGGTCATTGAGGGCCACAGCCGGCTTTTCCGGCTTATAGGCAGGAATGGGAGCCGGCGCTCTGGGGACGGAAGGTTTGCGGCGAACCGGTTTCGGCGCATGCATGAGGATGTCCGTCCTGTTTCCAAGGTAGCAGCCGAGGGACAGGCACTTTCTCGGACAGTTGTCGATACAGGTGCCGCAGTTGATGCAGGCTTCCAGGTTGATGCGCCAGGTGCGGTTTCTCCGGTCCACGGTAATGGCTCCGGACGGACAGTTCCGTTCGCACTGGCCGCAGAAAATACATTTCAGGATATTGTTGACGATATGGCTCCTGTCGTCCATAGCCGCTTCTGCCATATTGACCGCTTCCACCGTCCGCTTGCCTTTGGCGGCCGTACCCGTTTCTTTCACCTGAAGGATGATTTCCGATTTCTTCAGGTCCGGCTCCGTGGCATGGGGATCCATGTGGAGGCATTTCTTCGGGCAGTTTTCCACGCAGGCCGCACACTGGACGCAGGAGAAAGGATTGATCTTCCAGGTCCCGTTTTTGCGGTCAATCTGAATGGCCCCTGCAGGGCAGGATTTTTCGCACATGCCGCAGAGGATGCATTTGGATGCATCATTGATGACCCGTCCGCGGTCCCGGGGCTTGAATTCTTTCGGTTTAATGGGATAGCTGGTGGTCACCGGCGGTTTGAACAGGTTGGAAAGGGCCTGTTTCATATAAATGAGAAAACTCATGGCGCCCCTCCTTATCGTTCACAGCAGCTGATACAGGGATCGATGGTCAGAATGAGGTTCGGCACATCGGCCAGGTCGCAGCCTTCCAGCATCTTCACGAGTGCCGGTATATTCACATTCGTCGGCGTACGGAGGCGGAAACGTTCCAGATTCTTCGTCCCGTTTCCTTTCACATAGTAGAAAGCTTCGCCTCTGGGCTGTTCCACCCGGGTGAAATATTCGCCCACCGGCGGATTTCCTTTCACCGGCGCTTCAATCGCTCCGTCCGGCAGATTTTCAAGTACTGCCTGAATGATATCGATGGACTGGGTGAGTTCTCCCAGACGAACGCGTACCCGGGCGAGGCAGTCACCGGCCGTATCGGTAACCGGGCGGAAATGAAGTTCTTTGTAAGCTCCTTCATCATCGGCCATACGATAATCGAGCGGTACGCCGCTGGCCCTTGCCATCGGTCCTACGCAGCCCAGGTCGATGGCATCATCCATGGAAAGCACCCCTACCCCTTCCAGGCGGTACTGCACGGTATTGTCATACATGAAAGTCATGGCCAGTACACGGATTTCCTTGCGGAGGATTTTTAATTTTTCAAGAATCATTTTCCTCTGTTCGTCGGAAATATCCCGACGGACCCCGCCCACTTTACAGACGGAGAAAATGACACGGCCTCCCGTGGTTTCTTCGAAAATATCCAGCACGATTTCCCGGACTCTCCAGGCATTCATGAAAAGACTTTCAAAGCCCAGGGCATCGGCTGCCAGGCCGAACCACAAAAGATGGCTGTGCATGCGGGAAAGTTCATGCCAGAACGTGCGCAGGTAGCTCGCGCGTTTCGGTATTTCAATATCCATGAGTCCTTCCACGGCTTTCGTGTATCCCCAGCCGTGACCGAAGGAGCAGATGCCGCAGACACGCTCTGCCACATAGACGAACTGCTTGAAATCTCTTTTTTCCACCAGTTTTTCAAGTCCTCTGTGGATATAGCCGATGGAAGGCACTGCCCGGACCACTGTTTCATCTTTGAGTTCCAGATCCAGATGAATCGGTTCCGGGAGGACCGGATGCTGGGGTCCGAAGGGGACTGTCGTTATTTCTGCCATCAGTTACCCTCCTTTTTATGAACAGACGCATCGATGCCAAGGCCGTTCCTCAGATTGACCTTGATCGCTTTTTTCGCATGAACGGCGCCGGACAGATCGTGCCAGGGCATTTTCTGGGCCAGGTGGTAGAAATGACCGCCATAGTCTACTTCCGGCGCGATGAAGCGCACATCCAGGCCGAAAAGGTCATGGATTTCATTTTCCCAGACAAAGGCATACCAGTAAAGGCTGGTGATGCTCATGATGGAACCTGTGAGGGGCACGATCACCCGCAGGTTGTAGAGGAAATAATTTTTATCAAAGCTGTAGGTCAGTTCGTAACCCTCGTCCACTCTCGTACAGAGGATCTGCACGAGGCGGCAGCCTTCACGTTTGAAACGGGCCGTCTGCTCGAGCAGCTCTTCCGGCCGTTTCACCATTACCTGCTGTTTCATGCTTTCTCCTCCCTCTTTTCAAATGGTCTCGGTTCTTCCTTCGGCGGTTCATAGAGCTCGCCGGTTTCCTTCATCTTTTTATGTTTTTCTTCCAGCACTGCGAGGCCTTTCACCACCCCTGCGATGATGGATTCCGGGCGGGCCGCGCAGCCCGGCACGTACACATCCACAGGAATGGCCTTGTCCATACCTCCCAGCATGTTGTAGCATTCCCGGAAAACCCCGCCGGTGCAGGCGCAGGTTCCGACTGCCACCACCACCTTCGGTTCAGGGATCTGTTCATAAATCTGGCGGACTACCGGAAGATTCTGTGCGTTTACCCCTCCGGTAACGAGGAAAATATCCGCATGCTTCGGGTCCCCCGTATTCACTATGCCAAACCGCTCCACGTCGAAAAGCGGAGTCAGGCAGGCCAGCACTTCGATATCACAGCCGTTGCAGGAAGAGCCGTCATAATGAATGAGCCAGGGCGATTTCTTTTCAAATGCCATATTTGCCCCTCCTTATTTGAAATACATAAGAAATGCTACGTTTATGAATCCCATGAGGAAAGAGAAGAGCCAGGTGGAGGCCAGCATCCGTTCCCACTTGATTCGGCCGCAGCTGTTATCCACGAGGATATCCAGGAAGAAAGTGAGGAAACATACGAAAAGACCGATGATGGTGGTCCACCAGTCAGCGCTCACGAAGAAGAGGAGCACCAGGCCCAGGAGGAATACATCCTCATACCATTCCGCCAGTTCCACCATGCCCAGGGTCCGGCCGGAAAGTTCCGTCTTCACCCCGCCGATCAGTTCCTGATGGGCTTCATGGGACATGGAAATATCGAAAGGAGACTTCCTGAATTTAATGAGAAGGATAAAGCAGAGACCCAGGAAAATGCCGGGCATGCGGATGAAATTCATGGTTTCCGATTTCATAATATCCCCGATATTGAAAGAACCGCAGGACAGGTAGAAACCGAGAGCCACCATGAGGAGCATCGGTTCATAAGCCATGGTCTGCACCAGTTCCCTTTCCGCGCCCACCTGGGCATAGGGAGAAGCCGATGCATAAGCCGCAATGATGAGGCAGACACTGGCCATCGTTAAAGTAAAGACCACGAGAAGGATATCGCCCCGGGCGAAGAAGAAAGTGCCCGAGAGAAGGACGAAAATCAGGAAACCAAGCACATAGAAACCTTCCGCCTTATTGATGGCAATGGGCTGCTTGGACCAGAGTTTGAAAAAATCATAGAAAGGCTGGAAAAGAGGAGGCCCCACGCGCCGCTGCATGCGGGCAGAAATCTTACGGTCAAGCCCGTGGATGAGTCCCCCCAGGACAGGTCCCAGGACGAGGAAGAGAAGTGCGCCCAGGCCGCTTGCGATGTAATCGGAGAAATCAGACATGGAACACACCTCCTGTCGCTAAAGAAAGCTCCATCAGGAGGCAGGCCACACAGGCCGTGTACCCCCAGAGCTGCATTTTCCTTTCATTAAACCAGGTCTCCATGTACCAGTTGCGGAGAGTCACCGGCACCACCCGGCCCGCTGCCCCGCGGTAGGCGATATCCTCGCCCATATTTTCACCGGCCAGATTCGTAATGACCAGCTTCTTGTGTTTCCTCCCCTTGCCGAAACGAAGAGGCAGGAGAATGAGCAGGAAGACCATGACAGACATGATCCAGAGATTACTCTGGGCAATCACATCATCCACACTTCTGTACAGATGAGACAGATACGGGATGACCATGTACTGGGAAATCAGAGGGAAGAGCACGCATACGACGAGCGTCAGCCCTGCAATCGTCCGGAGAGCCTGCCACTGCACGCCGAGGATTCCCTTTTCACGATTTTCATCGGTAGGAATATAAGTCGTAATCTTTCCGAGCCACTTGGTCCAGTAGAAAAGAGTGGTCGCCGAACCATAGACGAGAGCCAGGAGCAAGAGCGGCTGCCCTGCGTCCACGAAAGCCTTCATAGCGGCCCATTTGGAAATAAGCATTCCAAAGGGTGCGAGGAACATACCGCAGATACCGATCACCATGCAGAGAGAAAGCCTTGGCATGGAATTGAAAATCCCGTCGAAACTTTCCAGATTCCTGCTGCCCAGCTGCTGTTCCGCCGTGCCCACAGTGAGGAAAAGAAGGGACTTTGCCACTGCGTGGAAGATGACGATCATGATAGCCGTCCAGGCCGCTTCATAAGAACCGGTACCTGCGCAGCAGACGATGAGGCCCAGATTGGAAATAGTGGAATACGCCAGCACCTTTTTCCCGTCAGACTGGGAAATAGCGGCGCAGGATGCAAAGAAGAAGGTAATCCCGCCTACCAGCATGGCCATGACCCCGGGATGATTATTTCCAAGAATCGGGCAAAGCTTGATAATGAGGAAAACCCCTGCCTTAACCATGGTAGATGAATGGAGAAGCGCCGAAGTCGGAGTAGGAGCCACCATAGCCCCCAGAAGCCAACCGGAGAAAGGCATCATAGCAGACTTTGTGAAACCGCAGAAAACGAGAAGAGCCACAATCGGTTCCACCGGCATAGCCTGGATTCCCATGCTCACCAGCTGGGAAAGCTCCAGAGTATAGAACTTCGAACCCAGCCAGGCGATGGCGATGGCAAAAGCCAGGCCGCCCAGAAGGTTCATCCAGAGAGCCTTGAAAGAATTATGAATGGCCTCATTCGTCTGCGTATATCCGATAAGAAGGAAAGAACAGAGAGAAGTGATTTCCCAGAACGTATACATGTAAAGCAGATTATTCGACATGACGAGGCCGAACATGGCTGCCAGGAAGAGGAAAACCACGAAGAAGAAAAACGGCCGCCGGTCCTCGATATCCGTATGCTTCCTGTGGAAAACCGCCATATATCCCAAAGAATACACGGCAATGAGGCCCCCGATAATTCCGGCAATCAGAATCATAATGATGGCCAGATTATCGATATTGAAATCCCACACCGAACGGGCATAACTCCCCGCATGGAACTCAAAAGCCACAATCAGCACAAACTGGACAATCCCGAGAAGAGCGACCAGGTACCGTTTATACTTCATACAGAAATACAGGACCGTCAAAGCTGCCAGACCATCTACAGCCGTCATAGTCAGCCGGAGAGCCTCCGAATCAATCCCGACCTTGAAAGGATGTCCAAAATAAAGGAACCCCGTAGCTACGGAAAGAACCATCATCAGAAAAGCCGAAGCCTTCACGATATGATTCCGCAGCGACGAAGACCGGACACCCAGCATAATCAGGGCCGTTACAAAAGGCACCGCAAAAAGTAAAACCGGTATAACCATAACATTCTCCCCTTCCCTATTCATGCATCTCAAATCTCACAGGAAGTCCCATATGTATACACTTAATGTTCTTATGGATGTACACATTATTTTGGGGTATAGTAATTTATTATTATACTTTATCGCAAATAAGCTATTCCTGCAAGAGATGAAAATATATTTTTTTGTAATATTTGTAAGAAACGGGATTTTCCCCGTAGGATCATCGGCATTCCTCGGGGTGGTCGGGGAAGTGTGCCGCTGATGCGGCACGAATATAGATGGGGAATTTACACAGACGAGTTTGAAAAAACCGTACAAGTCGAAACGTTCAAGCCCTCCCAGGCTTGGGAGGGTGGCGCCGAAGGCGACGGGTGGGTCGTACTACAGCTGCAAGTCGGAAATGAGACAAAAGGTATGCGGATAGGCTTCCCCTCGGGGAAGCTGGCCCGAAGGGCCTGAAAGGGCAAGAGAGGAAATCCCAAGCGGCCGAATGCCGCAAATGGTCAGGGGGTGTACAAAAATAGAAATTATTATTTTAAAAACTTTAGGGGAAATAGTTAT
>DKQZ01000104.1:8550-9695 GCA_002471975.1 Dialister sp. UBA7295 | reverse complement strand
GGCCCTGCCGCCCACGACAATCAGTCTTAATGACTTGATCCAATATATAATTTTTCCTTCCTGAACGAAAGCCCTGCCCCAAGCAGGGTTTTCGTTGTTTTCTGTGATAAAATAAGGAAAAAGAGGATGAACGGAGGTCATTATGAAAAAACACTAATTATCACCCTTCTGACCGCAGCCCTTACCGTTCCGCCGGCTGCGCCTTCCTATACCGTAGAGGCCTTTGTACGGGAACTGAGAACTGAGAACTGATAACTTTTGAGGTTCCCCCTTTGCCAATTTCCTTTCATCTCATGTATAATGAATTTATAAACTGACTGTTGTTCAAAAGGAGGAAATTTATGTTTAAGAAACTGGCCTTTGCAGCTTTACTGGCTGCTTCCCTTCCCTGTATGGCTATGGCCGCAAAACCGGTGAATTCTGAAAAACTGGTGAATGACTATGACAATTACTATGTAGTCTATGTGGATGATGACGAAAGAATTTATGCCCAGAACGATACCATCGAAAGAGATCCTGTTTCTGCCGGCATGCTTCCCGTCATCCGCTGCACCCTCTATGCGGAAGTATACAAAGATCCCCTGACCTATCCGGATTATGGAAATAAACAGATGGTGGACCATATCCTCCAGCTGGACTGTGCCGTAGGGGCGGACCAGATTGGCCAGGATATCAGGTATAAAATCCTGAATAAAGTGGTAGGCGCCTATACTCCGGACGGCAAACCCCTCCCGGCCTACAACGGAAATCATAAAGACACCGCCGACGAAGCCGAAGAAATCTACATGTCCCTCTACCGCGTATCCTCCAACTTCGGCTGGTAAGCCCTTCTGCCAACAAAATCCAACCCAAAGCCTGCATCATCGGCATTCCGCCCCTGGTGCAGGCTTTCTGTTTGTACATATAAGTTCCCGGTTTCCAGACGCCCCTCATGGCCTTCCGTTTCGACTTGAGCGGGAGCGGCCATATTCCGTGTACCATTACGATATGCCGGAAGCCGGAATCCGGGGCGGTGGCGGCCTGATGGCCGTAGGGTTTATAGGGGGACTGTGCACAGGCGATGTTGAAATACTCGTATGAGTCGGGAATGCCTCCGAATTTCGAAATGCCTCTACAGTCCGCTGCTGCGAATGGGAAAGGCTCCC
>DKQZ01000104.1:574-8523 GCA_002471975.1 Dialister sp. UBA7295 | reverse complement strand
GTACAAGTCGAAAATGAGCTAAAAGGTAAACTCATCCCCGGGGAGCTCTGGCGCAGACGGTGAGGCGAAACTAATTATGAGGGAATATATTCCCCTGTATAGATGAGAGCCGAAGGCAAAATTTAAAACTGCGGCCGAAGGCCGCCACCTTCCCGACAGCCCCGATAACCCCGAAATCATCCCCGACATTCCCGACACAAAAGTATTTCATCATGAAGTTCCCATCTAAAATTCGCCGCGAAGCGGCGCACCAACACGAATCACGAATCACGAGCCACGAATCACGATCAGCTCAAGTGGGCTCAAAGTACATCCCGGAAAATGTTTCTCTATATCCTGTTTCAAAAATCCTGTCGCATTATTGCGAGGAAAGTATTATAATAAAGAAACAAAGTGAAAACGATTTTTTCGAGCGATGAAGCCGAGTCCTGATGGACCGGCTTTTTTTATCTTTTTTCCGGATTTTTCTCTCAGGGGGTATGCTATGCAGCTTTATATAGCGGGAGGCTGCGGGGATCAAGGCAGGAACTGCTTCTATGTGGAAGGAGACCGTCATGCTTTTATCCTGGATGCCGGATCTTCTACGGACGGACTGGACCGGCTGCCGGACCTTTCTCCCGAACAGATTCGCAGCGCAGAATACCTGTTTATCAGCCATTCCCATAAAGATCATACCGGGGCCATCGAATACCTGATCAAACACGGCTTTGACGGACCGGTACTCATGAGCAACCAGACCTATCGCCAGCTTTCCTACAAACCGGAAAATACGATGATTCTCGATTCCACGGCGCCGGAGCTGGAGCTGGAGCCGGGATTTTCCCTGCACTGGGGACGGACGGGCCACTGCGCCGGGGCGGTGTGGTTCCAGATCACCATGGAAGGCAGGACTGTATTCTATTCCGGCGATTATCGGGAAAATGATACCTTCTACCGCTGTGACCGGGTACGGAATATGGAAGCCGACATGGCCATCATCGATGCGGCCTACAGTTTGAAGGAACGGGGCGCGGACCTTCGGAGACGGGTGGCAGAGAAGGCCGGAGAACTCCTCTCCTCTGGAGGCTCCCTCCTTATGCCGGTGCCCCATTATGGCAGGGGTCTTTCCATGGGCTACTATTTCTACCAGCTTTTCAAAAATGAACATCCCATCTATATGGATGAAAAAATCTATGACAACTGGATCCGGCTGGGACACAGGAAATATTTCGTTCATGAGGAAATCACGGAGCAGCCCTACGCCATTTTCCAGGAATGGGACAAGAAGACCATTGAAAGAGGAAATATTTATTTCCTTGCCGATGCCCAGCTGGCCCGGGCGTCCAGCAGGAAACTCATCGAAAGCCACGAAGATATGGCAGTCCTTCTGACAGGAAGCATTCACGGCTACGGCCGGGCGAAAGAATTCTTCTCCTCCGGCCGCGCGACGTTTGCCCTCTGGCCGAACCACCTTTCCTGGCAGGAAATGGAGGACCTGCAGCTTAGAAACAAATTCGGACGGGTACAGCCCTTCCACAATCGCGACGTGAAACCTGAATCGGATACGATTGTCTTTTGAGGGATGACAAGTCGGATGACCTTTTGCAACTGCAGGTGAAGCGGCTTTTGAATCGGGACTGTCGGGAGTCTCGGGAATCTCGGGGAACTCGGGAAGGTGGCGCCCTTTGGGTGCAAGTATATATTTTGCCTTCGGCTCCCATTCCCGGTAAGAATATTGAAATATAAAATCCGCCTCTGACCTTGAAGCGGATTTCCTTTTCTGATGACTTCAGGCAGCAGCTGTCTCCGCCCAAGGATTGATTCTGTACACCTGAAATTTATGGTATAATATATATGGAAATCATTCCCCGTATTTGATTCTGAAAGGTGGGGGTTTTATGTTAACGTACAAGAATATTCTGGTGCCCTATGACGGCTCCGAACATGCAAAGAAAGCGCTGGCCCAGGCCGTAGATATTGCATCGGTCGGAAAAGATGCGCAGATTTTCATTGCCTCCGTGTGCAACATGGTTTCCGCCATGAGCAATTTTGACCAGGTATCCATTGCGGAAGGAGTCCTGACCACAAAGCTCTCGGAAGACCTGGAAGAACAGTGCAAGAGCGATCTCAAAGAAGCAGCCTCCGTCATGCCGGAAGGAATCAGGCATGAAGAACTCTACGAAGTAGGCTCCCCGGGACCAGTGCTCCTCAATATGGCTGAAGAACACGGTATCGATCTCATCGTCATGGGAAGCCGGGGCCTCGGACCCCTGAAAGGCATCTTCATGGGCTCCGTATCCAGCTACCTCGTAAGCCGGGCTAAATGTCCTGTGCTCATTGTGAAATAGTTTTTTGGGAACCGATTGTGGAAACAGTCGGTTCTTTTCTTTTGGGTGAAAAGTGATATGCTTGCAGTCATCCGAATAAGTGAAATTACTTTTGAATCGGGAGTGGCGGGAATATCGGGAGTAACGGGAAACTCGGGAAGGTGGCCGCCAGATTTACAGGGCGGCCTTTTTTATATTTTCCTGCACTATCCATTCAAAGCACATATGAGGAAAAAGGAAAGCATGCTGCAGGGCACCACCTTTCCAAGCTTGGAAAGGTGCCTGCGTAGCAGGCGGATAGGTTGTTCAATCAAACAAGGTACATATGAGGCTAATTGAGGAAAGAATCACAGGACAAATGAGGAAATCGGAAAGCAGGCCCGAAGGGCCTGAAAGGGCAGGAATGAAATCTTTTCGAAAGGATTTCCACAGGTCTGTGCAAAGTCCCATATAAAATCGTGCCGCATCAGCCCCGCACCTTCCCGAAAGCCCCGATACCCCCGATACCCCCGATACCCCCGACACAAAAGCTTTCCGGTATAGAAGTTTCCCTTCCAAATTCAGTTCTCCCCCAAAAACAAAATATAGCTTTTTCCCTCCCCATTGTATAGAATAATAAGAGAAAAATAAGATTCCATTTTTGCCCTTTATCTATGAATACAACTTGGGGAACTGATGGGAGAATATATGAAAAAGCGCGCCATATGAATCTGACGCGCGCCACCGCCCCGAAATCCGAAATCCGAAGTCCCAAATCCGAATTCTCTTACGTCAGGCAGCAGGTTTGGGAATACAATTAAGAATGATACTACAACAGGATGTGATACCATGTCGAACCGTCGATGGCTGAAAGAGGAAATACCCCGCTGGGTGGATGACGGAGTGATTTCCGAAGAAACGGGAAAGAAGATTATTTCCCGCTACAAAGGCGCGAATATTGCGGCTTACAAGGAAGCCTTTTTTATTCTGGCCATAGTCTGCATCATCGGAGGGATTTTCTTCCTCTGTGCCAGCCTGTGGAGCGGTCTCACCCAGGATGAAAGGTTCCTTCTGGGCGCCATTCCCATGGTGATTTCCTTCCTCATCATGCTTTCCGTGGTCCTTATGGATGAAAAAATACCGGACCCCATCTCTCAGAAGGAGGAAGAAGAACCGGAAGAAAATGAACTTCTTTCCGATTCGGAAACGCCGAAGCTTCCGAAGAAGAAGAAAATCACCTACCATCATAAAATACCGGTCTTCATCCGTGAAGCGGCAGCCACTTTCCATGGGATCTGCATGATGGGAGGATTCTGGGTGGTTTCCGATTCCTTCAAACTCACCTCTGATGCTTATTCGGGCCTGGCCCTGGCAGGGCTTCTCCTGTTCCTTCTGACCCTGGTGACCCGGTCGGCGGGCATGGGAATCCTGTACATGATGGTTTCCGTAGGCCTTTTCTATGCGGATCCGGTCAAGAGCTGGCCCAGCCTTCTTTCCTGGCTTTACATGTTCCTGGCCCTCCTTTTCCTGGGCTTTATGCTTCGGGACCATCGGGACCGGGCCGTGGTGTGCTATTCCTGGGTCTGGGCCGTGGGGACTCTTCTCCTCATATTCTGGTCCGCAGGAAATATGCTGTGGCAGACGATTTTCTTCTCCCTTGCCGCCTCCCTCACCTGGATGGCAGGCACCCTTTTCCGCTCTTATGGGCTGGGCGCTGATGCGCTCCGTTTCTTCGGGGGAATCGCCGTCTTTGCAGTCCTCCTGGAAGGCTCTTACGGCACCGTGTGGGCAGGCATTACGGGAAGCTATGCCCTCTGGTTTATATTTCTTCTTTTCCTCGCTCTGGATGGCGTATTTCTTACCCGGATTGCAAAGAAAAAAGAATGGCTCTCTGCCCTGGCAGGCCTGACGCCTTTCATCATGGGCCTTTCTGCCCTGATTTCCATCGTAGATATTTCCGGCGCCCTTCCGGCCATGATCGTTTCCATTTACACGGCCATCCTGGGGGTCGGGGTCATCGGGAGAGGATTTCAGATGGATCGGCCCATGCAGAGCTGGTGCGGCGTATTTCTTCTGGTTGGGGACGGAGCAATCCGAGTCCTCGATTCGGCCCTGTCCTTTGCCCAGCGGGGACTTTTCTTCCTCGCCATCGGACTGGCAGCGGCCTTTATTTCCTGGATTTTCTATATCGCCACGAGGCATAAGAAGAAACCGGTCCGGCCATTACCGGAAGAAGAGGAGGGAGACAGATGATACGTAAAAAGTTTGCCCTCATCCTCCTGGCCATTGTCTTTGTGCTGGAAGCAGTCACGATTTTCTGGATTCGCGGCGATTATCGGTCCGTCATGCTGGACGGGGCGGAATATGAAGTGCCGGCATCCATCGATTTCAAAGGCGATTTCTATGGAAGAAATTACCTCCCTGTCTACATCCCCCTTACAGAAGCGCCCTGGAAAGGCTCCGTCACCCCGGACGTGGGGGAGGAAATCTACCTTTCCTTTGACAAGAATAAAGAAGGACTCCTGGAAATCACGGGAGCCTCCAATCAGAAACCGGGAGGCATGTACATCACGACCCGTGTCATTGCTGAAAATAACGGCATGGTACAGTTCAAATTCCCTGCCAGCCGGATGTACATGAATCCGGATCAGCTGAAGAAACTGGCGGTGGTAGAGCTTTCTGAAAAAGTCCAGGTGAAGGACGAAGAAACCAAAAAGGTGGAAACCCGCCAGAAAAATGAACTCACCGCCCTCATCCATATCCGTGACGGCAGAGTGACGATTTCCAAAGTCCTCGCCAGCGGCCAGCCCATTGAACAGACCTTCACCACCATAGGCAGAAACCTATCCGTCCGCTACGCCAGAAGCCCCGGAGAAAAAGACCAGTACTATGTGAAAGAAGATAAGCCGGAGACGGAAAAAGACAGCGAAAAGGCAGATGGCGAGAACAATTAGCAATTAGCAGTTAGCAGTTAGCAGTTAGCAGCTAGCAGTTAGCAGTTAGTTCGTTTTTCCGGGACAAACACTTAAGGCTCATGGCTCATGGCTGATGGCTGATTGGGCCCCATTACCCATTAGCTATTACCTATTACCTGTTATCGAATCACGAACCACGAACCACGGACCACGGATTACGAACAACGAACAACGAATCACGAATCACGGACCACGGACCACGAATCACGAACAGCACTTTCATCTAAATACAATCATGTCGGGAGGCTAGATAACCATGTACATTATTCTCATGCGTCACGGGGAGGCGGTTCCCCAGGAAGAAGGAATGACGAATAAAGAAAGGAAACTGACACCGAAAGGCATGCGGCAGGCCAGAAAGACCGCCCGTATCCTCAGTCATTTCCTGAAGGACAAATCCATCCGCATCTATATCTCTCCCTATACCCGCACCCGTCAGACCGCGGGCATCCTGGCAGAAGAATGCTTTGCCGAAGAAATCCATACAGCCGAAGAACTCCTCCAGCCGAACTGGAAAATTCTCAGGAATCATCTCATCACCGACGGAGCGCCCATCGCCCTCGTTTCCCATCATCCCTTCCTCCAGTCCTACCTCCTTTCCACCTGCAGCGCAGCCATCAAATTTGATCTGGCCGGCATTGCAGTCATCGATTATGACCTTACCTGGAATACGGGGCGTCTCGTGGGCTACTTCACAAGCGGCCTGAAACAGCTGAAAAAGGAGGACAAATGATTCCCGTACTCACCATTGCAGGCTCTGACTCCTCCGGCGGCGCCGGCATCCAGGCAGACCTGAAGACCTTTGCAGCTCTTGGCACCTATGGCATGAGCTGCATCTGTGCATTAACGGCACAGAATACAAAAGGGGTCACCCTGGTAGAGAATACTTCCGTAGAAATGGTCTGCGCCCAGCTCGCAGCCATTTATGACGATATTCCTCCAAAAGCCGTAAAAACCGGCATGCTCTCCACCCCGGAAATCGTGGAAACAGTGGCAGATTTTTTGAAATATGCCGAGAAATCCCCTCTCATCGTGGACCCTGTCATGGTAGCTACCAGCGGAGCCATTTTACTGGAGAAGGAAGCCATCGAAACCTATAAAAAGAAACTCATCCCCCTGGCCACCCTCATCACGCCGAACATCCCCGAAGCCCGGGTCCTCTCCGGCCTTCCCATCGAAAATACGGAAGACATGAAAAAAGCGGCAGAAAAACTCATGGATTACGGCTGTCAGGCAGTCCTCGTCAAAGGAGGACACCTCGTAGAAGATGCCAAAGACATCCTCTTTGATGGAAATCAGTTCCACTCCTTTACAGGCGAACGGGTAGAAACAGAAAATACCCATGGCACCGGCTGCACCCTTTCCTCTGCCATAGCCGCAGAAATGGCCAAAGGACTCACCCTTCCGGAAGCCGTCAGAGAAGCGAAGAAATATATGGAAGGCGCCATCAAAAAAGCGGCGGAAGACTCTGTGGGCCACGGACATGGTCCCGTCCATCACTTCTGGTTTTATGGAAATAAATGGGGGAAAATCGAATGAACTATCCCTTCTTTGCCCTCATGGCAAGAATGAAATACATCACCCGCTGGGGCCTTATGCGGAACTCCATTTCCGAAAACGATGCCGAACACACCCTCCAGACAGCCATGATCGCCCACTGCCTGGCGGTGATCCGCAGAGATATATTTCATAAAGAAGCCAATCCCGAGCGTGCAGCCATGCTGGCCCTCTACCACGATGCCAGCGAAGTCTTCACAGGTGACATGCCCACCCCGGTGAAATACTTCACCAGCGACCTTCACGAACAATACGAAAAAATCGAAAACCGGGCCCGGGAAAAACTCCTCGCCACCCTCCCCGAAGAACTCAAACCCTCCTTTGCCCCCTACGTCGTAGACATGGAAAAAGACGACCTCTGGCCCCTCGCCAAAGCCGCCGACACTTTAAGTGCCTACTTCAAATGCATGGAAGAACTGAGAGATGGAAACACCGAATTCCGCGAAGCCTACCGGACCATCGGAGAAAAACTCAAAAAACTCCACTACCCCGAAGTAGACTGGTTCATGGACCACTTCGCAGAAAGCTTCTCGAAGACCCTGGACGAGCTGAATAGATAGAAGTTAGCAGTTAGCCGTTAGCAGTTAGCCGTTAGATGAAAAATGGGTGCCTTGAAATAGTCAGGGCATCCTTTTTTATTGGAAAAACGGGGAGCGGGGGGCGGGGTGCGGGATGCGGGATGCGGGAAGGTGTGCCGCTGATGCGGCACGAATTTAGATGGGGAATGTGCTCAGACGAGGTTGAAAAGCCCGTACAAGACGAAACGTTACAGGCTCCCCAGGTTTGGGGAGCTGTCTGCGAAGCAGACTGAGGGGTCGTACTACAGTTTCATGTCGAAAATGAGACCAACTGCCAAAATATACCCGTGCCAGATAAGGAAATCGGTCAGCAAGTGCTCTCCATCGGGAGAGCTCCCCAAAGGGGTGAGAGGGCGAGTGAAGTAAAAAGCCCGCACTATCCCTGCAAGGCACAAATGAGGAAAAAGGAAAGCATGATACAGGGCCCCACCCTTCCGAGTGCTGGAAGGGTGGCCGCGGAGCGACCGGGTTGGTTCATCTTTGTCACAAGGCACCTATGAGGCTGACTGATGAACCATACCCGTGCTAGATGAGGAAATCGGTAAGCAAGTGCT
>DKQZ01000104.1:213-565 GCA_002471975.1 Dialister sp. UBA7295 | reverse complement strand
CGATTCGAAGAATCGATAATTACGATATTACCCATAGAAGCTACAGGAGAGCCGGTCAGCCGCGGAGCGGCGAAACGAAAAAGCCACCCTTGAAAGGGGGGCTCCGGCGCAGCCGGTGGGGGGAAGATTGATATAATCCTACTGAAACGGCGGAGTCACAAATGCAAATCATCCATTCATCATCCCATCCGTCGCCTGCGGCGATACCTTCCCTATCTAGGGAAGGTTGACCATCAGGCGGCCTTCGACCGCCAATTTCCATCGTTCCCCCCAGGGGAGCCTTTTCCCTATCGCTTGGGAACACATATGAGATTGACTGCCAAACCATACCCGTGCCAGATGAGGAAATCGG
>DKQZ01000104.1:0-202 GCA_002471975.1 Dialister sp. UBA7295 | reverse complement strand
TTCGAAGAATCGATCATTTCACCATTTCCCATTAAAGTTGCCAGTTGCCAGAGAACCGGCTAACCGCGAAGAGGCGAAACGGAAAAGCCACCCTTGAAAGGGGGGCTCCGCGAAGCGGTGGGGGGAAGACTGATGGAATTCCTGTCGAAACGGCAGAGTCACAAATGCAAATCATCCATTCATCATCCCATCCGTCAGCTTC
>DKQZ01000063.1 GCA_002471975.1 Dialister sp. UBA7295 | reverse complement strand
AGCTTCCCCCGATGGGGGACGCCGGACAACCCGGTATGAAAAATTCACAGCCGAAAGTGCCGTTCCCCCTCACCCGCTTCGTGGGAGCTCCCCGGGGTTACATGTTCCTTTTTTCTTATTTTCAACTTGAACCATAGTACAGCCCCTCCGGGCGCTTCGCGTCCACCTCCCCGAACTTCGGGGAGGCTGTGAGGGGAGCCTTTTCGAGCACCGATTCATGCAATTTCGATGAAAGCTGTACGGCATCAGCCTCATAAGTACCATGGCAAGGTTGTGACTGATTTCCCGATACCGCTCCAATTGTCTCCATCCATAACCGTCACGCAGGGGAACCCCTTCCCAATACCGCTCCAACTGCCTCCATCCATAACCGTCACTCAGGGGAAACCCTTCCCGATACCGTTCCAACTGTCTCCATCCGTAATCGCCACGCACGGGGAATCCTTCCCGGTACCGTTCTAATTGTCTCTAGCCGTCATCGCCACGTACGGGAAACCCTTCCCGATACTGCTCCAATTGCCTCCATCCATAACTGCCTCGCACGGGAAACCCTTCCCGATGGCCCCCTAAAAGGACCAGGGCGAAATAAAAAGAGCCGACTGCTCACGCAATCGACTCTTTTTTATTTCTTATTTCTAACAACTAACTGCTAACGACTAATGGCTAATCTCAGTTCTTTTCTGCGGCCCGGTCGGAGAACCATTTTTCAGTGAGTTTATCATAGGTGCCGTCAGTCATGATTTTCTTCAGCGCCTTATTGACGTCTTCTTTCAGCTTCTGATTATCCTTGGATACGGCAATACCGAAGTTGTTTTCTGTCGGAATGCTGCCACCTACAGTAAGTCTGTCGCTTCCGCCGTGACGGAGATAGTACATGGCTGCCTGTTCATTGGATACGGCGGCTTCTGCATTTCCATAGGTAACTGCCTGGAATACGTCCTCATAATGGTCTTTGGACACGATTTTTTCCGGTTCCAGAAGAATGACTTTGGCTTCAGAGGTAGAATCCTTCTTGGTGGCTACGATTTTATCTTTCAGGTCATCTTCGGTCTTGATCCGGCTGCCTTTCGGCACTACGATGAGGTATCTGCTCATTTTGTAGTAAGGATCGGAGAAATCAATATGTTCTTTTCGTTTTTCATTGATAGTGATGGCAGCGATGGCAAGATCCACATCTTTTTTCTCTACGGAAGAAACAAGCTGGTCAAAGTTCTTATCTTTCCATTCCACCTTGGTCCCCATTTCTTTGGCTACCGCATTCATCAGGTCGATTTCAAAGCCCATCATCTGATTTTTACTGCTGTCACCCCAATAACGGAAGGGCGGATAATAAGGTTCTGTGGCTACTTTGAGCACTTTTGACGAAACGACGGGTTTGGCAGAAGAGGAAGCAGGAGCATTTTTCCCCGCATCGCCGCAGCCGGAAATCAGGCACACCGCACCGGCCAGAGCCAAAAGAATCAGTCCTTTTTTCATATGGTTTTTCATAGTTTCCTCCTGAGGAAATAACCGTACAATCTTCTATATATTATCATATTACAAATTTATCTTTTTTCAAGCTCTAATCAATTTGTTTTGTGAAATTAACTTTAATTTATTTGAAATAATCCGCTAATAAAATTCATCTGTATGATTTCAGGCCTGGAGCAGGCCTCCTTTCGGGCAGATTGGGATAGAGTGATCATTTGTTGTAATGCCTTTAAATAGAAGAGGCGGCTATTATGAAATTGAATCCGTTTCCATGGGGCCTATATAAAAGTGGTCCGCCATTCCATTTCATGGGGACCACCTTTTCTGATCACATTGACGTCAATGCTGTCAATATATAATGCCCCTGCCGGGCGCTTTTATTTCTTTTCTGCTGCTTTGTAGGAGAACCATTTGTTGGTCAGGTCATCATAGGTGCCATTCTCCATGACCTTCTTCAGGGCTTTATTCACTTCGTCCTTCAATTTGCCATTGTCTTTGGCGATGGCGATAGCAAAATTGTTGCCGCCGGGCAGCGTACCCACCACGGTCAGTTTTTCGCTGCCTCCATGGAGAAGATAATAATTGGCTGCCTGCTCATCAGATACCCCGGCTTCTGCTTTTCCTTCGGCTACGGCTTTGTAAATATCTTCATAATGATCCAGGGGAACCGCTTTCCCAAATCCCATTTCTTTAGCCCTGGTTTCAAAAGTGGAACTCTTCTTGACGGCTACGGTCTTTCCCTTCAGGTCCTTTTCGCTGCGGATGGAATTGCCCTTCTTCGGAACCACTACGGTATAGGCACTTCGATGGGCGTAAACGTCCGAGAAATCCACCTTCTGTTTTCGCTTTTCGTTCACTGTCAGCGTGCCGATGGCCAGATCCACGTCTTTTTTGGAAACAGCATCAAGGAGCTGGGAAAATTTCATATCCTTGAATTCTACGGAAGCTCCCATTTCTTTGGCCACTGCTTTCACCAGGTCTATTTCAAAGCCGGTGATCTGATTCTTTTCGCTCACATACCGGTAAGGCGGATCATTGGCCTCCGTAGCCACCTTGATCACCCGTCCCGGAGCAGAAGCGTTCTGAGAACTTCCTGCCCCGTTTCCGCCGCAGCCTGCAGACAGAACTATCATACCGGCCAGAGCCAGAATCAGAGAACCCTTCTTCAAAGTATCTTTCATGGTTTCCTCCTGAGGAAATTTATAACAGATTGTAATCGGCTTATCCCTTTATAATATATAATATTATATTTATTTTTCAACTTTAAAAATTCAAGTTTTACTCATTTTATAATATAAAGTTTTTATATTAGGTTAGAAGATAAAAAAGTTGGCAGTTAGCAGTCAGCGGTTAGCAGTTAGCAGCTGCATTGCAGTCAGGCGGGTGACAGGGCTTTCCCCTCATATAGCCCAACTGGAGCCAGGATGGTAATGGCTAATGGCTAATGGCTAACGGCTATCGGCTATTACCTATTACCCTCTCACCCGTCCAGCCATTGTAGTCAAATAAAAAATGGCCCGCTTTTTATTTGATGCAACCTCCATTCACTGAAAACATAAACTAATATTTACCGGTTTTCTAAATTTTATCCTTGAATTTATCCTAAAATTCACATAGAATATGAAAAAGGGAGGTAAAAATTATGATGATCGATACGAACTCCATGGTGCCCATTTCGGCAGCCAACCAGAATTTTTCGAAGGTGGCGAAAATGGCCGATGAACATGGCTCTGTGGTTATTATGAAGAATAATGCGCCCCGCTATGTACTGATTGACTTCAGCCGGCTGGACCACCTGCAGACGGCATCCATGTCCACTCTGGATACTTTGGCGGAAAAGCTCATGGATGAGAATGACGAGACCTTCCGGGAGCTTGCAAAATGATTATCCTTTCTGAAGAGGAAATCATTTTCCTCCATTCCAAGCTGATTCAAAGATATGGAGGCCTTGACGGAATACGTGACCGAGGCGGACTTGATTCCGCTATCAACGCACCATTTCAGACATTTGACGGGCAAGAGCTTTATCCGACAGTGATAGAAAAAACTGTCCGACTGGCTTATGGTCTTATTACCAACCATCCTTTTATCGATGGAAACAAAAGAATTGGAGCCATGGCACTTTTAATTGTCCTGAAGCTCAATCACTACGAATGCACATACAGGCAGGAAGAACTGATTCACATCATTATGTCCGTTGCAAGTCATGAAGGTGATGAGCAGGACCTTCTCCACTGGGTGACTTCCCATTTAGATAATTAATTACAAACAAAAAGCATCCCGATTTCGAGGATGCTTTTTGTTTTGGTAAATGATTCAGAAAGTCCGCCTTTCATTTCCACTAACTGCTAACGGCTAACGGCTAACGGCTAACTTTTTAAATCTTTTCCGACCTCAAACTTCCCCCATCAATGACTAGTTTCCTTTCATGGAACCGATCCAGCGTGGACCGGTGGCCTACGCTGACGACCGTGATGCCGGGCATGGAAATAAGAAGGGAGTAGAGCTTCGTTTCCGTTTCTTCATCCATGGCAGAAGTAGCTTCATCGAGGAAAACCCATTTCGGACGGTTCAGGAAGATACGGACGAAGGCCAGTTTCTGCTGTTCGCCGAGAGACAGGATATGGCTCCAGTCTCCTTCTTCATCCAGATGGTCCGCCCACCGGGCAAGGCCGCATTCTTTCATGAGGGAAATGATTTCTTCCGTATTTCCTTCATGGCCGGGATAAAGGGCCGCTTCTTTCAGCGTGCCGATGGGCATGTAGGGCCGCTGGGGGATGAAGAGGGTATCCTTTCTTTGAGGCAGGTCCAGATGGCCCTTCGCGTAGGGCCACAGGCCCGCGAGGACTCTGAGGATGGTCGATTTCCCGGAGCCTGAGGGACCTTTGAGAATGACTTTTTCTCCGCTTCCGATTTCACAGGAAAGGTCGGGGAGCAGCGTATTTCCTTTCGGCAGGTCCACCTCTACGTGGGAGAGGATCAAAGTATTTCCTTCTTCTTTTCTCGTGAGGAGACCTTTCTGCTTTTCCGTATCCGAGAGGATGCTCTTCATATGGTCGTCAAAAGTCAGGAGTCGTTCCACGCAGGACATCCATTCCGCGAGAGACGAGTACACGTCCACGAAATAGGACATGGATTCCTGCACTTTGCCGAAACAGTTCGCCACCTGCATGAGTCCGCCCAGGGATATGGATTTCGAAAGGTACCGGGGAGCTGCCACGACGAATGGAAATATAATGGCGATCTGGGCGTAGGAATTGGTCAGCCAGGAAAGCTGCTTCTGCTTTTTGATGATATACACCGTATTCACCACAAGCTTCTGGAAACGGGTGCCAAGGATTTTCTTTTCCTGAGGTGCCCCATTATAGAAAGCCACGGTTTCCGCCGTTTCACGGAGCCGCACCATGGCATAACGGAAATCAGCTTCCATCTTCTGCTGGATGAAATTGAGTCCCACCAGTTTGTGCCCCACCTTATGGGTAATCCAGGTGCCCAGGACGGAATAGGCCAGCGCCGTCCATACGAGATAGCCGTAAATGTGGTAGGTATTTCCACCAATTTCAAAAGAAAGAGGCTCCGAAAGAGACCAGAGAACGAAGATGAAACAGAAAATCGTGGTAATCGCGCGGAGCAGCCCGCTCATGAAGGAAAGGGTCCGGGCCGTGAAAAGATTGATATCCTCGGAAATACGCTGGTCCGGGTTATCCGAAAGTCCGCCGGAGAACATTTCCATCCGGTAAAACATCTGGTGAGACGTCCAGCGGGAAAGATATTCCTCCGTCATCCACCGGCGCCATCGGAGAGCGAGCTTCTGCTGGAGATAGTAGGCATACACCGCAAAAGCGATATGGGCAAAGGCGAGCCCCGTAAATTTGATGAGCCCATGGTATACCGCATCGGCATCATAATTCTGGAGGGCCGAATAAAACTCATTGAACCAGTCATTCAAAAGCAGAGTCATGTACACCGCCGCAATCGTAAGGACGATGATCCCCAGAAGGTACGCCCAGGCCGATTTTTTCTCGCTGCTCTTCCAGTACCTGGCAGTCAGCGAAAAAAGAGCCCTTACCGTCTGCCGGTTCCATTTGCCATATGTAGTCATAAAAAGCTCCTTGCAGAGAAATGATTATTATTGGAAATATTTTTTAGTATACCACGAGGAGAACCGATTGGGGATGATATAATGGAAATAGAGAAATCGTTCTTCGTTATTCGTGATTCGTTGTTCGATTTCGTGGACCGTGGTCCGTGAAGGTGTGCCGCAGCCGACATGAGTATGATGGGGACTCTACCCGAACGAGTGAAGAAGAACCGCAATTTCGACGGTAATCATACAAGTCGAATTGTTCAAGCCCTCCCAAGTTTTGGGAGGGTGGCGCCGAAGGCGACGGGTGGGTTGATCTATCGCTGCATGTCGAAAATGAACCAAATTATTCTTAGCGTTACGTACCATCCATTTCCACGAGGATGTGAATTTTTTAGAATTACCTACCAGAATATAGCAATGACAACCATTCGAAAATCAATTGACCTGAACAAGCCGCCAACGAAAAATCAGCAGAAAATGATAGAGCATGCACAAAGCAGACCCATCATTTTTGATGAAGACTCCCCAAAGTTGACAGAGGAAGACTTCACCCATTTTAAACCTGCAAAGCGAAAAGGTAAAACACCCATTAGCTATTAGCCTTAACTGCAGTCACCCCGTATGAATACAGCGAACTGATCACTGATATCTATTAACCTTTACATACATTTTCCCCTGAAAGGAGCACAAGTCAATGAAAAAGAACTTCAAACCCCAGTCCTGGATTTATCCCCAGCCCTGTGTCGTCATCGGTACTTATGACAAAGAAGGAAACCCGGATGCCATGGTGGCTGCCTGGGCAGGCATTTACGATACGAACAAAATCGGAATCATGCTGGACCATCACCACAAAACCATGGACAATATCAAAGAAACAGGAGCCTTCACCATTTCCATGGCTACCGTCAGCACCATGGCCGAATCCGACTACTTCGGCACCGTCAGTGCGAACAAAGTGGAAGGAAAAATCGAAAAAGCCGGCTTCCATACCGTAAAGAGTGAATTCGTCAATGCACCGGTCATCGAAGAATACCCCCTCACCTTCGAATGCAAAGTGGAAAAACTCATCCCTGAAGGCGAAGATTTCCATGTGGTAGGTACTATCGAAAACATCCTGGCCGACGAATCCATCCTGACCAATGGAAAGCCGGACCCGAAAAAACTCCGCCCCATCTCCCTCGATGCAGTCAACGGAGATTATCTCGTCGTCGAAGAATCCGTAGGCAAAGCATGGAGAGAAGGAAGGAAATTTATCAAGAAATAATTCTGCCATCCTTCTGAGCTCCTTCGATTAGAGGCAGATACAATGTTCGTGGTCCGTGATCCGTGGACCGTGGTCCGTGAAGGTGCGGCGCAAAGTCATGGGCGCCGCATATTATTTTGGAAATCATTCTGCGGGCAATGATTTGGAGTCATTTGCCTGTATCGTTCTTCGTTGTTCGTTCTTCGTGCAGGTGGGTGCCTTGAAATCCCAAAGCACCTTTCATATAGGGCAAAACAAAAGCAGGACCTTTGTGGTCCTGCTTTTCATTTTTTGTACTGCTTTCCTTAAGCCCGGCTTTCGTTGATGGGGAGATGATTCTCCTTCGCCAGCCGGCGGATTTCTTCTTCTTTTATATCAAATAAGGATTCCAGAGTAACAAGGGGCAGCTGCTGTCTTATGCCTTTGAGAATCAGATTATTTCTTTCTTCTTTCTGTCCTTCTTTATGAGCCTCACGCCGCTCTTCACGAATTTTCATTTCATAGGTCATAT
>DKQZ01000042.1:4924-6966 GCA_002471975.1 Dialister sp. UBA7295 | reverse complement strand
AAGTAAAGCATGATGCCGGGCACCACCCTTCCGAGAGCTGGAAGGGTGGCCGCGGAGCGGCCGGGTAGGTTCATCTTTGATTCATGGCACATATGAGATGAATTGCCAAAGCAAAATCAAAAATTCGACGCCCATAAATTTGCGCCGCACCACCCCCAATCCCCAATTCCTAATCCCTCAAGGAAAAAATTACCGTGCAGAGATGTGGAATTATTTCCCGGGGAGACAGATAGTTGCAAGGAACCCCAAAAACAGCTAAACTGAAGCAAGGGTATTTTTATATTTCCTATAACAATATTTCATATTTAAAAAAGGGGAGAGAATTATGGAAGAGAAGGTAGAAGTCGAAGTCGTGAAGCCCTGTGAGGAAAAACCGAAGAAGCCGCTGGGAAATACGAAGATTGATATCGATCGCTATCGCGCGAAAGAAGGGGACAAAGTCAATCTGAAGAAATTCCCCACTGCCTGTGATCAGGATGTGGACAAAGAAGCCGTAAAAACCGTGGCATTTCCGAAAGCCCTCCAGGAATTATCCATCCTCCAGGCCAAACTTTACGCCCAGAGCACCTATGGACTGGTCATCGTACTCCAGGCCATGGATGCAGCCGGAAAAGACGGAACCATCAAGCATGTATTCTCTCACCTGGACCCGAACGGCGTCCATGTGGTCTCTTTCAAACAGCCAAGCAGCGAAGAAAAAGACCATGACTATATGTGGCGAATCAATCGCGCCCTTCCGCGGTGCGGGGATATCGGTATTTTCAACCGTTCCCATTATGAAGACGTCATCGTGACCCGTGTCCATGACCTTGTGAAAGAAGGGAAACTTCCGAAAGAACTGATCGACAAAAATATCTGGGACACCCGTTACCGTCAGATCCGTGACTGGGAACGGTACCTTGGCGAAAACGGATTCCCCGTAGTGAAGATTTTCCTCCACGTATCCAAAGACGAACAGCGGGACCGCCTGGCAGAACGAATCCTGAACAAAAAGAAAAACTGGAAATTCTCCATGGCCGATATCAACGAAAGACGCTACTGGGAGCGTTATCAGGAACTCTACAGCGAAATGATTACCGCCACCTCCACCGACGACGCTCCCTGGTACATCGTTCCGGCAGACAACAAATGGTATACCCGTTATGTGGTCTCCCAGATCATCATCAAGACCCTGAAAAAGATAGCCCCGAAATTCCCGGAAATGTCCAAAGAAATCAAAGACCAGCTCGACGAATTCAGAAAACTCATCGAAAGCGGCAACGTAGGCATGATTAAGGAAATGCAGGACCTCATGAGCGGGGAAAGCAGGGAAGAAAAATAGTGGTTAGCCGTTAGTGGTTAGTTGTTAGAAATAAAGCCTCTCGGGCCATTTGGGCCGGGAGGCTTTTTGTATTCATTTATCAGTTTGCAGTTCTCAGTGGAAACTGCAGGATGAAAGACCTTTGTGTCGGGAATGTCGGGGATGATCGGGAATCTCGGGGCTATCGGGAAGGTGTGCCGCTGATGCGGCACGAGTATATAGGGGGAATGTACACAGGCAGGGAAAAATAACGGGGTGCGGGATGCGGGGAGCGGGGTGCGGGAAGGTGGCGGTCTGATGGCCGCTGAGTATTTATGGGGAATGTGCATAGACGAGTTTGAAAAGCCCGTACAAGTCGAATCGTTCAAGCCCTCCCAGGTTTGGGAGGGTGGCGCCGAAGGCGACGGGTGGGTCGTACTACAGCTGCCAGGCACATATGAGGCAAATCGACAAAAGTACTCGGGACAAATGAGGAAAACGGAAGTCAAGAAGGCTCTCCCTCGGGAGAGCTCCGGCGGAGCCGGTGAGAGGGCAAGTAAAGGGATTGGCGGCCAAAGGCCGCCGGGATTCTATTCCTGCCCTTTCAGGCCCTTCGGGCCCACCAAGCCCCCCTGGCCAGGGGAAAGCCGAACGCAGTGAGGCAGGGGGTTGTACTATCGCTGCCAGGCACATATGAGGCTAATGACGAAACATACGTGGAATAGTTGACTCTATCGGTTTGCGGTCAGGCCCCCCGAAGTTC
>DKQZ01000042.1:0-4906 GCA_002471975.1 Dialister sp. UBA7295 | reverse complement strand
AAGGTACAAGCGCAGGGTTCGGCAGATGGCTCGTACGAGGCTGACTGCCGAAAAGTACATGGGAAAAATGAGAAAATCCGTAAGACGCGGGCTCTCCCTCCAGGGGGTTCCGCGAAACGGTGAGGGAAACCGCACTATCCATTCAGAGTACATGAGGAAAAAGTAAATCATCAGGTCATTCACCAAACTCAAAAATGGTAAAATCTAAAGTATGCTTTATTTTTTACTATTTTTTATTGATTTTAACCTTCAAGGCAAAGAAAAGTCCCCATTTTTTTATATAAATTCCATAAAATATGGTAAAATCTAAAATAGGATAGACAGGAGGCGAGACTATGAAATACATTGAAAGGGCGCTGGAGAGGAAATTTCTCCGGATGAATGACTTCTTTAAAGTCCTTCTTTTGACCGGAGCCAGACAAGTCGGAAAGACGACTATGCTTCAGCATCTGGCAAAGGGAACAGGACGGCGGTATGTTTCCATGGACCGCGCCGACTATCGTGACCTGGCGGAGAGGGATCCGGTCCTTTTTTTCCAGACGTTTCCCCCACCCCTGTTGATTGATGAAATCCAAAAAGCGCCAAAGCTCCTGGAACAGATCAAGATCATGGCCGATGAATCAGAGGAAAAAGGACAATTCTGGCTTACCGGGTCCCAGCACTTTTCCATGATGCGCCACGTGCAGGAAACCCTGGCTGGCCGTGTGGGAATCCTTCATCTGTATCCCTTTTCCCAGGCAGAAATTGAAGGCCGGCTTCCTGTGGAAATACCGGATTTCTCCATTTCCTCCCTGAGGGAAAAATCGGCCGGGAAGAAACCACCTCTGACGGAAGAAATATTCCGGCGTATCTGGACAGGCGGCATGCCCCAGGTCCAGGAAACGGACGAAGAACTCCGGTCTCTTTATTTTTCATCCTATATAGAGACCTACCTTTTCCGGGATATTCTGGAAATGGGAGAAATCCGGGATACCGTAAGATTCATGAAATTCCTCCGCGCCTCGGCCGCATTGACGGGGCAGCAGGTCAATTATGCCACGCTGGCCGAAGCATCCGATATTTCCCAGCCCACCGCAAAAAACTGGCTTCAGCTCCTGTCGGGCCTCGGCATCATTTATCTCCTGCAGCCCTATTTCAATAATGAACTGAAACGGCTCGTGAAATCGCCGAAACTGTACTTCTGCGACACCGGACTCTGTGCCTTTCTCTCCTTCTGGCCCACTCCGGAAACCCTCATGGCCGGCGCTGCCAGTGGACATTATTATGAAAACTATGTCCTCATGGAACTTATCAGGAACTTCTCCGCCTCCCCCCAAAAGGCAGAATTCTCCTACTATCGGGACAGCCGAAAAAATGAAATCGATATCGTCATCGAAACGGGCGGGGAGCTTCATCCTCTGGAAATAAAAAAATCGGCTTCCCCCGATTCCAGGGAAATCAGGAAATTCAAATTGCTTGAAAATCCTATTATCCCCACAGGCTCCGGCGGAATTCTCTGTATGGCCCCCGAACCCCTTCCCCTGGATGAGAAAAATGCCATCATCCCCAGCTGGATCTTCTGAAATTGATTACGGTAAAAACTGCATGAGATAGAAAGGAATTGGGGGTTGGGAATTGGGAATTAGGGATTAGAGAAGGAGTGCCGCTGATGCGGCACGAGTTTTTATGGGGAATATGCTCGGGCGGGGTGAATCGGATTTCGGACTTCGGATTTGGGACTTCGGGAAAGTGTCGGCGCTGGTGCGCCGACGAATATTATGGGGGATGTACACAGGCGGGGAAAAATAACGGGGTGCGGGATGCGGGATGCGGGAAGGTGGCGGCGCTGATGCGCCGCAAGTATATATGGGGATTTTACACAGACGAGTGCGAAAAGCCCGTACAAGTCGAAACGTTCAAGGCTCCCCAGGCTTGGGGAGCTGTCTGCGAAGCAGACTGAGGGGTCGTACTACAGCTGCCAGGCACAAATGAGGCTAATGACGAAACATACGTGGAATAGTTGACTCTATCGGTTCGCGGTCAGGCCCCCCGAAGTTCGGGGGGCTCCGCGACAGCGGTGGGGGGCTGTACTATCGTGCAAGTCGAAAGTGAGCAAAAAGATACAAGCGCAGGGTTCGGCAGATAGCACGTACGAGGCTGACTGACGAAAAGTACATGGGAAAGATGGGAAAATCCGTAAAACGCGGGCCCCCTTCGAGATGCTCTTGAACGCCATTTGAAGGAGTGAGGTAAAACCGAACGACGCGCAAATGGCAGTGAAAGTCATGCCGTAGCAGGGGGCTCTCCGAAGGGGTGGGCAGCGATCAAGTCGTAACCATTTCTGGCAGGAGCGGTGATAAAGCTGCCGGGTCGGAAAACCTCTCTTTGAAAGTCAGGGAGAAGATGAATGTCTAAAACGATGAAAACCATTTCACGCACATGAGAGAATAAGCATCAATCCCGATACCCCGACACCCCCGATTCAAAAGTCACTGAAAAATAATTGACACAAAAGGCATTCCATGCTATTTTATTTCCAATCACATAAGACACCTTTCTCCATCACCGGGTGGAGAGCAGATAGGGGACCGGGGACTCGCCGCAGGTACGGCACGCAAGTGTTATAAGGCAGCCCCGGGTCCCCTTTTTTAAGAAGCAAAGGAGAAAAATCATGAAAATCGCCCCCTTCAAAGTGGAAGAATGGATGAATGCCTACGAAACCGGCGCCAGGTACAATATCGCTGAAACCTGCGTGGACTCCGTATCCCTGGATGAACTCTTCGAAATCACCGGAGAAGACAAAGAAGCCTTCTGGAACAATATTTCCAAAAAGCGCCTCACCTACGGCTATATCGTGGGCAATCCGGAATTCAAGGAAGGCATCTGCCAGCTCTACAAAACCATGACTCCGGGCGAAATCATTCCCACCCACGGAGCCGCCGGGGCGAGCCATCACGTCTTCTATTCCCTGGTGGAACCGGGAGACCGGGTGATTTCCATCATGCCCACCTACCAGCAGCTTTACTCCATCCCCGAAAGCTTTGGCGCCGATCTGCACCTGATCCATCTGGATGAAAAAAACGGCTACCTTCCGGACATGGACGAACTCAGAAGACTGGCCATCCCGGGGACGAAACTCATCTGTATCAATAACCCGAACAACCCCACCGGTGCCCTTATGAGCCGTGAAATGCTGGAAGAAATCGTGGAAATTGCCCGCTCCTGCGGGGCATATATCCTGTGCGACGAAGTCTATCGTCATCTCACCCAGGAAGAGGAATGGAGCGAATCCATCGTGGACCTCTACGAAAAAGGTATTTCCATCTCCTCCATGTCCAAAGTCTTCTCCCTCGCCGGCATCCGTCTGGGCTGGATCGCAAGTCATGACAAAGAATTCCTTACCTCCGTCCTATCGCACCGAGACTATGATCTCATCAGCTGCGGCCTGTTTGACGAAGAAGTGGCATCTATCGCTTTGAAACACGCCGACAAACTCCTCGCCAGAAACAAAGCCATCGTCCGGGGCAATCTGGAAATTCTGGACGATTTCATCAGAAACGAACCCCATCTCCACTACGTCAAGCCAAAAGCAGGCACCACCGCCCTTGTCTACTATGACTTTGATATTCCCTCCTATGAATTCTGCAAAAAAATGTACGATCAGGTCGGCACCTTCGTCACCCCCGGAGCCTGCTTCGAAGAAGAACACTCCATGCGCATCGGCTACGCTTCCGACACAGAAGAACTTCGTCAGGGCCTTGCAGGGATGAAGAAATTCATGGAAAGTCTGTGATATTCGGAAGCTGTGTGGAAATACAGGAAGAAAAACTGTATGTAAAAGTTATCAGTTAGCAGTTATCAGTTTACAGTGATGGTGGCCCGCGTCAGAATGAGGAAGCGGGCCATTTTTTATATAGTTGGTCAAAGACAGCTGTATATAAAATGGCCGCCCATATCATTTTCAGGCGGCCACATTCACTGATAACTATGAACTGATAACTGATAACTATTTTCCTTCAGCTTTCCGTATTCCATTTTCCCCATGGTATAATAAATGTAGGAATTCTATTACACCAAGGAGGTCTTACCCATGATGAAAATTACGAACGAAGGACAGATGAGACTGTCATTTGAAGTACCGGGACGGAAAGAAATCATCCACTCCGACGCCGTCAAAGAAGTAGGAGGAAAAGGAGAATACATGACCCCGGTCGAACTGCTTCTATCCGCCGTCATTTCCTGCACCCTCACCAATATCATTTACGGAGCCGGCAAAAAATGCATCTCCATGGAAGGCGCCTGGGCCGAAGCAGACAAAGAAATCTCCGACGCCGGAGGAGTCGGCATCATCCGTGCCACCTTCCATCTGCCGAAATCGGTACCCGAAGCAGAAAGAGAATTCCTCCAGACCGTTCCCGTAGAACACTGCACCGTAGGCAGGACCATCCGGAAAGAGACGAAGAAAGAATATACCTTCGTCTATGATGTGTGAAATGTCGTGACTCGTGGTTCGTGTTCCGTGATCCGTGAAGGTGGGCGCCCTGAAATCGTAGAGGCGCCCATTTTTTGATGGACCATTTTGATGAAAAGACTTTTGTTTCGGGAATCTCGGGGATAATCGGGGTTATCGGGGCTGTCGGGAAGGTGTCGGCGCAACAGCGCCGACGAGTATATATGGGGAATGTACACAGACGAGTACGAAAAGCCCGTACAAGTCGAAACGTTCAAGGCTCCCCAGGCTTGGGGAGCTGTCTGCGAAGCAGACTGAGGGGTCGTACTACAGCTGCCAGGCATAAATGAGGCTGATTGATAAAACATACTCGGGAAAAATGAGGAAAACGATAGTCAGGCAGGCTCTCCCTCGGGAGAGCTCCGCGACAGCGGTGAGAGGGCGCTAAAGAAAAGGCGGCCTCTGGCCGCCGGGATT
>DKQZ01000067.1:11588-14836 GCA_002471975.1 Dialister sp. UBA7295 | reverse complement strand
TTTTATTTTTGTACACCCCCTTGGTGCGCCAAAGGCGGGGGAAGGGGTGTACTACAGGTATACGGCAGAATGTTGGAAATAAGTTTTGCCCGATGAAGACAATGCTATTTATGCCAATTGGGAGCCGAAGACCATATATAAACTGCGCCCGAAAGGGCGCCACCGCCCCTAATCCCTAACCCCCAATCCCCAATTCCTTTCTGCGCTAATCATTTTCATGCCAATTGAGAGCCAAAGGCCATATATAAACTGCGCCCGCAGGGCGCCACCTTCCCGATAGCCCCGATACTCCCGGCATTCCCGATACCCCCGATTCAAAAGTTCTTTTCCCTATCGGCTCCCCCTCCATGAATGACAGTCAGGATGCCTTTCACCCTCTAAAAGCCATTCCATCCTTGCAAACAACTCCTCTATATGTTATATTGAATTTAATTAATCTTACGGTAATGACGAGAGAAAGTAGCTGCAGGAAACCTTACAGAGAGTCCGGATGGTGGAAAGGGACAGGGGAAATGCAGGGAAGTGCCTCTCCGAGCCGGCAGGGTGAAATCAGTAATCCTGCCCGGGATGCCCGTTACAGCTTAGAGTCTCGAACTCACTGAGGCTGCTCCGATGACGGAGCGGTGAAATTGGGTGGAACACGGTCCTCCGTCCCTTTGGGGATGGGGGCTTTTTGTTTGAATTGCTTCTTTCCCGGCGTCCATATTTCCCCACGTTACCTCAAACTCCGGCCCTGAATGCCGGACCACGAGCAGACCGAAGAACGATTCAACTATTAAGGAGATGCCGAGCTCTTCTCCTCCAACTGTGCACATCCCCATATTTACTCGTGCCGCATCAGCGGCACACCTTCACGAATCACGANNCAGTCTTATCACCATATATATTGTATAAATAGAGGAATGATAACCATGTCCCTTTTGCTTCAAGCGCAGCACATCAAGAAGTCCTTCGGAAAGGTGGAAGTCCTGAAGGACATCAGCCTCACGGTGGAAAAAGGCAGTGTGGTCTCCATCCTGGGTCCCTCGGGCACCGGCAAGACCACGTTTCTCCGCTGCCTGAACTATCTGGAGAAGCCCGATGCCGGGAAGCTTTCCATTTCCGACGTGTCCGTGGATTTCTCCCATATTTCCAAGAAGGAAATCCAGGCCCTCCGACGGAAGTCCACCATGGTCTTCCAGTCTTTCAATCTTTTCAGAAATAAGACGGTCCTCGAGAATATCACGGAAGGCCTGATCTACGGGTATGGAAAGCCGAAGGAGGAAGCCATCGAAATCGCCATGAAGGAGCTGGAACGGGTCCACATGGCAGATTATGCGAAAATGTATCCTTCCTCCCTCTCGGGCGGCATGCAGCAGCGTGTCGGCATTGCGAGAGCCCTGGCGCCCCGGCCGGACGTCATTCTTTTCGATGAACCTACTTCGGCTTTGGATCCGGAACTGGTAGGAGAAGTATTGGATACGATTGCAGAAGTCGCTACGCTTGGAATTACCATGATCATCGTCACCCATGAAATGCATTTCGCCCAGGAAGTTTCTTCGAAAGTGGTCTTCATGTCCGACGGCTATGTGGTGGAAGAAGGAACGCCGGACGACATTTTCGTCCATCCAAAGCAGGAAAAGACACAGCAGTTCCTTCAGCGCATGCTGAAGAGAGAAGAGGGCTAGTATGCTTACCTTTAACACATCTTTTTTCTGGGGCCTTTTCCCCCGGCTGGCCACGGCTTTGCCCTTCACGATGGAAGTCATCATCGCTTCCATCCTGATCTGCCTCCTCCTGGGTTCCCTGGTGGCAGTGATCCGCATCGCAAAAATTCCCGTGCTTCATCAGCTTTGTGAAATATGGCTTTCCTACAACCGGTCCATGCCTTTCATCCTGGACCTGTACCTGGTCTATTTCGTCCTTCCGGCCATCGTCCGGATGCTCCATATCAGTCCTGACGGATGGCCTCTCACCACCTATGTGCTGGTGGCCCTGGCCTTTCACTATACGCCGGTCATTTCGGAAATCATCCGCCCTGCCTATCTTTCCGTCGATAAAGGGCAGCATGAGGCAGCCATCGTTTTCGGACTTTCCCCCTGGCACCGGGTGATTCATATCATTTCTCCCCAGGCTTTGCCGGTAGCCCTTCCCGGACTTGTTTCCGAAGCCATCAATATCCTGAAAGATACGTCCGTCATGTTCTTCATCGGGGTGGTGGACCTCATGGGACGGGCAGGACTCATCATCAATGCCAATTACGGTCAGGGGAAACTGGAAACCTACTGCGCCGTGGCGCTGATTTACTGGTTCCTCGTCATTCTCGTGGAAGTTTCCTTCCATATTTTCCAGAGACTGAATGGTCAGAACATGAGGAGGGCATAATATGATCGATTTCGAAGTCATTCCGACCGCCCTTCTTTACATTATGGGGGCCATACCCAATACGCTTTTCATGGCTTTCGTGACCATGATCTGTGCCATCTGCCTTGGCAGTATCATCGCCGTGATCCGTCAGAATTCAGGAAAACTGGTGAACGGAATTTTTGCGGTCATCGTTTCCTTCCTCCGCGGGGTCCCGGCCCTCGTACAGCTTTTCATCGTGTACAATTCCCTCCCCTTCCTGCTGGCGCCCATTATTTCCACTTTTGCGGGCCATACGGTAAAACCTTTCGACGTCTCTCCCTACTGGACCGTATACACCACGTTCATCCTTTACATGACTGCCTATCAGTCGGAAAATATCCGGGGTGCCCTCATGTCCGTGGACAAAGGGCAGTATGAAGCAGCTGTGGCCATGGGCATGACTCCTTTCCATGCCTTCACCCGTATCGTTTTCCCCCAGGCCTTCATCGTGGCCCTGCCTTCCTTCTTCACCTACTACCTGAAGACCATCAAGCTGCTGGCCCTCGTCTTCACAGTGAAAGTTATCGACATGTTCGCAAAAGCTGACCTTTTCTCCGCCCTTTACAACCGCCGTACAGAGCCGTACATCGCAGATGCTATCGCCTACTGGGGCATGGCCATTATCCTCACCTTCTTCTTCAACTGGTGGGAGAAACGGCTGAGGGAGAAAATGTAATTTGCCTGCCGATAGGACTTGTTCGTTAGAGGCATATGTGCCAGGGACTTTGAAGTATTCGTTTGGCCTTCCCTTTCGACTTGAGGTACTGTGGCATTTGGGCCTGGAACTTTTAGGTATTCGTTTGGCATGCCTCTTCGACTTGAGGTGCTGCGGCATTTGGGCCTGGAACTTTGGGGTATTCGTT
>DKQZ01000067.1:0-11517 GCA_002471975.1 Dialister sp. UBA7295 | reverse complement strand
CTGGAACTTTGAAGTATTCGTTTGGCCTTCCCTTTCGGCTTGAAGTGCTGAGGCATTTGGGCCCGGGACTTTGGGGTATTCGTTGGGCCTGCCTCTTCGACTTGAGGTGCTGCGGCATTTGGGCCTGGAACTTTGGGGTATTCGTTGGGCCTGCCTTTTCGACTTGAGGTGCTGCGGCATTTGGGCCTGGGGCTTTGGGGTATTCGTTGGGCCTGTCACTTCGACTTGAAGTGCTGAGGCATTTGGGCCTGGAACTTTCAGGTATTCGTTTGGCCTGCCGAGACGACTTGAAGTGCTGTGGCATTTGGACCTGGAACTTTCAGGTATTCGTTTGGCCTGCCGAGNNGCCGAGGCGACTTGAGGTGCTGAGGCATTTGGGCCTGGGACTTTGGGGTATTCGTTTGGCCTGCCTCTTCGACTTGAGGTGCTGCGACATTTGGGCCCGGTCGTTCTTCGTTATTCGTTGTTCGTTCTTCGTGAAGGTGGGCGCGCAAATTCATAAGCGCGCCCTTTTATATTTCTAAAACATTCACAGTTCTTCTCTTTTTGGGTATAATATTATCAATATATAAGAGGCCGCTTTTGATTTGAAGCGGCCTCCTTCCCGAAATCCCCATTCCGAAATCCGTTTTTATGATTTTGGGAAAACATTCTACCCTGGAAAGGATTAACCCCATGTCCACCATCCATGACATTACAAAAGAAATGAAACTGGCCTCCCCCATTCTGGCGGCTGTGCCCATTGAGACCAGGAACCTCGCGCTGGATCTGATCAAAGAAAATATTCTGGCCCACAGGGAGGAAATATTTGCAGCCAACGAGAAAGATCTTTCTCTGGCTGATGAAAATCATGTAGCACCGGCAGTGAGGAAGCGCCTTAAATTTGATGAAGGAAAATTGAAAGACGTGACCCATGAACTGACGGACCTGGCAAAGCTGCCCGACCCGATCGGAAAAGTCACTCTTGATAGAGAACTGGACGCAGGACTCCGCCTGCGCCGGGTGACCTGTCCTATCGGGGTAGTCGGCGTGATTTTTGAAGCCCGGCCGGATGCGCTGGTCCAGATTTCCTCGCTCTGCCTCAAAAGCGGCAACTGCGCTATCCTGAAAGGCGGAAAAGAAACCACCTATACGAACCGCATCCTTTTTTCCGTGATTCACGAAGCAGCCGTAAAGGCAGGACTCCCGGAAAAATGTCTCTTCCAGGCCGAGCAGCATAGTGAAATCGATGAACTCCTCGAATGTCACGATACAGTAGACCTCTTAATCCCGAGAGGCTCCAACAGTTTCGTCCAGTACATTATGAACCACACATCGATCCCGGTCCTGGGCCATGCAGATGGAGTCTGCCACATGTACGTGGATAAGGACTATGATATTTCCAAAGCCATTCCCCTCATTATCGACGGCAAGACCCAGTACACCGCTGCCTGCAATGCAGTGGAAACGATCCTCGTCCATGAAGATATTGCAAAAGAATTCCTGCCGAAATTAAATGAAGCACTCAAAGCAGCGGGCGTGAAAGAACGGGGCAGAGACGATGTGGAAGAAATCATTCCCGTAGAAAAAATGAAAGACGATGAAAGCTGGCACAAAGAATACCTGGACCTCATCCTTTCCATTCGTCTCGTGAAAAATGTGGACGAAGCCATTTCCCACATCAACAGATTCGGCTCCCACCATACAGACTGCATCATCACGGAAAATAAAGAAACCGCCGAACATTTCATGAACCTCGTCGATTCCGCGGGAGTCTACTGGAATGCCTCCACCCGCTTTGCCGACGGATTCCGCTACGGTTTTGGCGCCGAAGTCGGCATCTCCACCAGCAAAATCCACGCCCGGGGCCCCGTAGGCCTGGAAGGCCTCATCTCCTACAAATACAAACTTTATGGTCACGGCCAGATCGTGGGAGACTACGCCAGCGGAAAGAAATCTTTCCATTTCAAAGATTTGTAAAATAAAAAGAAAGAGCCTTCGGGCCTTTTCTTTTTTATTGGATGGAATTTTAGTTATCAGTTCGCAGTGAGCGAAAATACAAGAGGTGGACAAGCTGGGGATTAAGGTTAATGGTTGACAGGTGGACTGGCTTTCTGGTCATTCGGAGCGGGAAACTGTACATTAGGGTGAATGGTACAATCGGCATGCTAAAAAGCCTGCCCTCGGCATCCCTCTTTCGGGGGATTTTACATTCAAGGCTGACAGCCCATATAAATCTGCACCCGCCAGGGTGCCACCTTCCCGACAACCCCGAAATGATCCCCGATAATCCCGAGAACCCCGATTCAAAAGTCTTCGAAGATACAAGTTTCCATCTTATGAGCAGCAAAGCTTTAATAAAAATCTAATGATACAAATCGCGATTTTCGGTACTATATCCGTGAAAGCAAAAAGAGCGAGGCCTCGGGCCGAGTTCCATCAGATCTGCCAGGCGCCGAAAAATTTAAAGCAGATCCGGAACAAAACCCACGTGCTCCGAAAGCTTTCAATCCTCGAGGAACTTCGAGTTTCACCATTATTTTTAACAAAACAAAATAAACTCCCAAAAACGAGAAAGAAAAATCTTCGGACCCGCGCACCCCGCTACGTACTTAGTCACGAGATGTCATACGCTCATTACGATTTCTGCGGCCGATTGACAGGTAAGATCGGAATTCCGGACAACGAGCACATTATTCTCAAAAGGGGGTTTATTTTTGTACCCAAAAAGCCGTCCACTAGTCATAGTGGGCGGCTTTTTTCGTTTCAGTTATCAGTTCTCAGTGACTGAATTCTTCGGGACTTTGAAAAATCAGCTGTCTTCGAAACTTTGAATCGATTGGGACTCGGGCAGGCGGCGCGGCACAATTCATATAGCTGCGCCTTTTTTATATTTTTCTCTGCACTACAGGTACAAGACACATATGAGGAAAAAGAAAAGCATGCTGCAGGGCTCCCACCTTCCCTGGATGGGAAGGTGGCCGCGGAGCGGCCGGATAGGTGTTTTATCGCTGCAAGACACATACAAGGCTAATTGCCAAAACTTTCCCGGGACAAATGACTCTATCCATAAAAAGCGCGTTCCCCGAAGTACGGGGAGCGCCGGAGCAGCTGGTGAAAGGGAAACTGTACTTTCAACCGTGCCTATTCAAATCGACGCATGAGGGCCAAAGGCAAAATCAAAAACTGCGCCCGCAGGGCGCCACCTCCCCGAACCCCGCATCCCGCACCCCGAATTCTCGGAAATGAATCAAACGGGGCGCGCCGTGGTTTGCCAAGACCCGAAAACCGCAGCTGACTCAAACCGGGGTAACTACCCAAAGACTCAGATAAGTATCATCGCTCCCGAGCACAAAAGCAGCACATAGGTGAGCCTCGTAAACATTTTCTGGTTGATCCGGTCATGAAGCTGATTTCCCAGCCAGGCAGCAAAGAAGAGGGGCACCACGCCGAGGGCAAAAAGGTGGAAGAATTCAGCCGTATAGTATCCGTGAACCCAGTCGCTGGCAAAGAGGGGCAGGTCTGTGATGGCCCAGATGGTGGACACGTTGGCCCGGAATTCATCCTTATCATGAAAAGTAGCAAGAAGGTACACCACGAGGAGCGCCCCGCCGGAGGCAAACATGCCATGAATGACCCCGGACCCCAGCAGGATGATGATTCCCAAAGCAAAAGGAAGTGGTTTCGTGGATTTTTTCAAAAGCATATTTTTCAGGGCCACCAGCACGATGATTGTCCCATACAGGGGAACGAGAAAAGAGGCATCCAGAATCCGGTACAGGTACATGCCGAGGATCATCCCGATGAACATGGAACCCACGATTTTTCCGATTTCCTTTCGGTTCACGAACCGCCAGTCCCGGAAAAGCACCCGGAGCGCCACGAGCCAGGTCAGAAGGGTCAAAAGGGCCTTGGCCCGGTCCGGTCCGTAAAGCAGCATGATAGGCGGCATGGCCAGCATCATCCCCGCGAACCCGGTCAACGCCTGGACGATATTGGAAATAAAGACGGCCAGGACGTAGAGGGCCATCTTCGTCATTTCAGGAAGCAGGGCAAGTTCCATGAGTTTCTCCTTTCAAAACCCGGGAAAAAATATTTTTCTGATTATACCGCAGGAGACTGCCTGATTTCCATAGAAACAGGAAATTTCCTTTCCATCCCTCAGGGCCCCGACATTCCCAAAATCATTCTCCATACCCCCGATTCAAAAATTTATTTTCCTCCGAGCTTCCTTTCCATTCCCCATACTCCCTATGCCCTTATGGAATGTAAAGCCGTAATCTCTGCGAAATCCTTTTTACATTCTCCAGGTTATATGGATTGGGAATAACTTTTTATCCCGGCTGTAACTTAAATTATTTTTATATTCATTTAAAGGAAAACATGCGTGCATATTCCTCTAAAAATGAGAAATTTTCCTTCTCAGCCCATTTTCCCCGTGCTATGATTAAGGAAAATCCAATATATTGAAAGGAATATCCTATATGACCAACGCTGTACTCATCGTCCTCACTTTTATCGTGAATTTCATATTGAATTATTATTTCTGGGTCATCATGATTATGCTTTCATTTATCTTTGGGTATCAGCCAGCTCCGGGCACGGAAGATGAAATAGTCCTGAAGCTCACTCTTGCCTCCATCCTCATACCAGGTCTTATTTCCCAATCCGGCCTCATGACAGGGATGTTTGTCTATAATGAAGGCGGAAGATCCCCTTCCCCTGAAGATGGACGTTATCTTCAGGAGTGCCTGGACGATATCTGCCTTCGTGCACAGCTGGACCCAAAAGAATACCACCTTTATATAGGCGCTGTAAATGAATATAACGCATTCGCTCTGGGAAAGACGATTACAGTCTTCTTCCCCATTCTCCGCGATTTACCCAGGGAAGAAGTTATTGGGATCATGGCTCATGAAGTGGGGCATATTCAGAACGGCCATACCCGAACCAGTCTTCTCTGCATGGGCATGTCATGGTTCAATACCATTATCACGCTCGTTTTTAACGGAATAGCACTGATTTGTCGTCTCTTATTCTGGATTCCCTTCGTTGGTTTTGTCCTTAATGTTTTCTCACTGTTTATCATAACCATTTATAATATTATGAATATGCTTCTCTACATTCCTACCTTCCTCATCAACCGCTTCGGCAGCCGTCAGCAGGAATACCAGGCTGACGCCTATGCAGCAAGGCTTGGTTATGGGCCCGCTCTCGCTTCTGGCCTTGCAAAAATAGAAGCGTACTATGGAAATAGAAAAATGTCCATTTTTCAGCGAATCACCTGCGACCATCCCGGTACCGATGCCAGAATAAAAGCCATACGGAAAATCGTGGAAAAGCAACAGCAGGAATCGGGCTTCTGGGATGACTGACCTCACGACCGGCTCACCGGACCGCCAAATCAGGCGGCCCATTTTTATTTTTTCCAATTTGATGTATGATAAGTTTGAACGTACTCAAGTTGCTTGAAACAACTGATTGTCATTCATTTTTGAGACTGTAGAAGTTCTTAGTTATCAGTTATCAGTTATCAGAATATCTCATCCGTTTTTCAAAACTTTCAGCTCAAAGTTTCTCTGTTCCAGTAAATTTACCATTTAAAATTCAGCGGCCGTCAGGCCGCCACCTTCACTGAGAACTGCGAACTGATAACTGATAACTTACAATTCAAAGTCCTTCATCCTATTTCTCATAAGGAGCAAAAATGACGAAACTCACGACCCTCCGCAAGGAGCATCAGTGGAAACGATATGCCCTCTACCTCTTTGGGCTCCTTGTCGCCATTTTTGTCCTCATCCTTCTGGCAGCGAAGATCCTTTCCTACGGAGCGGCCCAGGTTTTCAACTATGCCGTCACCCGGCAGGATATGCTCCGCGGGACCATTACGGTCGAAACGATTACGGCCAATATTCATGGCGGCGTCACTTTCACCAATCTTTCCTGGGATGATCCGGACGGAGACCCGGTGCTCCGGGTGCCGGAAGGATCCTTCAAAGTCAATCCCTGGGATATTCTCCGGGGCCACTTTGCCTCCACTACGGTCAAAGAACTGACCCTCATTAAACCGGCTTTTGCCGTAGAATTTGATGAAGACATGAATGTGGATTTCGTCAATCGTAAATTGGAACGGAAAGAGAAGAAAGAAGAAAAAGAGGACGATGACGGCGGCATCAGAAATCTGGAAAAGAAAGTTTCCAATTTCAACCGCTCCGGCCGCCCCATCAAAGCGAAACTGAATCTCATCGATGCCAGAATGGAAGCCTTTTACCTGCAGCGCCACTATATCGTGAGCCATGTGAACCTTTCCAGTGAAATCGACACGAAAGGCATGACAAGGCTGGACCTCAAGACGGGGTCCTTCGGCGGAACGGCCGTCGGAGAGGGGGCGGACCTTTCCTGCGAAATCAATTTCAAGGAGAAAGGACTTCCTGCCATCATTGATTTCACCGCCAAAGGCGTAGATCCCGCTTCTCTCGGTCTGGGCGATGATATTCACGACAAAATGACCCTTACCGTCCATGGCGGCGGACCTATTTCCCACCCCATCGGGGATGGACAGCTTTCCATGGACGAACTCCACATCCCAGCCCTGGACTTTTCCAAAGTGACAGGAAATATCCATTACGATGGAGGCCTCATGACCTTCAAAGACGTCCATGCCAGGGTTTACGGGGGGACCGTGGATGCCTATGGAGATTACAATATCGATACCAGGGCCTACAACATCTACCTTTCCGGAGAAGGCCTGGACAGCCGGATTCCCTCCAAAGAGCCGAAATTCTACTGTCTCGTGAAACTGGACGGAGAAATCCACTGCGACGGAGACCCGAAACACCTTAGAGCCTTCGGGAAATTCTCCACGGGAAATGGCTTCTATATGCTTGTCCCCTTCAACAGTATCAGCGGGACTTTTAATAATAGGTACAGGGCTGTCGACTTCTATGATGTGGCCATTGATACGAATTTCGGAATCATCCGCACCGATGCCTTCCATATCATCGATGGCAAACTTCACCTGGGAAATATCGAACTGGTGGACAAGGATACGGGAAAAGTCATGAGCCTCAAAGAAGCGGCTGACAACGAAGGACCCATGAAGACGATTAAGAAAATTCAGGAAAATGTGAAGAGCATCAAGGAACAGGTAGCTGAGCTGAAACCCTAATCTTTGCACAGGCCTGCGATTTCCAGTTTGTTTCACATGGGATGAATCGTTCTTCGTTCTTCGTTGTTCGTTCTTCGTTGTTCGTGATTCGTGGTTTGTGGTTTGTGGTTTGTTGTCCGTGGTTCGTGGTCCGTGGTTCGTGGTCCGTGGTTCGTGGTTTGTGATTTGTGATTCGTGGTCCGTGGTTCGTGGTCCGTGGTTCGTGGTCCGTGGTCCGTGGTTCGTGGTCCGTGGTTCGTGGTTCGTGGTTTGTGGTTCGTGGTTTGTGGTTCGTGGTTTGTGGTTCGTGAAAGAGGGCGCCTTAAAATATTGAAGGCGACCATTTTTATGGAGAGCCCTGCGTTTATCATCATCCATCACAATGAAGCCGACGAACAAAAAAACTGCAGGATCATTGGCTCAGAATTCCCATTCCTTACCATTTCTCAAGTCCTTGAAAACTCTGATTTCCGAAATGAAAAAAATGCGTCATCTGACGCATTTTTTTCATTCTATTTCCTATTTACCATTCCAGGCTGTCCCGATGGCGGAGAAAATCAAAAAGTCCCAGTGTAAGGATTCCGTTTTCGTCCTGGAAAGGCCGCAGGATTTCGTTGACGATGATGATTTTTTTGAAAGAATCATCCGGGACCAGGAGCGATGCCTTTTCCTGTTCCATTTTTCCTTCTGAAGGAATGGCCCAGGCTGACTGGATATAATACCTCCTGCTTCCCCGGTTGGCCACGAAATCAATTTCCAGCGTCCTAGACAGACGGCTGCCGGTTTCTTTATCCATGAACCGCTGCTTTACATTCCCCACATCCACCTGAAAGCCCCGAAGACGGAGCTCATTGTAAAGGATATTTTCCATCAGATGGGGCCTGTCCTGCTGCCGGAAACCAAGCCGGGCATTTCTGAGCCCCACATCTTCAAAGTAATATTTCAAGGGAGTACCGATGTATTTCCTTCCTTTCACATCAAATCGCCGGGCCTCACTGATGAGAAAGGCGTCTTTCAGAAAGCCGATATATTTACTGATCGTATTAAAGCTGATCGGCAGATGGAGCTGACTTTGAAAAGTGGCAGCAATTTTTGAAGGATTGGTCAGGGAGCCCACAGAGGAAGCCAGCACATGGAGCAGATCCTCCATTTCCGGCTTTTTATCCAGCTTATTTCTCTCCAGTATATCCTTCAAATAGGTTTCTTCAAAAAGATGAGTCAGATAGGACATCTTCTGCTCTTCCGTCTTCATCCCTGCCACCAACGGCAGTCCACCCCAGGTCATATAGTCCGCCCAGCCATGATATTCATCTCCATCGTAGACCGACATGAATTCATCAAAGGACAGGGGAAATATATGGACTTCATCGCCCCGGCCACGAAATTCCGTAATCACATCTTTTGACAGGAACTTAGAGTTGCTGCCCGTCACATAAACATCCAGATTCTTCTCATAGAGCAGGGAATTCAGCACTTCTTCGAAACGATCCAGCAATTGTACTTCATCAAGAAGAATGTAATAATCACCTGAATCTTTTATTTGCCCGCGAATCCACGCCAGGAGTATGTCCGGATTCCGGAATTCTTCATTTTCATAGCGGTCCAGCTGCATGGTGAGGATATGATTTTCCGGAACTCCGGATTGAATCAGGTACCGGCGGAACAGGATAAAAAGCAGGTAGGATTTTCCGCTTCTTCTCATACCCGTAATGACCTTGATCAGCCCATTGTGCATACGGTCAATCAGTCTTTTCAGATACAGGTCCCTTTCTATTTCCATGATTCCTCCAGATTGAAAAAAATATGTCATTTGCCATGTTTTTTTCATTATACCACGAAGCGGGAGGAAATAGTCCATGTATTTCATGAAAACCCCTGATATTACCAGTCATTCCATTCCATTTATCAGTACATCGTTCATGCTCGCAAAATGAAAAAAATGTGTCCAATAACACATTTTTTTCATTCCATCTCTGGTTTCCTCATCCTGCATGAAATTCGGAGAACTGTGGACTGATCACTTTTGACCGTATTAGAACCGTTTCCCGCCTGTCATACCCCGTTCTCCTTCAAAAAGTCTCCCACCACTTTCGAGTAGGTGGAAGGAGAAGCGCCCCATTCGGCGGCGTGAGTTACGTTTTCGAAGAGGTACAGCTTTTTCGAAGGGGAAGAAGAAACTTCATAGAGTTCCTCCGCCCGCTCATAAGGGACGAGGGTATCTGCCGTGCCATGAAGGAAAAGGGTGGGCACGGTGGAATGGGTCACTGCGTTCAAAGGGTCCATATCCCTTGTGGTCTTATGATAGCGGAAAAGAAGGTCTCCCTGGAAGAAAGGGTAAATGGCCCGGAGGCTCCAGAGTGCCCTTTCATCCCCGAGCCAGGTAAAAAGTTTTTCTTCTGCCAGCTGCTCCAGATTTCCATAAGAACTGTCAGAAATGACGAAGGAAAGATTTCTCCCTTCCTCCGTCCCGCTGTACAGGAGAGACATGGCCGCCCCCAAAGAGACTCCGTGAAGGCCAATTTTCCCGGAAGGCGTATTTCTTCTCGCCCATTTCACCCAGGCAGAAAGATCCTCTGTTTCCTTCAGACCCCAGGTCGTCCTTCCGCCGCCTGATTCACCGTGGCCCCTCTGGTCGATGAGAAGCATATTGTACCCCAGATTCCTGTATATTCTCACAAAGGGAAGACACATGCTCCGGTTCTGGTAAAGCCCGTGAATCAGGATCACCGTGGGCCTCCCCGCCCCGGGATCGGGCATCCAGGTCCCTTTCAGCTCCGTCCCATCCGACGAAATGACGGATACCATCTTTCCCCCGGACCAGGCCTCGGCCTCCCTCATGGCAGGAGTCATTCCCTTATGATTCACGATCCCCAGAATCTCATCCCAGGGCGCGTTCAGCAGATTCTCCGTCATCTCATGGCCCAGGTAAAACCCGGCCCCCAGGATAAGGAAAAGAGCAATGATTATATTTCTAAAGAAATGAAAAATAGTCTTCATAGACGTCCCCAAATCAAAAACAAAGCAGAAAATCAGTCAAATTTTCGTGACTGCCCACCGGGGAAAAATCCCCATATATTCGTCGGCGGAGAGCCGACACCCTCACGAATCACGAAATGGACTATATCAGGGCTCGCCGAGATGAGGTTGCCTCACGAATACCGAATGAGACTCTGCTCAATGGCACACCAAGATGGAATGTATCTCATGGTATACCCTCAAGTTCACTTCAAGTCAAGAGGGCCGTCATTCGTCTGCATGCGATAAGTTTATGCATTTCGCTGCACAAACTTATAAAAATAAAAAGTTTCTGCAGTTCATTGCACAAATTCTCCAAAATAAAAAGTTTCTGCAGTTGATTGCAGAAACTTTTGGCTTAAATGAGATACAATACCTTCGCGATTCAGTCTTTTAAGCCTGAATTTCAAAAGCAAAAAGCGGCGCCAGGAAATTCTGATGCACCGCCCCTTCGCCTGGAACTAAGAACTCATAACTGATAACTTTAACCCTGTCAGGATTTCAGTCATCCATCAGGATAAAACAAAACTACCCAATCCGGTAAATATAATCCTTCTTCCTGGGAGCCGCCTTTCCGGCCGGCTTTGCCGCATAGCCCAGGATGCAGTGGCCTATGCCTTCATAGTCTCCTTTGATACCCAGTTTTTCAAGGATGGCCTTTCCTTCAGGCAGCTCGAATTCTTCCTTTGCCCGGTGAATCCAGCAGCTTCCAATCCCCAGGGATTCGGCAGCGAGCATCATATTTCCAATGACCAGACTTCCATCATAGACATGAGTGGGCCTATTCTTGTCCGCCAGCACGATGGCCACTTCCGGAGCCCCGTAGAAAGGGTCCATTTTTGTGCCCATGATTTTCGCATTGAGGGCAGAAAGCTCATCCCGGATTTCTTGATTCGTCACCATGATGATGATAGGGGACTGCTTTCCCATACCCGTAGCCGCATAGGTTCCTGCCTCCAGGATCTGCTGCAGGATGTCTTCCGGAATGAGATCCGGTTTAAAAGAGCGGCACGCCCGGCGGTTCATGATAGTTCTCAAAATTTCATTCATATGTATTACCCCCTCTGCGTAAAAAAGGAAATATTTCCAGTTCACTCTGAAATCAATATAGCACAAAATCTTGAAATGGCAAATGAATCACAAAACCGATTCCTCGCCGGAAATCACCCCCGCCTGTGCACATCCCCATAAAAAATCGTCAGCCCATCAGGCCGACACCTTCCCGCAATCCCGAACCCCGAAATCTCGAAATCGTCTATATCGGGCCGTGCCGTGGTTTGCTGACTCACGAATACCAAATGTTCATCAATCCAAAGTAACTGCTTATTCTGCACACCAACGTGCTTTTCACCCTCGCCTGTGCAAATTCCCCATAT
>DKQZ01000069.1:2998-7636 GCA_002471975.1 Dialister sp. UBA7295 | reverse complement strand
GCGGGGAGCGGGGTGCGGGGAGGTGTCGATGCTGATGCATCGATGATTATTTATGGGGGAATAGAAGTAAATGAAAACTTTAAATCGAAAGGAAACTTTCCGGTTGATTGACTTTTGAATCGGGAATGTCGGGGATATCGGGGTTCTCGGGAAGGTGGCGGCCTGATGGCCGCAGAGTATATATGGGACCTGTGCTCAGACGAGTTTGAAAAGCCCGTAAGCATCGATCCCACCTGCCCCCCGAGTCCGGGGGCAGCGAGCGAGGCGGGCAGGGGGCTGTACGATCGCGGCCGGCACATAGGAGGGAATGTCAGGAGGTACACGGGAAGAATGACTCAATCGGTAAAATGCGGACCCCTTCGAGAAGGAGATTCCATGATGGCTGCGGGGGGAGCATTCCGGACAGAAAATGCTCTAGCGTCAAGACAAAAAATAAAAATTGTTATATAATCAAGTTATAGAAAACGTCCGGCCTTACGCGGGGGGTGATAGTATGAAAGCTCATATCATTGATGAGAGGATTATCGAATTGAACAGTCTTTTCCCCGGAGCTTTCTGTCTTCTGTCGAAGGATGATGAATCTTTTTTATATGTCAATGAACAGCTGGTGGAGCTGGCGGGCTATGGTTCGCCGGAAGAAATGATGAAAAGAAATCCTGACTTCCGGGATATCGTGCTTCCCGAGGATTACCATCCCTTGGAGGAAATTTTCAGCCGTAATGAAATCGATGCCGTGACCCGGACGAAGCAGCTTCATTTCCGCATGAAAAGGTCGGATGATACTCTTCTCCTCATGGATGGCGTTATGAAGGCTTACCGGCTGCAGTCGGGCCACAATATCTGGATGGTATACCTCATTCCCATCCACGCGGCATCAGACCGGGATCCTGTCACCGGCCTCATGGGCCCGGAGACTTTCTATAAAGAGGCCAGGAAGGTGCGGATTTCTGATTCTCTGACCGAAATCAATACGTTCCATACGTCCATCTATTTCAATATTTCCAACTTCAAGCTTTACAATACCTGTCATGGCCGGGAGGCGGGGGATCTGCTCCTGAAAAAGACGGCCAGCCTTCTAAGGACCTATTTCCCCACAGCCCTCATTACGCGGCTTACCGCGGACAACTTTGCCATGCTGTCCATGAAAAACGATCCCAAGGAAGCCATCGAATGCGTCTCCTACCAGCTCAAAAGCTACATTGGCGACCCTTCCATCGCGCTTAAAGCGGGCATCGTCTATCCCACCAGGGAAATCACGGACAGTTCCATGAATAATATTTCCCACTTCACCGACCTCGCCCATCTGGCCTGTGAATCCATCAAAAATGATGCCAGCCGTACCTGGGCGGTCTATGATGATTCCATGGGAAACAGGGTGAACAATCGCAATTTCGTCATGAGCAACTTTGAAATTGCCCTGAAGAAGGGTCACATCGTGCCCTACTTTCAGCCCGTCGTGAACACGGTAGACGGAAAACTCTGCTCGGCCGAAGCCCTGGCCCGCTGGATCGATCCCGACCGGGGCATGATTTCCCCGGCCAATTTCATCCCTTTCCTTGAAGAAGCCCGCATGATTCCCCGGCTCGATTACCACATCGTCAGGGAAACGGCCAGAATCATCCGGGAAAGAGTGGATCAGAAACTGCCCGTTATTCCCTGCTCTGTCAACTTCTCCCGGGTTGACTTCGATATGGGAGATCCCTTCCTCTTCATGGAAGGAATTATCCGGGAATTTGACCTTCCCCGCTATCTTTTCCATATAGAAATCACCGAATCCGCCCTTACCCAGGACGACGAACTCCTCCGGCATCAGATTGATCGTTTCCGCGAAGCGGGCTATGAAGTGTGGCTGGATGATTTCGGCAGCGGCTATTCTTCCCTTCACGTTCTCCAGAACTTCAACTTTGATGAAATCAAAATCGATATGGCCTTCCAGCGGACAAAGACGGAAAAATCGAGAGCCCTTCTCTCCTCCATCATTGCCCTGGCGAAGAACATGGGCCTTCACACCCTCGCCGAAGGCGTGGAAACGAAAGAACAGGCCGATTTCCTTAAGTCCATAGGTTGCGAAAAGATTCAGGGCTACTACTATGGGAAACCCATGGACAAAGAGACGTTCCTCATCCACTGTAACGAAAAAGAACTCTACCGCCGGGCGGAGTGAATAAAATTTTGGAAATACATATTCAAAAAGGCACCTTTGAAACCAGAGGTGCCTTTTGCGTGGAGAATATGCAGGGACAGGGCTGCTCGCCAAAAGGTACACGGGATCCATGCCCTTGAAGGGAAAGATGTCCCTTCGAGAGCATCCTGAGGGAGTCTGACCAAAAGGCGGCTCCCTTCACGAATCGCGATCAGCGCAAATGAGATTATCCAAAACCAACCAGATTGTCAACAACCGATATTGTTAATCTTGACAAACTCCGGTCAACCTGTATAGACTAGAAACCGTGGAGGAAGCGATATTTCCTCATTTTTTTATGACATGCGGGTTGACAATCAAATTATGCTAAGTTGACGAAAAGGAGCTGGGTAAGTTGTTGTACAGTGTGAAGATGCGTTCCAGTCTGGGTGGGACTCACGGAGAGGGGGGCCGTCATATTTCCGGAGCCGAAAGGATTGTGCCGGAGGATATGCTGGAGGAAAATGTCCTGGCCATGCTCCGCCGGGCAAGGACTCATGAAAGGGGCGCGGCCAATTTCATCAATGTAAAGGTGGAAGAAGTGCCGGATACGTCCATCGAATACTGCGACCTGATTCCCATTTACCAGATGAATACGTCCACAAAGGAAGAAGGCCGGGCCGTGGCAAAGAAGGAACTTCTGCGGATCGGCGTTTCTCAGGCTGCCGTGGACAGCGCTTTTCATGAACTGGAGTCCCTCACCGATTCCATGCGGGGAGCCATCGTCATGGATGCGGTGTCGGGCGAGCGGCTTGATGACCGCCATGAACGGGGAGTCCGCTGCAGCAATATGGATTGTGAAAATACAAAAGAATACGAAGCCAGAATGGGCGCACGGGGCCTGGGCGGAGACCATCCGAGAGAAGCCCTGGTTCTCGCTTCGAAAGTGGCCAATGCCCCTGGTACCGTGGCCGAACTCTGCTGGTCCGATGATCCCGACTACGTGACAGGCTATGTGGGTTCGAAGAAATATGGCTACGGGCGCATTACCGTCATGAAAGACATGGGAGACCCCGTGGGAGGCCGTGTCTTTTTCGTGAAACCGGGGACGGACATTTAGAAATATGACGATTACATGCAGAACCAGACGGTCCTTGTGAGGATGCCCCATGAAAATTAAAGACATTCCACAAAAGCTTCTGGAAATAAAAGAAGAAGACCGCTTCCGCCAGGTGCGGGACCTCCGCATGATGACCGCGTCAAAAGGGATTGACCGGAGCGGCAAAGAATATATCGTTTTCAACTCCAATGATTACCTGGGCATGACCCATGAGCCGGAAGTTCAGGAAGCTGCCCGAAAGGCCATCATTTACGGCACAGGAAGCGGGGGAGCCCGGCTTACCAGCGGGGCGGTCTTCGAGCTCTCAGATCTCGAAAGAGAACTGGCCTCCTTCAAGCACACCGAAGATGCGGTCATTTTCAATACAGGCTATATGACCAACCTGGGCGTCCTCTATGCCCTGGCGGGCCTAACAGACGTGATTTTTTCTGATGAACTCAACCATGCATCCATCGTAGACGGCTGCCGTATTTCCAAAGCAAAAGTCGTGGTCTATAAACACTCCGACATGAGAGACCTGGAAAAGAAACTGCAGGAAATAAAAACCGACGGCCAGAAATTCATCTATACCGATGGAGTTTTCAGCATGGACGGAGACGTGGCATTGCCTGAGCTCATTGACCTTAAAGAGAAATACGATGCCTGCCTCATCGTAGACGATGCCCATTCCACAGGAGTCATCGGAGAAAAAGGCCATGGCACCTCCGAATACTGGGGAAGAAACGGCATCGATATCCAGGTGGGTACCCTCTCCAAAGCCCTGGGCGCCGAAGGGGGATTCGTCGCTTCTACAAGAAATATCACCGACTACCTTAGAAACTGCTCGAGACCTTTCATCTTTTCCACTTCCATTTCCTCTGTCACCGGAGCCACAGCCCTTGCGGCCCTGAAACTCCTCGAACGGGAACCGGGCCGTTTCATGAAAAAACTTCATGACAATGCGGACTATATGCGGAAACTTTTGAAAGAAGCGGGCCTTCCCATCGTAGACGCTCCGACTCCTATCATCCCCATCATTATGGGAGAAGAAACAAAAGCACTCCGGCTAGCCGTCAGATGCCGGGAACAAGGCGTCCTCCTCTCCGCCATCCGTCCGCCCTCAGTCCCCAAAGGCACCAGCCGGATCCGCCTGACCGTGACTGCTGCTCATACAAAAGAAGAACTGGAACGGGCAGCTGCTGTGATAATTAAGAACTATAGGTAAGGAAAGGCGCTGTATAATCCCAAACTTTTGAATCGGGGTTGTCGGGAGTCTCGGGATTATCGGGGCTGTCGGGGCGGTGTGCCGCTCTCGCGGCACGAATATGTATGGGGAATGTGCACAGGCGAGGTTGAAAAGCCCGTACAAGTCGGAACGTTCAAGGCTCCCCAGGCTTGGGGAGCTGTCTGCGGAGCA
>DKQZ01000069.1:0-2894 GCA_002471975.1 Dialister sp. UBA7295 | reverse complement strand
GAGGGGCTGTACTATCTTACAAATCGAAAGTGAGCTTAAAGGTAAACTTATCCCGGGGGCTCCGCAAGCGGTGGGGGCACGAACAGGTCGAAACCATTCCTGGCAGAAGCGTCAGTAAACAGTAAGCATGATTATCGTAAAAGATATAAATATAGATTTGCATGCTGAAGGTTATTTTCGCTCCTGCTCTTACCGATAGTGTACGGATGAGGGGAAACTGCACAAATAAGGGAAAATATGGCCATTTCATTTGTGAGCCGAAGGCTGTGCGCAAAGCGCACTATAAAAATTGGTTTCCGCAGGAAACCATATCCTTCCCGCAATCCGAAGTCCCAAATCCCCAATCCGATTTCTACAAGCCTTTTATCCTCAAGGTTTCCATATATTTTAAAGGTTATCATAGAGAGGAAAAATATGGACAAATCAACGACCCTCCCAGGCGACCGGGCCCTTGCCAGGGATTGCGCGATTACCGCCCTTCTGGCCGTACTCATTGCCGTTTCCGGCACTTTCCGCATTCCGGGGATCGTCCCGGGGACAGAGTTCCAGCTTTCCGCGCCCATTGCGGTAGCCATCTGCGGGGTATTTGGTTTCAAAAAATACATCATCGCCGGAGTCCTGGCCTCCCTCATCGGACTGTCCCTGGGGACCGCCACCATTTTAAACGTAGCCATCCAGATGACCTTCCGCCTGGGAGTGGGCGCTTTCTGGCTCCTCTCGGGGTCCAATAAACCCTTCTACATCTTCTCCGGCCCCATTGGTACCACGCTGGCCCGGGTTTCCATGTATTTCCTTCTTGGAAAAGGCCTTACCCTCATGCTCATCGCTGCAGCTCCCGGCATGGTTTTTACAGCCGCTGTGACATGGATCTTCGGGAAACTCTTTACGAAATGCAAAGAAGCCATCGGAGTGTAGAGAAATTGTAAATAAAAAGTTATCAGCTCTCAGTGAAGGTGCGGCGCAACAGGAAAAGCGCCGTATTTTGGTATGCTATCGGTTAGTAGGAGTATGAAATATAAAAATCCTACTTGGAGGTAGCAATATGGTCAATAAAGAGGAGATAAGTCCCAGAAAAAAGCTGGCTGTTGTCAGAAAGATTAATCGAGGAGATTTGGGACCAAGTGAAGCCGCTCGACGGCTGGGAGTTCACGTGACAGCAGTCCGAAGATGGGTCAGCCTGTACAAGAGAGATGGTGCAAAAGCTTTTAGAAAACCAGCTAAACCGGCAGTTTATACCGATGAACAAAGAAAGGCTGCTGTCCTGGATTACCTTTCGGGGGGAGGCAGCTTGAGAGCAATTGCTCTTAAACACGGATTGAGGGCTGAAATCCAATTAAGGAGGTGGATTTTACGGTATAATACTCATGGAGACCTTCAGGATGCCAGAAAAGGAGGCCATTACATGGGAAACGTACGTAAAACAACCTTTGAAGAGCGATTGGAAATCGTCAAATTGTACCTTGATGGCGGTCAATCATACTCCAGCATTGCCCTCAAGTATAAATGCTCCTACCAGCAGGTAAGGAACTGGGTTCAGAAGTACAAAAAGATGGGAGCTGCCGGGCTTGAAGATCGTAGAGGCCGTAGGGCAGGCTCACAGACCGCCCGTACTCCCGAGGAAAAGGACCGGGATGAGAAAGCTGCCATGAGAAAGCGTATCCATGACCTCGAGTTGGAGAATGCATACTTAAAAAAAGTCAGAGAGTTAGCGATGAAGCATCGTTATCGCTAACTCGTAATCGACTTAAATACGATGCAATTACGGACGTTCACAAGGAAACTGGCGGAGCAATTCATGACCTCTGTCGGTATGCCAAAATTACAGAATCCTGTTACTACCGTTATGCCAGAAATCCTAAAAGTAGCAAACAAATTTCTGATGAGGAATTAGCTGAAAAAATCCAAAAAATCTACGATGCAGACAACACAAAAGGCTATCGCAGGATCAGAGATCAGCTGGAGTTGGAGTATGGAATCAAAGCGAGTGACAGAAGAGTCCTCCGCATCTGCCGGATACTGGGCATTAAATCCGTCATAAAGTCCAATCCGGGAGGTAAATACGGAAGTAAGGCCAAAGCCCAGCATATTTGCGAAAACCTTCTGAATCGTGAATTCCATACGGATTCTCCATTAACCAAAACTGCTACCGATGTCACTGAATTAAAGGTGCCTGTAAGGATGCCCGGTGCAACAGAGCAAAAAGTCTATAAGGTATACCTAAGTGCAATACTCGATCTTTGTGGTTATAACATTGTAAGCTTTGAAATGAGCAATCATAACGATACTCCATTGGCAGTGGCTACCCTGGATGAAGCAATGAGACTGAACCCGGGAGCTAAATTCCTGATACATACAGATCGGGGAAGCCCCTATACAAGCAGAGAATACGAAGCCCGAATCAAGTATTATGGACTTACCCAAAGTATGTCCCGTCCGGGGAAATGCCTGGATAATGCAGCTATGGAAGGCTTCTGGGGAATGCTGAAGCGGGAAATTTACTACGGGCACTATTATGCAAGCGTAGAAGAGTTGAAAGAAGCAATAACAAAATACATCCATCGATACAATGAGGAACGGATTCAGCGTAAATTTAAGATTTTGGCACCGGCTCAATATGCCAGATTGCGTAAAGATATAGGCTGGCTGATGACTCTTCCTTGACGGGTTCTGAGCAAAATGATAGAATTCCAAGCCCCATGGCTTGAAGCCCTTCTCTAGCAGACATCATTTTGCTCAGGTTCAGTCAAGGCCCTGCCAGGGCATTTTGGTCGAAAAAAATTTATTATATTTCATTCTCCTACTTGACGAAGGCACACCATGGCAGTGAGAGTCATGCCGTTGCTGGAAGGGTGGCCGCGGAGCGGCCGGGTAGGTTCATCTCTGTTAAAAATCGC
>DKQZ01000081.1 GCA_002471975.1 Dialister sp. UBA7295 | reverse complement strand
TTCGGGGTGCGGGGAGGTGTGCCGCTGATGCGGCACGCTTTTTTGATGGGGATTTTGCTCAGGCGGGGGAAAGACGGATTGCGGATTTGGGATTTGGGATTTTGGGAAGGTGGCGGCCTGATGGCCGCCATTTTTTATAGGGATTTTGCACAGGCAGGGGTGAAAAGCCCGTATTGATTGTTATCAGATGACTCTATAGCGGGACATGTGGATGGGAAAGGCTCCCCTCGAAAGGGGAGCTCCGGTGCAGCCGGTGAGGGGACGAACTGCACTATGTTAGCAAATCATCTGGCAGTTACTATGACCTGAGACAGTTACGGTTTTCGGGCCTTAGCCTCATCCCGGCATGCCCCGGAGGAGGCTTTATCTAGATTTCGGGGTTCGGGATGCGGGGTGCGGGAAGGTGGCGGCGCTGATGCGCCGCCGATTTTTTATGGGAGCGTACACAGGCGAGGTTGAAAATCATATTTTCCATTATGAAGTAATACCAAAGCGGGGCATGCGAATGGGAAAGCGTCGTTGACAATTTACATCATTGCTTATTTCCCCATTAGCTATTACCCATTCCCTTATCTAACATGGTCCGCTTCTCTTTCTGATGCGGATCACCATCACGAAGGACGATTCGCCGTAATTGTCTCTATCAAAAAATGACCGGATGTATGCTATAATAAAGTGTACTGAATCAGTCTACCCCAAAGTAAGAAAGAAGGATCACTTTGTACTATATCGATACGTATGATGTCATTGTAGTAGGAGCGGGACATGCGGGCTGTGAAGCTGCATTGGCTTCCGCAAAGCTGGGCTGCAGGACGCTCCTCACTACGATTTCTCTTGAAAATGTGGCCATGATGCCCTGCAATCCCGCCATTGGCGGACCGGGGAAAAGTCATCTGGTGAAGGAAATCGATGCCCTGGGCGGAGAAATGGGAATTGCTGCCGATGCAACGGCCATCCAGATGAGAATGCTCAATCTGGGCAAAGGTCCTGCCGTCTATGCGCTCCGGGCCCAGTCGGATAAGAATGCCTATCACCGCTATATGAAGCAGGTGGTGGAGAATACGGAAAATCTGGACCTGAAGCAGGTCCAGGTCATGGATATCATCGTGGAAGACGGAAAATGCGTGGGCATTACGACGGAACTCCACGAAGAATACCGGGCAAAGGCTGTCATTCTCTGCACGGGGACTTATCTGGACAGCTCGATTATCATCGGGGAAACCATTTACACCGGGGGGCCCAATGGCATGCGTCCGTCTGTCGGCCTTTCTGAAAATCTGAAGAAACATGGCCTCGATATCCTCCGTTTCAAGACAGGCACCCCGTCCCGTGTGGACAGCCGGAGCCTTCATCTGGACCATATGGCCCTGGAAAAGGGGGACCCCCAGAATCATGCCTTTTCTTTCATGAATGAAAGGGCGGACCGGAACCAGCGAAACTGCTGGCTCACCTATACGAATGAGGAAACCCATTCCATTATCCGTAAAAATATCATGCGGGCACCGAAGTACGCCGGCGTCATTCATGGCGTGGGAGCCCGTTACTGCCCATCCATCGAAGATAAAGTGGTCCGTTTCCCGGACAAGAAACGGCACCAGCTTTTCATCGAGCCGGAAGGCCTCGATACGAATGAAATGTATGTACAGGGCATGTCCACTTCCATGCCTATCGACGTGCAGTATGCCTTCCTCCGCACCATTCCGGGACTGGAAGACGTGAAAGTCATGCGTCCGGCCTATGCCATTGAATATGACCTCCTGGACCCCATCCAGCTCTATCCGACCCTGGAAGTGAAGAAAATGCCGGGCCTTTACTCAGCTGGACAGTCCAACGGCACCAGCGGTTATGAAGAAGCGGCTGCCCAGGGACTCATGGCAGGCATCAATGCAGCTTTGAAAATCAAGGGGAAAGAACCGTTCATCCTGGGCCGTCACGAAGCCTATATCGGAGCTTTGATTGATGATCTTGTCACCAAGGGAACCAATGAACCCTACCGCATGATGACGAGCCGAAGTGAATACCGACTCATTCTCCGTCAGGACAATGCGGATCTCCGCCTCACCCAGAAGGGGTATGATATCGGACTGGTCACGGAAAAGAGGTACCGCCATTTCCTGGAACGGAAACGGAATTATGACGAAGCCATGCATTTCATCAAGACAAAACGGTTCACTCCCAAAGGCGATACGAATCAGGCATTGGAAGCCATGGGTTCCGCCCCTCTCACTACGGGAATCGGTGCGGACAAGATCCTGAAGCGTCCGGAAGTGACCTATCAGAAAATGGTGGAATTCCTGGGCTGTCCGGAATTCGATCCGGAAGCAGTAGAGGAAATGGAAATTTCCGTGAAATATGAAGGGTACATCGCCCGCCAGGAGGCAGCCGTGAAGAAGGCGGCCCGCATGGAAAGCGAGAAAATGCCGAAGGAAATCGACTACATGAATCTGGAAGGCATTTCCATCGAAGCCCGTCAGAAACTGGATAAAATCCGTCCCCTCAATCTGGGCCAGGCCTCCCGCATTTCCGGCGTTTCCCCGGCAGACATGTCGGTGCTGATGGTCTACGTCAAGCGTATGAAGGGGCATAAGGCGTGACCTTGTCTGTGTCACTTGAGGTAAACGTGGTCCGTGATCCGTGGTTCGTGGCCCGTGAAGGTGGCGCCCTGTGGGGCGCGAGATTATAATAGCAGTTAGCAGTTAGCGGTTAGCGGAAGAGTCACATTGTGGGAGAACACTGTAATTGGGAAGAAAGGTTCTCCGCAGAAATGGAATGCTAACGGCTGACAACTGAAACCGAATCAATTTCATTTCAGCCCCACAGGGAAAATGGGGGATTCGTCATTGCAGGAGGAGAAAACAATGACAGCTTTGGAAATGATGGAAGCTCTGGGCTTTCCTGCCGATGAGGAAAAAGCGGCAAAGCTCACGGAGTATAATGCCATGGTCATTGCCATGAGCAAAAAAGTCAATCTTACGGGGATCAAAGACGTGGACGAAAGTCTCATCAAGAATGTATATGATTCCCTGACCGTGTATGATGAGAAATATTTCCCGGAAAAGGGAAAAGTCCTGGACCTTGGTACGGGGGCCGGTTTTCCCGGGGTGCCCTTGGCCATCCTTCGACCGGATATGCTCTTCGTGCTGGTGGATTCCATCCAGAAGAAACTGACCTTTGTGGAAGATGCCTGCAAAAATCTGGGCATCAAAAACGTGAAATGCGTCCACATGCGGGCCGAAGAAGGCGGAAGGCGCAGGAAGACCCGGGAAGCTTTTGACGTGGTCACTGCCCGGGCCGTGAAAGCCATGCCCATTATTTCCGAATGGGCCCTGCCTTTTGTCAAAGTAGGCGGCGTCTTTGCTGCCATGAAAGGCCCCGGCGCCATGGAGGAAATGAAACAGGCAGGGAAAATCCTTCGGGAACTCCATGCAGAGCTTTCGGAAAAGAAGGAATTCGAGCTCCCCGGCGGAGATAAAAGATGCATCCTCTACCTGAAAAAGACGGCTCCCTGCCCGAAGACCTATCCCAGAAAAGTGGGCATAGCGGAAAAGAAACCGATCATAGGAGAATGAGTATGAAGCGGACTGCGGCTTAGGCCGGGTCCGTTTTTTATGTCCAAAAGGCCTGAACGCATGGAAAAAAGTGAACGGTTCCTATAAAGCAAAGAATGACCGGCTGAAAATCCTCCGGGACTGCCGACGGGACGGAAATTAAAAATTTCATCTCTTTGTGACTGATTATTGACTTTTTATTGAAAAATATTTCTTTTTGTTCTATACTATAAAAAATTGACCATGGGTTGAAAAAGGAGGCAGTAAATTCATGGCACTCACGAAAAAGGCAGAACGGACGAAGGCAAAGCTCCTGGCATCGGCAAGGAAGCTCATCAGTGAAAATGGCTTTGATCAGGTGTCCGTAGAAGATATCACGAAGGATTCGGGCGTAGCCAAAGGCACTTTTTACCATTATTTCAAATGCAAGGAAGACGTGGTGGCTGAGCTTTCTTTCCAGACCGGCAAACAGGTGACGGAAGACGCAGTCAACCTTGACAGCAATGTGTATGAACGGTGCTGTTACTTCATTGCCGGCCTTTTCAAAGATGCGGACTGGAGCGGTGTACGCATGATCCGTCAGTGGCTCCGGGAAAGCATGGAATCCGAAGGGACTCCTACGGAGACCCAGACGGCCCTGGAAAACCTTCACCGGGCCATTATGAAAGTCATGACGGCCCATATGGGTGAAAGGCCGGGAGAACTGAAAAAAGATGCCCCCGTGGAAATGCTGGCCCGACTGGTGATGGGCCATTTCCTGGGAGCCCTCACCATCTGGTGCATGATGGACGGCGAATGGAAACTTTCCGATGACATCGCCATCGGCTATACCCGTATGGATATAGGAAATATGCTGGACTCCTACATGATCGGCGGCATCCCCGGCGAAATCCCCGCGCCGCTTGCCCCCGCCGATGAAGACTTGAAGAAATGAGCAGTTAGTTTTGTCAAATTTATGCGGTGCAGCATCGAAGGCACCGCTTTTTTATTGCCTTTTCAATGGGAAATAGAATACCCCGGGACTGAGAGAAAATGGAACCGCTGATGGCTGATGGCGGATGGCCGATAGCTAATAGCTAATGGCGAACCACGAACCACGGACCAGGAACCATGAACCACGAACCACGAATCACGGACCACGAACCACGGACCACGGATCCCGAACCGCGAACCACGAACAACGAACCACGAACAACGAAGAACGAACAACGAACAACGAAGAACGAATCATGACTCTAAAACAGTAAAATCCCTATTGACACCCTTTTATTTCCATGCTATCATACATCTCATAAGAGACAAAAAAGTCTCAAATGAATAGTATTGAGTTTTGAAATAGAAAGAGGTGTCTTATGGTGACCGCGGAAAGGGAAGCGGAATTGAAACGGATGGCCATCGCGGTCTGTGCGAATCCCCGCTCCACGGCAAAGGAACTGGCGGAATCGGCAGGAATCAGCAAAGCCACTTTTTACCGGGTCTATTCGTCCAGGGAAAAGCTGGTGGAAATCCTGAATGAGAGGACAGGGGCCATGGTAGAAGACCTCATGACCATCGTGCGGCAGCGGGATAAAAGTCCCCTGACAGTCCTTCATGAATTCATCCTGGAAAGCTGTGAGAATAAAGAATATCTGCTCCGCATCTGTTACAGCAGTGCCACGGGCTGTGATGAACAGTGTTCGGACAGTTATGTGCAGAATGTGACGGATTTCTTTCTCTGGGGACAGAAGGAAGGAGCCTTCCGCATCGATATCCCGGCGGCCGTGATGAGCGAGCTTTTCGGCGGCGCCATGATGTCCCTCTTCGAAGGGGAACGGGCCGGCCGTATCGCATCGGCGAGCCTGTCTGATTACTGGGAAACATTTTTCCTGCAGGGTGTACTAAATACGGAAAGAGGAGATGTGAAGTGAAAGAATTCAAACCATCAAAGAAACCAATCCTGACGTACTATCTCGTCATATTCCTGATCATTATTTCCATCAATTCCTGGCTCTGGCCGATTTTCCGGGGCGAGGAAAATACGGTGAAGGAAATGGATTACTCCAATTTCATGACCCTCACGGAACAGCAGGAGATTGACAAGGTCCAGATCGAACAGGACCAGATCATTTTCACGAAAAAAGGGGAAAAGCAGGCCTACAAGACGGCTCCCATCAATGATCCCCAGCTCGTGGACCGGCTGCACAAGGCTAATGCGGATTTCACCGGCAAAATCGTGACCCCCATGAATCCGCTCCTGAACTTTGCCCTTACATGGATTCTCCCAATCCTCATTTTCTTCGGTATCGGCCATTACATGAATAAACGGATTATGAACCGGATGGGCGGTCAGGGAGCCATGCAGTTCGGCATGGGGAAATCGAATGCCAAGATTTATGTGAAACCGACGGACGGCATCAAATTTGCTGATGTTGCCGGGGAAGATGAAGCCAAGGATTCCCTGAAAGAAGTGGTTTCCTACCTTCATGATCCCAGCAAGTACAAGGATATCGGCGCGAAAATGCCAAAAGGCATCCTTCTCGTAGGACCTCCGGGCACCGGTAAAACCATGCTGGCCAAAGCCGTAGCCGGCGAATCGGGGGTACCTTTCTTCTCCATTTCCGGCTCTGAATTTGTGGAAATGTTCGTAGGCATGGGGGCTGCCAAAGTCCGGGACCTCTTCAAACAGGCCAAGGAAAAAGCGCCCTGCATCGTATTNNATCGATGAAATCGATGCCATCGGCAAAAAGAGAGGCGGAGCCGCGATTGGCGGCAATGATGAAAGAGAACAGACCCTGAATCAGCTTCTGACCGAAATGGACGGATTTGAAGAAAATACAGGGGTCATCATCCTTGCCGCGACCAACCGTCCGGAATCCCTGGACCCCGCCCTCACCCGTCCGGGCCGTTTTGACCGTCAGGTGCCCGTAGCCCTCCCGGATCTCCAGGGCCGTGAAGAAATATTGAAAGTCCATGCCCAGAAGATTCGTACTGCTCCGGCCATCGATTACAATAAAGTAGCCCGCATGGCCTCCGGCGCATCGGGCGCCGAACTGGCCAATATCATTAATGAAGCAGCCCTCCGGGCCGTCCGGGATCATCGTCCCTATGCGACCCAGGAAGATATGGAAGCGTCCATCGAAGTCGTCATTGCAGGGTACGAAAAGAAACATGCCATCCTTACGGACAAGGAAAAATGTGTGGTATCCTACCATGAAATCGGACATGCTCTTGTGGCAGCCCTCCAGAGCCATACCGCTCCTGTCCAGAAAATCACCATCATTCCGAGAACCAGCGGAGCCCTGGGCTATACCATGCAGGTAGAAGAAGGAAATCATTACCTCCAGACCAAAGAAGAACTGGAAGCCCAGATTGCCACTTTGACCGGCGGCCGGGCGGCCGAAGAAGTGGTCTTTGGTACCTCTTCTTCCGGCGCATCCAATGATATCGAAAAAGCAACCCGCCTGGCCCGGGCCATGATTACCCGTTTCGGCATGAGCGATGAATTCGGCATGGTAGCCATGGAAAACGTACAGAATCAGTACCTCGGCGGAGATACGACGCTCGCCTGCTCCCCGGAAACCCAGGCCAGAATCGACCGGGCTGTTTCCGAGCTCATCGGCAGGCAGCATAAAAAAGCCATCACCCTTCTCACCGAAAACAGAAAGAAACTGGATGACCTGGCTAAGCACCTCTATGACAAAGAAACCATTACCGGTGAAGAATTCATGGAAATCCTGAACCGCGAAATGGCAGAGGAAAAAGGAGAACCTTCTCCGGCGGAAGAACCGAAAGAGGAAATAAAAGAACTGCCCCATCCGGAACTGAATCTGGAAAAATGAGTTTGGTGAAATATAATTCGCGGAATGGATAGAGACAAACGAGGTAATCGTGGTCCGTGATCCGTGGTCCGTGAAGGCGGCCCGCTTCAGAGTATGAGGCGGGCCATTTTGTATGGGAAAAACGGACTGCGGATTTCGGACTGCGGATTGCGGGAAGGTGGCGCCCTTTGGGCGCGAGTTTTTTATATTGTCTTTGGCCCTCATCCGGAGGGCTGGGTAGAGCAAGGAGGAATTGGGAATTGGGGATTAGGGGTTAGGGAAGGTGGCGGCTCTGATGCGCCGCGGATTTTATATGGGATTCGTCTACAATCCTCCGCGAACTGTTACCCCATTAACCCCTATGTACAGTTGCAGCGCCGAAATGACGTTACAGTTACCGGCCCGATAACCCATTAACCCCTATGTACAGTTACACGGACGAAATGATACTGCAGTTATTTACTCCATTACCTGTTATCTATTACCTTACCCATTACCCATTCCTGCGACTCACAGTCATAAATTCCTGCAAATCCTTCCTGAATGTGCTAAAATAACAATGACTTTACACGATATTTATTAATATTTACATTTCATATAAAGAGGATTCTCATGAAAAAAGCTTTGATTTCTTCCCTGCTCTGGCCCGTTGTGTGTGCTCTGGTGATTATGGGCCTTCTTCATTTGGGTGGCGATTTTGCCGATATTCATTCCTACGTCCAGCCGCGGCTGGGCGCGGGACTTCTCGTATTTTTCATCGTATCTTTCGGCCTGAATTTCGTGATGGACAGGAAATATCTGAAAACCCTCCTTCCCATCGCCGTCATTCTTCCCCTTCTCTGGATGGGTACTTTTACCTGGGCTTACGGTTTTGCGTCCCTTCCTGAGAAAAAGCATCTGGGCGATTACTATGTGCTGGGGGGCCTCCTTTTTGCGCTGCCCTATGTGTATACCGCCATTACGGGACGGATTCGAAAGCTGAAGGGGCTCTGGACTTTTATAGCGGGGCTTTTTGCCTTTTTCATGCTCCTTCTGCCTTTCATTTATATCGGTTACTACATTCTTTTTGGCGGGGAAATGGATATGTTTGCCATGCTGGCCGTCCGTTCCACCCACCTGAAGGAAATCAAGGACTTCCTCCGCACTATGGGATCTCCTTCCCATATCATTATGGCGGTGGTGGCATTCCTCTTTGTCGTTTCCCTGGCTGCAGCTTTTGCAAAGAACCTCATGAAGAAAGCAAGAAATTTCGAGGGCTCTTATCTCCGCGGAAAGGGGAAGGGATTTACCGCAGGGCTCATTATTATTTCCATCCTTTTTGCAGGCGGATTCTATCGCCAGATCACCCACGTCTTCCCGGTATCCATGATCCGTGCATTAAATTCCAAAGGCAGTGAATTCTCTCTCCTCCAGAAACTTTCCGGCAATCTGGACAAAAACGTAAAGACCATGAATTTCGTACCACCCGATCCGGCAAGCGGCATCGAGGAGGGTACCCACATCGTCATTATCGGCGAAAGCGCAAACCGGGACCATATGAAGGTATTTACGCCGGATTATCCGGAAGAGACCACCCCCTGGCTTTCGGAAATGGCAAAGACAAACGATTTCGCCCTGGGCTACAAGGCGTACTCCAATTTCCCGAATACCCTTTTCTCCCTGTCCTATGCCATGACCAGCGCCAGCCAGTATGGAGACAGTTCCTTTGAAGATGTCATTTCCATGGTGGATGTGGCCAAAGCAGCCGGTTACCATACCACCTGGATTTCTTTCCATAACCGGAGTTCCATGTCTTCTGCCGGAGTCACCATGATTGCGGAGCGCTGCGATGATTCTTACTGGGAAAAGAATTACGACGGTTTCACCCTGGATATCCTGAAACGGATGCCTCAGCATAAGAAACAGGTCATTTTCATCAATATTGACGGCAGCCATTATACCTACATCGCCCGGGTTCCGGTGAACCTTCGGGACAAACTGGGCGTATCTTCTTCCGACAAATACCACGATTATGACCTCACCATCGCCTATGATGATCTGGTGATGAAGGAAATCTTCGAATACGCCAAAGCCAATCTCAATATGAAGTCCATGATTTACTTCTCCGATCATGGGGAAAATATGGAACACTACCATACCACTTCGCCTTTCTTCTATGATATGGTCCATATTCCTTTCTTTGTTTATCTTTCTCCTGATTACCAGGCTGCTCATCCGGAACTCATGCCGGTCCTCAAGGCTCATGAAAATCAGGTCTTCACCAATGACCTGGCTTTCGATACGGTCACCGGAATCTGGCGGGCAAGGACCAATTTCTACCATTCGAAATTCGACTGGTCCTCGAAGGATTATTTCCTCACCATGGATAATGCCACCACTTTTGAAGGGAAGAAAAAGATTGCCGACGATCCGGTGTGGAAGAAATAAGGATAAATGATAAGTGTTGGTGGGTGCGCTTCAGAAATGGGGCGCGCCTCTTTTATATGGAAATGATAATAAAAAAACTGTGTAACGGACTTGCCATTACACAGCTTTTTTACATACACTCAGGCTCCCAGGTCTTTCAGGAGATCGTTCACATGGGAAGCGGCTTTGACTTTGCGGTATTCTTTCACCAGATTGCCTTTTTCATTGATGATGAAGGTGGACCGTTCGATACCGATGGATTTCTTGCCGTACATCATCTTTTCCTTCAGCACGCCGTAGAGGTTCACCACCACTTCTTCCGCATCGGAGAGGAGGGAGAAGGTGAGCTCGTATTTATCCCGGAAATTGCAGTGCTTCTTCACGGAATCCCTGGACACGCCCAGGACCACATAGCCCAGCTTTTTGAAATCTTCCAGATGATCCCGGAACGCTTTCGCCTCCAGGGTGCAGCCGGAAGTATTGTCCTTCGGGTAGAAATAAAGGATCACTTTCTGCCCTTCGTAGTCATGAAGGGAAATATCTTTACCGGAATCGGAAGGAAGAGTGAAATCCGGTGCTTTTTCGCCAATTACAAGTGCCATAATAAGCCTCCTTATAAAATTTATTTCGATTTCTATCGATATAATATCATATGGATGATTTTCAGTAAAGGAAAATATGAAATGATCTGACAGGGAATGGGCCAATAGTTAATGGTTAATGGCTGATATCTAACGGTTAACGACTAAATCGCCATCACCGCTTCCATCCCCAGAATCAATGCAGCATTTCTGCTCTCGGCGCCCCAGTTTCGCTGATCGTGGGCCATTTTCGCCAGGGTATCGGCGGTGAACATGATCTGGGCGAAATCTTTTTGACGGAAAATGGCGCAGGCGGCCAGGGCGCTGCATTCCATATCCACGAGGGTGCAGCCTTCTTTTTTCCGCATTTCTATTTTTTCCCTCGTTTCCCGGAAAAAGCCGTCACTGGTCCAGGTGGTGGCGGGATGGAAGGGGTATCCTTTTTCCTCGTAAAATGCTTTCAGCTTTTCCAGCGGCCCCTTCGGAAGATCCACAAATCTTGATGGCGGCAGGTAATGAAAAGAAGTCCCTTCGTCCCGGAGGGCTTTTTCGATGGGGAAGAAACAATTCTCCGGAATGTCCGAGAGAGCTCCGCAGCAGCCGATGGCCAGGATTTTTCCCACCCCATAGGCAAAAAGCCGGTCCTCAATCAAAACGGCAGAAGGCGCTCCGGCCGGGGCCTGAACGAGAAGGATATCCTCTTTTTCTCCCGGAATCCGATACAGGGGAAAAGGCTTCGTGAGGGAGAGGAATTTCCCAATCACTTCACCGCCCTTCGATTTCGCGAAGGCTTCAATCCGCTTTTCGCCAAGGAAAGCGAGAAGACAGCGCTTCGGGAGGTGAAGGTCAAGCTTTTCGAATCTTGGGGAAATCAGGCCCGGGGTGGGGGTGAATTCGGAGAGGGGGATGGGGGATAAAGAACTGTCATTCATGAGGAAACTCCATTTCTTTAAACTTTTGAATCGGGGATGTCGGGAATCTAGGGAATCTCGGGGTTCGTTTCGGGGGTGTCGGGAAGGTGGCGCCCTGCGGGCGCAGAGTTTTATATTTGCCTTCGGCGTGCATTTTGCATGGATAGGGTTTATTTCCAATTTGTAATAGTTATTCAACAAATCGCCAAGTACCTGTAGTACACCCGCAACACCTGCCTGCGGCGGGAGCTTCCCCTCAAGGGGGCTTGGGAGTTCGTGCGAGCTGAGATGAGTGTCACTCTATTATCCATTAACCCCAATGTACAGCTTCGCAGTCGAAATGGCAGGATAGTTTCCAGGTCCATTACCTATTAACCCCGATGTACAGTTTCATGGGCGAAATGACGACAAGGTTTTCCGGGGATAATCTGCTAACTACTAACGGCTAATGGCTAACGGCTCCCTCACCGTTCATCATAGAACTCCGAATCCGGACCGATTTCGTTTTCTCCATACCCGTATTCTTCCGCGATGCTGTCCAGAAGGATGGTCACATTATCCGTGTCGTATTCAATCTGTTCAGACCAGCGGGCCGGGGCGCGGAGGGGATCGCCGGTCCGGGCGATTTCGAGAAGAATGAAGAAAATGCTTTCATCCACATACCGGATGAGGATGGAAAGGTCGTAAGATTCCAGCCTGTCCAGCTGGCGGAAGAGAATGTACTGATAAAGATTATCGAAATAGAAACGATATTTCCCGGCCAGTCTTTTTAATTTGGGGAGAAGGACAGGGAGATGATTTTTGAGGAAAGAGAGGTTTTCCGTCCATGCGGTATCGATGGGCTCCGTCTCGAAGAGCCTTTTCAGCAGGAGGCGGGCGTCCACTTCTTCAAATTCCGGAATGAAATGGTTGTATCCCGGTTCCGAATCGGAGCCCAGGATGTGAAGGATTTCCTCCATGGAGACCCTTTTCCCTTCGGTTGTGGAGAAGGTGATGGGCCCCTTGAGCCCGAAAATCTGCTCCACCGTCCTCTCGCAGCAGAGTCCGGTGCCCGAGAGCTCCACATCCTCATCGGTCATGGGATTGAAAGTGTACTTGTAGAATCTCGGATGGGCGGTGCAGATGTCGCACATATAAGAGGGCCCTTTCTCCAGATACAACCGGCAGAGCCCCTTTTCCGTGAGGAAATGGCAGTACCCCTTCTCATTCAGCCGAAAACAGGTGGACCCGTCCTCAGAAGTTTTCATCCACTCCGAGAGCTCCTTCCCCAGGGACCCCTCAGTCTCCCGATACCGCTTCTCCGTTTCGGGATCGATATCGATCTCCCAGGTCTGGCAGCAGGTATGAAGACAATGGTCTGCCTTGCAGGCGAAATGGGGAAAGAAAGATGGAAATATATGAATCATGGCGGATGCCCCCTCGGATGAAAATGACTGGTTTCCTTTATTATAGCAAGTTGGAAGATAATGGTTAATGGCTGATGGGTAATAGGTAATGGCTTTGCAATATATTCATCTCGAAATAGAAATAAACCATTCTCGCCCCGGTTGAGAGCCGAAGGCCCTATATGTAAATTTGTGCCCGAAGGGCGCCACCTTCACGAATCACGGACCACGGACCACGAATCACGATATCGAATTCCGTCGCAAAGCCAATTATTTCTACATGCCCTTCCTTCATGTGATATAATAACAAGAGCGACTATGGAACGGCTTTTCATATTTCATATATAGTTATATAAATAGGAAGACTCGGAAAATTACAACTGAATAAAGGAGGTTAATCTTGGCAAAAGCTAGATTACAGATTATTCCCCTGGGAGGACTGGGGGAAATCGGGAAAAACATGACTGTTTTCCGTTACGGCGACGAAATTATCGTAATTGATGCAGGCATGGCTTTCCCCGAAGAAGATATGCTGGGGATCGATATCGTCATCCCCGATTTTAGTTATTTAATTGAAAACAAGGATAAGATCAAAGCCATCCTGATCACCCATGGTCACGAAGATCACATCGGCTCTCTTTCTTATCTTTTAAGGGATGTAAACGCTCCGGTTTATGCGACAAAGCTGACCTGCGGCCTCATCGAAGGCAAACTGAAGGAAGCCCATATTTCCAATTATGATCTCCACGTGGTGAAATCGGGGGATGAATTCAAAGCCGGTTCATTCAAGTTCGGTTTCTTCCACGTCTGTCATTCCATCCCCGATTCCTGCGGCATTTATCTGCGCACGCCCATTGGCACCATCGTCCATTCCGGGGATTTCAAATTCGATCATTCTCCGGTGGATGGGGAACTGACGGATCTGTACAAGCTGGCCGAACTGGGCCATCGGGGGGTCCTGGTACTCTGCGCCGATTCCACGAATGCCCAGGTCCCGGGCTATACCCAGTCTGAAGCAGTGGTCGCAAAATCCCTGATGGAAGCCTACAGCGATGCCAAAGGCCGCATCATTCTCGCTACCTTTGCATCCAATGTATCCCGCATCCAGATGGCCGTAGACGCTGCTGTCGCTTACAAGAGAAAAGTCTGCGTATTCGGCCGTTCCATGGTGAATGTAGTGAATATTGCCCTGGAAATGGGCTATCTCACCGCTCCGGAAGGCACTTTCATCGAACCGGAAGAAATGAACCGTTATCGGGATGACCGTCTCTGCATCCTGACTACAGGAAGCCAGGGCGAACCGATGGCAGGCCTTTCCCGCATGGCAGACGGAAGTCATCGCCAGGTCCAGATTCATGCGGGGGACACGGTCATTATTTCCGCTTCTCCTATTCCGGGCAATGAAACGAGCGTCGGCCGTACCATCGATAATCTCATGCGCCTGGGGGCTCATCTCGTCACCAGTTCTACCACAAAAGTCCACGTATCGGGCCACGGTTCCCAGGAAGACCTGAAGACCATGCTCTCTCTGGTCCGCCCGAAATTCTTCATTCCTGTCCATGGCGAATACCGTATGCTCTGCCAGCATGCAGGACTGGCGGAAAGCCTGGGCGTGAACAAGCAGAATATTCTCATCGGTGAAAACGGAGATATCTTCGAATTCACCAACAAGAGCGCCAAAATCAATGGCAAAGTCCAGGCAGGACCGGTCTTCGTTGACGGTTTGGGCGTAGGAGACGTAGGAAATATCGTCATCCGGGATCGTCAGCAATTGGCCCAGGACGGGGTAGTCATCGTAGTCATTGCTTTGGAAAAAGGAAGCAACCAGGTCCTGGCAGGTCCGGATATCGTATCCCGCGGTTTCGTATACGTCAGAGACTCCGAAGCCCTCCTCACGGAAGCCAGAGAACGCATCGAATCGGTCCTCGACCGCTGCGAAGCAGGAAACGTCACCGAATGGAACGCCATCAAGACACAGATCCGCGATACCCTGGGCAAATATTTCTACGATAAGACAAAGAGAAGACCCATGATCCTTCCGATTATTCAGGAAGTGAAATAAGGATTTCATTCTTATAGAAATAAAACCGTATTCTCATGTTTGAGAGAATACGGTTTTTATTTTGTGCTTCATTGGGAGGAGTGGCTTTTGAATCGGGGATGATCGGGAATGGTTTCGGGGATCTCGGGGCTATCGGGAAGGTGGTGCCCTGCGGGCGCAAATTTTATATGTCGGCCTTCGGTGCTCAGCTGGTATGAGTTTTTAATGCGAAAGTGAAAGGAAACTGAAGGATGAGATGACTTTTGTGTCGGGAATCGTCGAGGTTAATTTCGGGGATGATTCGGGGTTGTCGGGAAGGTGGCGCCCTTACGGGCGCGAGTTTGTAGATTGCCTTCGGCGCTCAGATGGCATGAGTTTTTAATGCGAAAGTGAAAGGAAACTGAAGGATGAAAAGTCTTTTGTGTCGGGAATTGTCGGGGTTAATTTCGGGGATGTCGGGACTGTCGGGAAGGTGGCGCCCTTACGGGCGCAGATTTTTGATTTTGTCTTCGGCCCTCAATTGCCATGATATACTTTATTTTCCATTTCAAGTCATTATCCAACATATTGCCGGGTGCCGTTAGTACATCCGCAACACCTGCTCGCGGGAGTTCCCTCCGGGGTACGCCTGGGGATAGTGACACTGATGATTAACCACATTAACCATTAACCCTTATGTACAACTTTTTCACCTGAATGACTCCCTGGCATTCCATCCTGTAACCCATTAACCCTGATGTACAGCTTTTTCCCCTGAATGGATTCCCGGCCATCCATTCTGTAATCCATTAACCCCAAAGTACAGCTTTTTACCTGAATGGCTCCCAGGCCATCCATCCTGCAACCCATTAACCCCAATGTACAGCCTCTTCACCCGAATGGGTTCCCGGCCATCCATCCTGCAACCCATTAACCCCAATGTACAGTTTCCCCAATTCACAGTTTCCTTTTCATCCTGCAGCCATTCTGAGAACTGCTAACTGATAACTGTTATCTCCCCCATATATATGTTAAAATAAATTATCCATTAAAAATAATTTTCCAAGGAGCTTTCCATGAACAATACGATTTCCGGAAATAATCATGCCGTGGTTTTGGCCGGCATGTGTACGGCCCTGGCAGTGGTGCTGTCTCTCATCGGTTTATATATGCCTCTGCTTTCTACAGTGGTATTTCTTCTGATTCCTCTTCCCATTGCCTATCTCGGGATGAAGGAAGGGGTCAAGTGGTCAGTGGTCGTGACGATTGGGATCCTGATTCTCGATTCTTCCTTTTTCGGCATCGTGTCGGCGGCTTTTCTCTGCGCTATTTTCGGCGTGCTGGGGGTTGTCATGGGGGTGTGTTACCGTCTGAAGGTCTCTGCCACGAAAACCCTGATTGCCGCATCGATTGTAGTTTTGTGGGCACTTTTAGCCGAAGCAGCGGCGACTTTATATCTTCTGGGACTTCCGACCCTCCTTTTTGGCGGGGAGGGGATGTCTGAGCTGAAAGAGGCCATGATGTCCACGCTGCCTTCTTTTTATTCCGGCGAAGCCCTTTCCCAGGCGCAGGAAAAGGTGGAAATGCTGATTACAGCCATGGAAAAGTCCGTGCCTTTTACGATTATCGCCGTAGCGGTCTTCTATTCCTGGGCTTCCATGACTCTGGGGTCTTTCGTGTTCAGGAAAATGGGAATCACCGACATTCCTCATCTGCCGCCTTTTGAGAAATGGTATTTCCCCAAGCCTGTGGTTTATGTGTATATCGCGGTGCTGGCATCAGAGTTTTTCCTCAAAGACAACGGGACGATTTCCTATATCATCTATAACTTTGGCGTGGCCTGCACCTTCATTTTCTGGCTGCAGGGCATCTCCACCGTCTGGTGGCTGCCCCATAAATATCCTTTCATCCGGCCTCTCCGTGTCATTATCATCTTTCTTTCTGTTTTTGTCGCTATCATCCAGATGGTGGTCGTATTCCTGGGTCTCGCCGATATGGCGACAGAATATAGGAAACGGTGGGCGGGGAAATAGTCGTCAGCAGTCAGCCGTTAGCTGTTAGCAGATTGTGGGCGGGAAAATTTCATGTCATTTCGTCCTTGAAACTGTGCACTGGGGTTAACAGGTAATGACTCAAACCCCGTCTCACACAATTTCACAGGCGTCCCCTTGAGGGGGCATATGTTTTCCTTTCAGCTCACTTTCGATGCTTACCAGAGTACGACCCCTTCCCCTCCGCTTCGCTCCGAGGGTACAAAAATAAAAATCATTAT
>DKQZ01000035.1 GCA_002471975.1 Dialister sp. UBA7295 | reverse complement strand
CCGCACCCCGCACCCCGATTTAAAAGTTGATGGCTAACGGCTGACGGCTAAACAAAAAGCACCCCTTATGGAGTGCTTTTTTATTTCTATATCATACAGAACTGTTTCACCGAAAGCGGCAGGATTCATGGGAAGAAACTCTATTTCCCATAGGTATCCCATTCCATTTCCATGAGGCGCCATTCCTGTTTCGTGGCATGGCCCTGAAGCTGGATGATATCCTTCTGCTGCTCTTCATTCTGGGAAAGGGCCGTCTCCGCTTCCCAGCGAATATCGTTCAGCTGGTTATCGTACTCCCGGGCTTCGATATTCATCATCCGTTCCTGCAGGTCCGTGATGAGGAATTGCTGATAAATGACCATGGCTGCGAGAAGGATGACGATGAGACAGAGAGGTTTATTTCTATTCCAGTAATCTTTCCAGGTCATGGAAAATTATTTCCTCATTTCATCATCTAACTTCGTATTGTTATTGAGCAGGGACAGATGGTCTTTCGTGAATTCGATCCACAGGCGGGCAGCCCTGGAGAGGTAACGGCCTTTCTTCCAGATGGCATAAAGATGATGGGTCATGCGGGGTTCCGTCATGACGCGGGTCACCACTTTGCTGTCTTCACTGTTGGACGGGCAGAGGCGGGACGGAAGGATGGCTACGCCGAGACCGGAAGCCACGGTCTGGAGCATGAGCTCCCGCTGGCTGGTCTCAAATACGATTTTCGGGGTAAAGCCGATTTTCTTGCAGTTCGTGAGGATGTCGTCGTGAAGATTGAAATCATCCCGGTAGAGGACGAGAGGATAATCGGCAAGAAGCTTCATGGGGACTTCCCGGTTTTCTTCCAACGGATAGCCTTTCGGCATGACCACGCACATTTCATCTTCCGAAAGGAAGAAGGATTCGAAATCCTTATTCGGGATGGTGCAGATGATACCTACGTCGATGATACCTTCCTGTACGGAGGATTCGATGACTTTGGAGCCGTGTTCATACAGTTTGATGGCGATCTGGGGATAGGTCTTCTTGAATTCGCCCAGAAGTTTCGCAAAGACGTGGGCATCCGTGATGGGCGGCAGGCCGATTTCGATGGTGTCCTGCTTCAGGTTGAATTCGTTTTCAAAGTCCGATTTCAAATGCTCGAAGACGAAAAGGCAGCGTTTGGCATAATTGTAGAAAATCGTGCCGGGCGCCGTGATCTCCACAGTCTTTGCATTGCGGATGAAGAGGGTGACTCCCAGCTCTTCTTCCAGGGATTTGATCATGCGGCTGATGGCAGACTGGGAAATATGAAGATTCCTGGCTGCCTTGGAAAAGCTTTTCTGCTGAGCCACTTCCATGAAATATTTCAGATGACGATAATCCATAATTCCTCCTCATGCGTACCCGGCGGCGAAAAAATACTCCCCACGCCTTCATCCTTCTTGTACATTGGATGACTTTATTTTATAATTAAGGTGTGCAACCTGCACAGCCCGTCCTGCAAATTCTATGATTTGTATAGAATAAAGTCCGGATATCTATGCATATTTATCATAGAATATTGTACAGGATTTTAACACATCTTGCAAGAGAAAGCACGATGAAAAGGGAGGATTTGATACTTTCTCCTGAAAATTTTTATTTCCGGAGTCCGCCGGAGGATTCGCGAAAGTCATATCTCTTTTCCATCTCCTGCAGGGGGCAGAAGTATTTTTCAAAGAAAATGGGAAGTATTTGAAAAAGGAGTGTTGTTCTGTGACAAAAGTAAAAACAATGGATGGTAATACAGCGGCTGCGTATATTTCCTACGCCTTCACTGAAGTCGCTGCCATTTACCCGATCACCCCATCCTCCCCAATGGCAGAATCTGTGGACGAATGGTCTGCCCATGGGAAGAAGAACATTTTCGGAGACAACGTAAGGGTCGTAGAAATGCAGGCTGAAGGCGGTGCTGCCGGCGCATTCCACGGTTCCCTCCAGGGAGGCGCCCTGACCACAACTTATACCGCATCTCAGGGCATGCTCCTCATGATTCCAAATATGTATAAAGTAGCCGGCGAACTGCTTCCGGGCGTTTTCCATATCGCTGCCCGTGCGCTTGCCAACCATGCTCTTTCCATTTTTGGCGACCATCAGGACGTCATGAGTGCCAGAGCTACTGGCTGCGCTATGCTGGCAGAAGCCAATGTCCAGGAAATTATGGATCTTGCCGGTATAGCACACCTTGCTGCCATCAAAGGCCGCGTACCTTTTATCAATTTCTTCGACGGTTTCCGTACGAGCCATGAAATTCAGAAGGTGGAAGTCCTGGACTATGACCAGCTTGCTCCCCTCATCGACCAGAAAGCCCTCTCCGAATTCAGGGCCCGCGCTCTTAATCCGGATCATCCGGTCATCCGCGGCACCGCTGAAAACCCGGATATTTATTTCCAGCATTGTGAAGCGGCCAACCCCTTCTACAATGCCCTTCCTGATATCGTTCAGGAATACATGGACAAGATTTCCGCCATCACCGGCCGGTCTTATCATCTTTTCGATTACTATGGCGCCCCCGATGCAGACCGCGTAGTGATCGCTATCGGTTCTGTCACCGATATCTGCAAAGACGTCACCGATGCCCTCAATGCCCATGGAGAAAAAGTGGGCGTCCTGAATGTTCATCTCTATCGTCCGTTCTCCGTGAAACATTTCCTCTCCCAGCTGCCTGACACAGTAAAGAAGATTGCCGTCCTCGACCGTACCCGTGAACCCGGTGCCATCGGCGAACCGCTCTACATGGATGTGGTTTCCGCAGTTGCTTCTTCCGGCAGAAATATCAAAGTGTGCGGCGGCCGTTATGGTCTGGGCTCCAAGGACGTCATTCCGGAAGATATCATGGCTGTCTATGAACACCTGAAGGCAGAAAACCCGCGTCACAACTTCACCCTTTCCATCGTGGATGATGTGACCAATCTCTCCCTTGCTCCCGTTCCGGTTCCTGAAATGCCCGGCAAACTGGTTTCCTGCAAATTCTGGGGCTTCGGCTCTGATGGTACCGTAGGTGCCAACAAGAGTGCCATCAAGATCATCGGTGATCATACCGATATGTATGCCCAGGGCTACTTCGCCTATGACTCCAAGAAATCCGGCGGCGTCACCATTTCCCATCTCCGTTTCGGCGAAGATCCGATCCGTCAGCCTTACCTCATCCGCAAGGCTGACTATATCGCCTGCCATCGTCCGTCCTATATTTATAAATATGACCTGCTCCGCGGCTTCAAACCGGGCGGTATTTTCCTCCTGAACTCTCCATGGAAGAAAGAAGACCTGGAAAAAGTTCTTCCTGCATCCATGAAGAGAAAGCTGGCCAGCCTCCATGCAAAGTTCTACATCATCGATGCCTTTGAAATCGCAAAGAACATCGGTCTTGGCGGCCGTATCAATATGATCATGCAGTCCGCTTTCTTCCATCTCACCCACATCATTCCTGACGAAGATGCGGTGAAATACCTGAAGGATTCCAACGAAAAATCCTATGGCAGAAAAGGCCAGAATATCGTGGACATGAACAATGCCGCCGTTGATGCCGGCATGACCGGAATCGAAGAAGTCGAAGTTCCATCCGATTGGGAACATGCAACCACCGGCGGCTCCATTGCCAGAGCTCCGCGGCCGGACTTCGTAAAGAATGTATGCGATGTGATGAACCGTCAGGAAGGGGACGACCTCCCTGTTTCCACCTTCAAAGGCATCGAAGACGGCACATTCCCCTCCGGTACCTCCAAGTATGAACGTCCATCCGCTGCCATCAATATTCCGGAATGGATTCCTGAAAACTGTATCATGTGCAACCAGTGCTCCGTAGTCTGCCCGCACGCCACTATCCGCCCGATCCTCGTCACCGAAGAAGAAGCGGAAAAAGCGCCGGAAGGATTTATCGTCAGAGATTTCAGGGGTCCTGTAAAAGGTCTGAAATTCCGCATGATGATCGATCCGGAAGACTGCTATGGCTGCGGTATCTGCGTCAATACCTGCCCGGCCCCGAAGAAAGCCCTCGTCATGAAACCGGCTGAAACCCAGCTGCCGAAGCAGAACCTCTGGGATTACGCAAAGAGCCTGCCGCCGAAGAAGAATCCTCTCGGCAAGACCAATCTCCGCGGAGCCCAGTTCGAACCGACCTACTTCGAATTCTCCGGCGCCTGCGCAGGCTGCGGCGAAACCCCGTATATCAATATGGTTACCCGCCTCTTCGGCGATCGTATGATGATTTCCAATGCTACCGGCTGCTCCTCCATTTACGGCGCTTCCTCCCCGTCCATGCCTTATACAAAGAATGCACTCGGACAGGGTCCTGCCTGGGCTAATTCCCTCTTCGAAGATAATGCTGAATACGGCCTCGGCATGCATCTGGGCGAAGGCAAACTCCGTGAACGGCTGACCGAAAAGCTGGAAGCTGCCCTTCCATCTGCGGATGAAACCGTGAAGACCGCCATCAATGAATGGCTGGAAAAGAAAGATGTGGGCCTCGGCACCAGAGACAGGGCTGCCAAACTGGAAGATGCCCTCAATGCAGAAGTTTCCGCACATCCGGAATACAAGGAACTCCTGGATCTCAAAGATCATTTCGTCAAGAAATCCCAGTGGATTTTCGGCGGCGACGGCTGGGCTTATGATATCGGCTTCGGAGGCCTTGATCAGGTCCTCGCTTCCGGTGAAGATGTCAACGTCCTCGTCCTGGATACCGAAGTTTACTCCAATACCGGCGGACAGTCCTCCAAGTCCACTCCGGCTGCAGCCATTGCCAAATTTGCTGCTTCCGGCAAGAAGACAAAGAAGAAAGACCTCGGCATGATTGCTGTTTCCTATGGCTACATCTATGTAGCACAGATCGCCCTGGGCGCCGATATGAACCAGGCTTTCAAAGCCATTTCCGAAGCAGAAGCTTATCCGGGACCGTCCCTGGTCATCGCTTATGCCCCCTGCATCAACCATGGTCTCAAAGCCGGCATGGGCAAATCCTCCGAAGAAGAAAAGAGAGCCGTGGAATGCGGCTACTGGTGCAATTGGCGCTACAATCCAAGCCTCCTCGAAAAGGGAAAGAATCCCTTCCATCTGGACAGCCGCGAACCGAAAGCAAACTTCCGCGACTACCTTATGGGCGAAGTCCGTTTCGCATCGCTGGCCAAACTCTTCCCGGACAAGGCCGAAGAACTCTTCGCCAAGACCGAAAGAGATGCCAAAGAACGGCGTGCCAACTACGTCCGTATCCAGAAATCCTACGACCTGGCACTGGCCGAAAAGAAATAATTCTTTTGAAATAAAAACACTGTGCTGCTGAGCTTATTGCTCTTATACTGTGAAAGTGATAAGTGTGTAGTGGTAAGTGATAAGTGAAGGTATCCCGCTTCAATTCATGAAGCGGGATATTTTTATTTTTTCATATCAAAAGGTGAGCCCATCTTCTGCCGTGCGCCTCCGCCACTTACCACTTATCACTTTATCCTTCACTTATCACTTTCTATTATCAATCCATTTAAAATATTTCTATAAGGTTTCGCATTTAATAAATTCGATTCATACGCTATACTATAGACAGAGAAATTTCAATATAGTTCAAAGGAGGTACAAAATGGATTTAAAGACTCATAGAAAAGGCATGCTTCACGAACTGAAAAACGGCTTCTCCATTGACCTGACGGAAGAGGAGTACAATGCCAGACTTCCGGAAATCCGGAAAATCGCGGAAGATCTCTACGTCAATATGGACGTACTGGACGTACTGGAAAAAGACTACAAGCTGAAACTTCTGGTCCTCTCCATTGCCTCCTGGTTCGGCTTCCATAACGTCACAGGCAGAGAACTCCTGGCAGCTGCCCATCTCCATCCGAAAGAAGAACTGAACTCCATGAAATATTTCTTCATGAAAGCCGGCTGGGCCCCCTACTATCTGGAATACGAATACATGGACGAAATGGGCATCCCCTTCCATGAAGTCATCGACACCTTCTATGCGGACGTGGAATTCTACATGGACATGTCGGACCAGCTCAAATATGTACGGCTGCCGAATGCGCTCCGAATCGTGTGAATTTTTGAAATATTGATTTGCGCCATCAGTCCTGATCGTGATTCTTGTCTCGTGGCTCGTGACCCGTGGTCCATGGTCCGTTGCGGTGGGCCGCATAAGATAAAAAAGGGGCCCCTATACAATCTGCTGTTTATCCACCTTAAAAAGCTGTGAAATGAGGATTTCCTCTTTCACAGCTTTTTAAGCGGTCTGAGACAGCCTTGTCAGATGATCTTGTTTCGAAAAAATTGTAAAAAATTGAATTCGGAAATAATCGAAAACCGGTTTTATGGTGACTGACTCTATCCTCACCATACGCCGCGTCCGGGAGCAGAGAAGTTCCCGCGAAGCAGATGAAGAGGTCTGCATATGGTAAGAATAGCAGAAGACACAAAAGCCATATGCGTAACGCAGGAATGCAAAAATCTTCCCTGGATAGGGAAGATGCCCATCAGAGCGGATAGGATGATTGATGTTTTCCTGCACCATCTTCTATCAGGAAAAATATCGGCAATCATCAGCATGCTATCGTTCAAGCCCTCCCAGGTTTGG
>DKQZ01000049.1 GCA_002471975.1 Dialister sp. UBA7295 | reverse complement strand
GATAAGTCATGATCCGGAATTCTGGGATCTCGGATCCCCTTCGCACTTCATTACGGGAGGACTTGTTTTTGTGCCCCAAAAGCCGTCCGTCAGAATTTCTGATGGACGGCTTTTTTGTTTTCAAAGAGGCTCACTTCTCTTTCGATCCAGCTTTCCTCTCTTGCTTCTGTCACAATATCTCCGGGGAGGCTGTTTCCTATCAGGAAAGGAGAAGCATCGTCGTGACGCTGCCAGTTCGAAAGGACCAGATTCTGATCATAGTTGGCATAACAGTAACGGCATAAATGGCGGCAGGAATTGTAGGCGCCTATATCATGGCCCAGAAGGCAGGAGCAGCCTTCCCTGGCTTCCATGTTCGCGTTCGCAGGGACTTTCAGCTTTTCTCCAATGGCTTTTTCGATACGTTCCTTCGTGAAGCAGCCGTCCACATGGATCCCCAGCCTTGCAAGGCCCGGGTCTTCATGGCAGGAGACCACTTCCATACCATATTTTTTCGCAATGGAAACAAAGGCCGCGGCGAGCCTGTACTGGTCCGTGTGGGAAACCCGGGTCACTTCGGGGAAATTCCTGTGGATTTTGCTGTACAAATCGATAAAACTGATAATGACCGTTTCCGTGCTCCCTTTCATTGCAGAGGCCATATGGTCAAAGGCCCGGAGGTGAAAGTCAAAATCATATTTCCCGGATAGAAATATGGGATCATAGCGCCAGGTGAGGGCTCTATTTCCTACTTTTTCTGAAAGGGCGCGGAAGGAGGCAATCACTTCTTCCTTTGGCGGGACCTTCGGTTCTATTTCCTTTCCATAAGGGGTGATGGTGACGTGCCAGACCTGACGGAAGGGGATTTTTTCAATATAGGGCAGGAGGTGCGCGGGATTTTTCGTGCAGAAGCAGAGAACGTCCACTTTGGAAGGGTCCAGATCATAACGGGTGACCTGGATGGGATTGAAGGGGTTTCTCACCATAACGAAGCCTGCCTTCAGGCGGTTTAAGAACCAGCGGCTGTAGAAGGCAGGGATGTCCGTCCGTTGTCCTGTATTGATAATCATAAAATCCTCCTTTCTATTATTATAAAGGATGGGGTAAAATAGATATAGATTTGAGTAAGGAGGTTTATGATGACCAGAAAAATAAAACTCGCTATGATTGCTTCCCTGCTGGGATTGTCTCTCGGCCTTCCCATGGCCGAGCCCATGCCGGTAGAAGCTTCTGCCGACTGGGGTTCCATTATTGGCGCTGTCATCGGCGGCGCTTCCGCATACAAACAGATTGACCAGCAGATGGACTACGTCAATAATACGGAAGAAGGACGCCAGCAGTATTTCGCCAAAATGAAGGAAGAACAGGGCGTATCCTATGATGCTTACTACAATTCCATGCTGGATGAAATCATGACAAATCTCTCCAATGGCATTGCGGCATCGGACCCCTCCATCAATGACAAGCCATTCCTGTATTTCCTGAATACCGACACTTCTTTCAATGCGGCCTGCGGCCTCGGTCACGTCATGACGGTCAATATCGGGCTTTTCAGCATTTCCGATAATACGGACGAAGTAGCTTTCGTGCTGGGCCATGAAATGGGTCACGGCATGAAGGATCATGTAGTCAAAGGGACAAGGAAGAAATTGAATACCATCATCGGTGCCCAGGTTGCTGCCGGTGCCCTGGGCGGTGGACAGCTGGCCAATATGGCCATGAGCGCCATGGTGGGTCAGATCAATAACGTCCAGATTACGAAGAAAAATGAATGGGAAGCGGATAATCTTTCCTTTGATTACTGCTACCAGGCGGGTTACAATCCCGGCGCCGGAGCGGCCCTCTGGCAGCGGGTCTTCGAAAAGGAAGGCGAATTCAAAAATAACCTGCTGGGCGAAATTTTCTCCCCCAATGACCACCCGGGCCATGAAGAACGCCGGGACAATTATACAAAGAAGCTGGTGGCTCTCTCGGGAAAACATGCATCCCTCAAGAAAGACAGCGATATGGTCCAGGTCAATGGAAAAGATTTCGTGACGCCTTCTGCCACTTCTTCCATGAGCAGTGCAGAGAGGAAATATTTCGTTCTTGGAAATCTGGCCGCTGCCTATGACCATGGCCAGAATAAGTACGAAGCCACCGCATCGGGCGGCACCGTATACCTTGGAAATCAGGCCATCCTGACTCCTACCGGTGACGACCCGTCTGCAGAAGTGCTGGCAAAGAGGCTGAATGAAATCAAGTAAGTGAAAATCAGAGGTTCACGGCCGGTCTCACATAGTGCTTTTCGTTCTTCGTTTTTCGTTCTTCGTTCTTCGTTAAGGCGGCCTTCTGCCGCAGGTATGGATAGTGGGAAAGCCGTCAGCCGTTAGTTTTTTAGCATCAAAAAAGGCCCGTTTTCGTGCTGAAAACGGGTTCTTTTTTAATGGTAGAAATAAGGATTCCGCCCTTTGACCGCTGCCGCACCTTCACCGCTAATGGCGACTTCTAACCGCTAACGGCTAACTGCTAACGGCTAACGGCTATATCAAAGTTTTTATCAAAGGAACATATATAAAACTAATAAACAGATACAGCGCTCCCCCGGCCGCGAGGCCTACGATGGCCCCGTTGATTCGGATACCTTCCAGTTCCTGATGGACCCGGGATTCGATGAATTCATTGAGGTCTTCTTCGCTCTTCCTCGAAAGTTCTTTACGGATGACTTCGGCAAGGAATCCATGCTCGTAGGAAACGATATCCGTGAGGAGGCCCCTGGCGCTTTCGTCCAGTCCGCCCCGAAGGTCCTTTTCTCCTTCCAGTTTGTCAAAAGTCCTTGAAATGGCTTTTCCCATCTCGGGTACCAGTTTCCGCTCCAGATTGCCATTCTCCACCCAGTTTTTATGAAACAGGATAAGGGCTTCCGCCGATTTCTCCCGAATCGGGATTTCCTTCAGAAGGGACAGACAGAAATCATGGATCCCCGTTTCTGCCGGAGAGGATTCAAGGAAGGCTTTCATCATGTCTTCCCAGCGGTCCGCGAGCAGCTCATGGAAGGGATTGTCCGGATCCCGCCAGGTATGGATTTCCGTCCGGAAAGCGCCGATGAGGGAAGCCGCCATGGTGTCATAATCGATGACTGCCCCGCCGAGCACATGTTTATCGAACCAGTAGCCAAACCGCCCCAAGGGGCTGGATTTTTCCACTTCCTTCTCTCCCATTTCCCGGAGGAAGTGAGCGAGGGTCCTTTCCGTTTCTTTTTCTGACAGTTTTTCCTCCAGTGCGGAGAGAAGCTTGTCCAGCCAGAGGGTGCGGACGACCAGGGATTCCACTTTCCCCTTCACGAAGTTCCCGAATTTCCCGCCCAGGGAGTAGAGCCCTTTCTCCGCCAGAAGGGGCATTTCTTTTTCCTGTTTTTTTAGAAACAGAAGGAGAAAGTCCGCCGCGTTCCAGGCGATTTCCTTTTCTAAGGCCTTTCTCTTTTCACTGCCCGCAGGGTAAGCCTTGAAGAACAGCTCCGTGGCCGAAAATTTCCGGATAGCGCCGATGATCTTTTCCCTGGGGAGCAGACTGTGATTCACGTCCCCCAGATTTTTGATGATCCGTTCCCTGTTCTTCGGCACCAGGGGGCGGTAAGGAAGAGAGAGACGCCTCCGAAAGAGGGCTTCCACGGCCACCCAGTCAGCACAGCAGCCGATGAAACAGGACTGGGTCAGGAAATAAAGGACTGCCACCCATGTTTCCCGTCCCAGGGGCGTGAAGTAGTAAAGGACAAGGAAAACCGCAAAGAGGAGGAAGGAAATCAGGAAAATGGCGTTGGCCGTCTGATATCGTTTTCTCATAGCGCACCTCCTGCCAGGGACACCAGGAAGAAAAGAAGGCCCAGGAGGGCGCCGAAGAAGGATCCGTTCAGACGGATCACCGCCACGTCTTCGGAAACTCCTTTTTCTGCCAGTTCTGAAAGTTTTCTCCCATCGTATTCACTCATTTTCATTTCCACGGCCCTGTCCATTTCCTCGTGAATCCAGTCCATGTGAGACAGGACGCGATGGATGATAAAGGCATCGAAATCCCTTCGGAAATGGTCATTCCGAAGGCCTTTGTCCACCATGGCAAGGACGGATTTGGCGAGCTCATCCGCCAGGGTTTCCTTATTTTTGTCCCAGAGCTTTTCCAGCCATCCCGCGCCGCCGGAAGTGAGGAAACGGGTCACATGACTTCCGATAAAGTCGTTCACCTTTTTCCGTATTTCCTCATCTTTTTCCAGCTTCTGCTGCCAGGCATCGTACTCTTCCCCGATTCGAAGAGACAGAGGGCTCTTCGGATTGCCGATGGAGGCTGCGGTTTCCCGGATTTTCTTCTGGATTAGGGAAATCACGAATTCATCCCTGCTCTCCATCACCCACCGGGCAATGCCGCCCAGGGTCTTTTCATCCCGATATCTTCGCCAGGCGTCGAGATAAATCTTCCGTATTTCTTCTTCTGTCAGTTCATCTTCCAGAAAGACCTGTACTTCTGCGGCGAGAGAGAGGGAAATATCCCGTTTCCCCGGATAGGCGGAGTAAACTTTCATCACATGGGCGATGATGCCGGCCCAGTCCAGGTCGAGGGCTCTCTTTCCTGCCCATTCTTCGAAGAGGGAGGAAAGCCATTTCCGGTCCACCGATTCTATAGCCAAGAGCGCTCCCGCCCGAAGGAGCTTTTCCACCCCGGGACGATGGTAAAAAAGCCAGCTCTGGATGACGGCGGCCGGTTCATGCTGCGTGAGGAGCCGGCGGAAAGCCGATGGTCCCAGCACTTCTTTCACCATATCCTTGGCAAGACGGACGATTTCATCCCGCTTTCCCGCGATGAGATCGGTCCGCTTCGAAAGGCCCAGAGGTTTCCGGAAAAGGGAGGTCACACCGAACCAGTCCGCCATACCTCCCACGGCGGCTGCAAAGGACAGATGAAAAAGTCCGTCCACCGGAAGGATTTCCCGGAAAGGAGCCGAAGCCAGGGCAGTGAGGAGCGAAAACCCCAGCACCGCATTGGCCCATTCTTTATGATTCATAGGACTCACCTCTTTAAGTGGTAAGTGACTGTCAGGGTCACAAATGTGCGAAGCCGCATTGCGTAGTCAGATTTCGGATTTCTGATTTCGGGGTGGTGGCGGGCATCAGAAATAGAAGCCCGCCTGTTGTATGAATGGAAATGGCACAGCTGGCATTCATCAGCCAGGAATCCCGAGCAATTCTTTTGTTACCCCAAACTCTGCCGGAAGCCAACCGCCCGCGGCCAAAAGGCCGCTTCATAAGATTGGTTTCCCAAAGGGTCTATATCCTTCCCGCAATCCCCAATCCGAAGTCCGAAATCCGTCTCTTTTCATCTCGTTCGGAGACGAGTAATGCCTCAAATAAGCGAAATTGGACTGCAGATTGCGGATTTCGGGGTGGTGGCGGGCATCAGAAATGGAAGCCCGCCTGTTGTATGAATGGAAATGGCACAGTTGGCATTCATCAGCCAGGAATCCCGAGTAATTCTTTTGTTACCCCAAACTCTGCCGGAAGCCAACCGCCCGCGGCCAAAAGGCCGCTTCATAAGATTGGTTTCCCAAGGGGTCCATATCCTTCCCGCAATCCCCAATCCGAAGTCCGAAATCCGTCATGTTACGGAATAGCAGTCAAACTTTTCCTGCCCTGCCGCGCTTCCCTGTTTCCACAATCTTTTCCGCCTCGGCCAGCCATTTCTGCCTGAGGCTTTCGGGATAGAGGACTTCCACCATGCTGCCCTGGGAAAGGAACCACATGACGATACCATCCCCCTGAATCCGGTCCGTAACGAGCCAGGTCCCGTCTTTCTGCTGCCGGGCCTGGGCCGTGGGCAGACGGTCAAGGACGGCTTCCAGGGAAGGCCCGCTGTAAATGAACCGCACCATCTGCAGCTCCCCGGGATACATGAACTGGATACTGTTCTTGAAAACCCCTTCCCGCAGACGACTGCTGTAGGCCACGTCAAAAGTCTCCTCTCTGTCCTCGATATGGCTCATCCGGTCCACCCGGTATACCCTTGTTTCCTCTTTCCCCGCTGCCGCGCTCTCCGTGGGCGTAGCGATGAGGTAGAAATAATACTCCGAGAAAACCATGCCCTCCGGCTGCACTTCCTTCATCTTTCCCCTCGTATCATGGATTCCCTTGTAACGGAAACGGAGGACGTGATGTTTATTGATGGCGCCGATCATATGCCACAAAGCTTCCACGTCCGGCTCCCCATGGCAGGGATCCTTATAATCGAAAAGCTCGTGTTTCATATAAGTCTTCACGTCTTCCTGCCCGCTCTGGCAGACCGCCGTCTGCAGGAGCCTTTCCATCAGGGACTCCAGCGTCTTTCTGCGGAAAGCCCGGCTGGCGATCAGGATCTTGCAGATCCCCAGAAGCTCGCCGGGAGAGACCATGGAATTCTCCAGATTCTCGATGCGGTACACCTTCTGATTCCTGTCATAAATAAGCTGCTGACGGAGACCGGTCTCCGTATTTCTCAGGTCCAGATGACGCCTGATATCATCGAAATACCGGCTCACCGTGCGGATATGGATATGAAACTTCTCCGCCACTTCCGCCTTCGTCAGCACGCCGCCCCGGGAGAGAATGTCCCACAGATACATCATATGCTCTGTCTTCTGATCGTCTTTTTCCCTTTTCTCGTTCATGGTATCCCGCCTTTCCAAAACGCAGAAATCTTTATTTCTATTATAGCAGGCAGGGACCAAAAATGTCCCTGTGACAGGAAATAAAGAAATTTTTGAAAAATATTTCCAAAAACATCCCCATAAATCATTTTTCATTCCGATAGTAAGAGTGAAAGGGCGAGAAAAGGAGGCGCCCCGGGAAAAAGCCGTTTTGCACGGCGGTTGAACTGTTGAGTATATAGGTTTAAGTAATGACGAAAGCCCGCAAGGGCCTGGACTGTGAGAGGAAGGGGACATCCCCGGAGCTGAGGCATAAGGACAGTTGGACTGCATATGCAAAGCGGCTTTTCTCTTTCCAGTCATCGGGGAAACCCGGAAGGAGACTATCATGGAAAGAAATGAAATGAACAGAAATGGTTCCTTTGGCAAAGGAATGGTCAATGAAAGCTTTGGAAGAAATTCTGGAAACAGAACTCCCGTATCCGCAGAGAAAACCTTCTCCGGAGCGAAAGGAAACGGCTCCCGCGGCAGGAAGAATAAAGTCCCGCCGGTGGCACCCCATGTAAAAATGCTGGACAAGGCTTACTCCGAAAAAATGCCTGAAAGACCGACCATCTGCATCCACAGCATCGTAGACGAAAACGGAGAACACACCGGAGCCTATACCGCAGTGATCCTGAACGAAAAAGGCGCCTGCGTCGCAGCCATCTCGGGAGGACAGGTCCGGACCACCATGAACCGGATGTACCTCATGGGCCTTCGGGAAGCGCTGACAGTCATCGAAAAAATGGGCGGCGCCAAAACTGTCTTCATCGATACGGACGAAGACTATGTGAAATCCGGAGTACGCTATCGCTGGTTCCGCCGCTGGAATGAAAACGGATGGAAGACCACAAAAGGCAGCACCGTGAAGAATATAGACCTCTGGCGTGCGGTGGCCGACCTTTTCGGAAAGAAAAATTTCAAATACACCGTTTCCGACCGCGGATTCATGGGAGATGATTTCATCAATCGCTGCGACATCTATGCCAGGGCAGCCCTCCCCCGGATCATGAGCAGCAAAGAAACCTGGGAAGCCGTCTGAGGAGGTCATCATGAATCAGGTAGAAATCGTGGGAAACCTCACCAAAGACCCCGTCATCAAAGCCACCAACACAGGAAAAATGATGGCCCGCTTCTCCGTCGCCGTAGACCGCTCCTATACCACCCTGGGCGGCGAAACAAAAACCCTCACCGACTTTATTACCGTCGTCGCCTGGGGCCAGACCGCCGAAGCCGCAGGAAATTATCTCAAAAAAGGAAGCCGGGTATTCGTCCTGGGACGGTACACCAACAGAACCTGGGACACCCCCGAAGGAATCAGGAAATACATCACCGAAGTGAATACGAACTTCATCGCCTGCCCCCTGGGCAGCTGGGAATGGGAAGGAAAGAAAACCGGAAAACCAAAGCCAGCCTCCCCGGGGAACCAGGACAAAAGAAATTTCCCCGCCAACGGCCCCTCCCCCTTTCCCTCAAACTTCGGAACCCCAGGGGAAGGACCGGATGGGATGAATCCATTTGATGGGAATCCGTTTATGTAAGAGTTGGACGGTACGGAGGATAGCCTGAACTCTCCGCAAAGGGAAAGGCAAAACCTGCCGGCCACAGATGGGCCCCACAGGTATGGGCCGTTGATATCCAAATCTTCATAAGGTGGAAATATCCCAAAAGACGATTCACCCGGGATCCCTGAAACCATTCCCCGGGAGCTCCGGATGAATTTCCGGAAGTGAGAAGAACAAGTCACAAAAAGGACTGAGTAAAATGTGCGAACATTTTACTCAGTCCTTTTTGATTTGATTACACTATTAATTTCTATTTAAATACAATTTCAGATATCTTAAAGTCTCTACCACAATGAGATACATACACATCTGCACATAGCCAAAATACCAAAGGACAAAATTCATATGAATATGAATATAGGAATGAGACTTCGCTAAAACGATCCAGGATAACGTAGCCATCATAGACAATACCAGGAGAACAATTTCCTTATCTTTCAAATAGCTGAAGATAGGTTCTCCTTTGTGACGGAACCAGGCAAAACCAAAAGCCAGCAACGTCATCAATATGAAATAACCGCCCCGGATTCCCAGTATGATATCCGTCTTGAAAGCATTTGTATAAAACTTGAAATACGTAAGTATTACGCTGAAAACGGAAGCATTAATCGATCTCATCGTAGATGGATTCGTACTATTGAAATTATTTTGGCTTCCCAATACGGTCCGCCTCAGAATGTCCCGATGATAGATATTGATGAGTCCGGAGATTATATTTCCATTCCCCCTGTAATAAGCATGAATGCACATGACAGCAAAGAATCCGGCAAGTCCTCCCAGTGCCAGTGAAAGAATGATTTTCAGGAGTTCTTTCGCCTTGTTCTTATCCCCAGAAGCCGCATAATAAATCATATCGGTTGCAGGAAATAAAACCATGCCTGCCATAACGGTGGAAATATATTCATAACCACAAGAAGCTTTTATTCCAATAGTTAAGAATGCCAGTAAAGCCAAAACCATATTTTTATGCTTTATATGTATTTGGGGCGAAACTGCAGCAAGGCCCACCAGCATAGGCAGGAACCAGGTAAATTCTACCCAATACAGATTTTTGGCAAAATTAACGATCCATGGCGATAGGATAAATACAATTCCCCAAATGGCGGCCAGTTTTTTCCCGTATTTCGAAATCAATAAATAAACGATTCCTAGTATCGTTGCTGACAGCAGCAAGCAGTTCATGTACTGAAAAATGGATTTGATATTTTTGAAGTAAATGTGCTTGCTAATCAAGGAATAAAACTGCCCCTGCCAACCCAATTGGCTTCCATAGGGGCCAAAAGACAGATGATTTTTATCTGCATCTTTCTGCCTGTATATTTTTTCACTTGTGTTCCAATCTCTATTGCCTTTTTCTGTTGTGCTCTTAACGTCCTTGCTGTTCAGCCTTCCCAGACCAAACCATTTTTTATCCAATTGATAGTATGAAGCCGCATAAGACCCAACTGCCAGTTCCTCACTGTCAAGCTGGAAATTTGCTACCTTATCATAGGGATCCAGACAGTTAAATTTGAATACTATAGTGAAAAAGACAAAAAGAATAAACCAATATACCCTGGTCGAGTGTATCCTGGGCATCTAAAATACCTCCTGATTATGAATTACTTACCTTTCGAAGGCTTATAAGCCCCAAAAAGGTTTTTAAAAAGTGTCCGCAACAAATCCCAATTCCCGCCGAAGAAGCTGATTTTCGTTGGCGTTTTGCCGGCCGGTGGATAAATTCTCTTCACCGGGATTTCACAAGTCTTCATGCCCAACTGGTCTGCTCTTACAGAAAGATAAGCCAGTAATTCATAGGACTGAAATACATCCCGCAATGGTTGAACCCTGCTATCTATCAGATATCTTCTTGAATAAGCCCTATATGCATTGGTGGTATCGGTATACCATTTCCCCGCAGTGAGCGAGATAACCGGCGCATGAATCAGCCGTACTGCCACATAACGGATTTTCGGAGTCCTGACTGCTGTCCCTCCGGGAAGAAACCGTGATCCCTGTACGAAATCGTAGCCTTCCTCAAGCTTATCAACAAATTTGGGCACATCTTCAATGCTGTCTTTATCATTGCCATCAATAGTAACGATTCCTTTGTATCCACGTTGGAGAGCCCAGTAAAAGCCCATACGAAGCTGGGCTCCCTGCTTACCGGAATCTCTTTTGGTCAGTAGAGTATTCACTCCTAGCGGATCCAGAATTTCACGACTTGTGCTTCCATCTTTCGACCCACCATCACATATGATGATGTCAACAGCCTTGTCTACTCCAGCAGCCTGGGCGCGTTCCAGTTCATGATATATCCGTTTTCCCTCATTAATGACAGGTATGCACAAAGCATAATCATGACGCTTATCATGCCAGGAATCTTCTTCAAACCTTGGGATACCGGGGATTCTCTCATGCATCATTTCTGAAATACCTCCGCAAGGTAAGCAGCAGATTTTTTCCAAACTATCAAATCTCCAGCCTTCATTTCCAGAGATACATAATTTTTATAATTTTCTGCCTGAAGCCCTTCTTTGACTTCGTTATGCAGTTCCAAAGCAGGCACTGGTTCCAGGTAAGGATGACTTAAATGAACATGATGAATCAGATTGACTTTCCCCTGAAGGAGCTCTGCAGATTCCTTATTTTCTACCATAGTCCCAATATCCAGATTGACTGCAATTCCCGGATGATTCAGCATGGATGCCCATTCCAGCACATCCTTTGTATGATTCATAAAATTGGTATGATAAATAGGCGGATTCGCTTCCAGCGCAAAAACCACACCATGAGAAGCTGCATAATCACCAATTTTAAGAAAAAATTCTTTTGCTATTTCTTCCTGTCCCAGAGGTTCCATATTTCTCTGTCCCGGGCAGCCGAAAACAAGATTGGTACATTCCATAGCCGAAGCAAAATCGATAGCTTTGAAAGTTACTTTCAAAAGAGTTTCCCGTTCCTCTTTGCTGCGAAATATATTTTCCTGTCGACCAAACCAGATGGACTGCATGGAGGCGATTTTCAATCCAAAATCCCGATGAACTTTCTTTGCGAAATCAGATGCTTCCTGCCAATGGTCGTATGGATTCCCCTCTACCACACGGCCGGGAGCCACTTCGAGTCCTGAAAATCCCTGAGCCTGCAGGAAGGACAATACTTCATGATCATCCTTTGCCAGCCATCCAATATTTGATGCTGCCAGCTTCATGACTCTTTACCTCCCTGTGATTTTACAAAACCAAGAATCCCAGCTAAAACGGACTCTTTATTTTCTATGTAACCGTCCCTGCCACCAAAGCCTGACGCATACCGGGTCCGATAATCATAGCAGGGAACCGGACCAGATAATTGATTAGTAAATTCTTTCCCATATACATACTTGAATATCTCGGCAGCTTTAACCGGTTCTGTTGCCAAATGAAGCAAACGGATATGATGATCCAGAGCAAACTGAATATCTTTCCATAAATGAGACAAATTATAAAATTGGTATTGAGCCCGACTGTCTGTAAATGCTAAAGAAGTAAAGCCAAGATTTTCAAACTCTTTCTTCAATTCCGCATTGGTTGGATCCCCGGATTTATAGAGACATTTCCAAAAGCCATTGTTCTGCGGAGTATAACTTTTCGAAATAAGTACTGATTCGCTACTCAACTCCTGATATTTTTCATTCTTAAGCATCGATGGAACAAGCGTCATCATATCATAGAGAAAATTCTTTTTGAGGCCTTTCCCGTAAAGTGCCGGCAAGCGAACAATCAGGCAGTCCGGCACCAGTTCACGGACAGCCAGCTCCAGTTTATATCGATTCAGGCCATAAGGATGAAGTCCTTCGGTAGTGACGGCGTCATCCTCATAGACCCTGACAGGATCTTTCCATACATCGATTGTGGAAATAAGTACAAGCTGCCGGGGTGCAATCTGACGTATATTTTCTACTGCTTTGCTCACTTCAGCCCAATCGGCATTGACATCCCGATTCGCCAGGAACTTTTCAGCCCTGACTCCTGCATAAACGAGCAAATCCGGTTTAGCGCCATAGGCATCAGTAATGTTTGTGGAATGGAACAAGCCATCAAAATCCGTCGCACTGGCAATGTTCTGCCCGACAAAACCTGTTGATCCTACCAAGAATTTAGTCATCGTGGAAACTCCTTTTATTTCAATCATCAGCTTTTTATGGTGATTCGTTTCATCACATAATTCCAGATTGTTACTATTGCTGTTGCCACCAATTTTGCAATCATATACCACAGTCCGCATTGCTCTACGAGGAACCACATGCAAAGCTGGTTCAGTCCCAGGCCGATCACACTGACGATGAAGAATGCGAGTATCTGTTTTACAGTCTGCCTGCCGGATGATTTGAAAACGAAAACGAGGCAAAGCCAGTAGTTCAGTATGACTGCCAGTGTAAATGATATAGCTGCAGAAACGAGATACGGTATCCCCAGATATTCTGTGGCAAGGTAGAGAACGCCATAATCAACGATAAACCCTATGCCCCCTGCGATACAGAACCGAATGATTTCAGCGAGCCGGTTATTTAATATCTTCATGATAATTTATCGATGGATTCCACCACATATTTCTGTCTGGTAAAGACTGTTTTTAAAATCAGTGACAGATAGCGAATAGCGATGGTTAATGTCAAAATCAGTACAAAGAATCCTACCGCCAGAAATAACATGGTGGTCGTCCACCCGGCTACAGGATGAGCCGTGAGGTAAAGTACTACCGTATAAAGGCCCGTCAGTATCGCCACAAGCATCATGAAAATTGAAAAGCCAAGGGATAGACGATAAAAAGTATCTGTATACAGGATTAATGCGTCTACAGCGATTTCTTTCTGTTTAGTTCGTTCCACATCAGTTGCCTTTGGAATCGGGCAGAGAGGAGCATACATGATAGCGTCTGTCTTGAGGCCGCAATTTGCATAGACTGCTTTACGATAGGGTAATGTACGACTCATGGCACGGACTCTGTTGATAGCCCGGCGGGACAACAGACGGAAACTTTCAGTACGGATTTTATACTGCGAACGGGAATACTTGTTATACAGTTGATAAAAGAGAGCTGCTTCCTTATGCCCGCTGTTTTCAGGGCAGGCTGAAACGATGTCAAATCCGGTTAGAGAGTGATCATAAACTTTTCGCAGCAGCCCTTCTCCCCAGGAAAGAATGGTACTGTCAAATTCATATACAAAATCGCCTATAGCCAGATCGACACCGGCATCCATGGCCAGTTCGAGTCCCTGGAAATAGCTCATGGTGAGCAGGGTGACTGTCCCATGCCCTTCTGAAGCGAAAGATTTTATTTCTTCTGCCGTCTTATCTTCTGACGCATCATTGACACATACCACTTCATAATTCAGGAAATTGGAATCGAGATAATCGCAGATATGGGTCAGAAACGGCTTAATATTTGTCTCACAGTTTCGTGCATAAACTACTGCGGAAACGAAATTCTTTTCTTTCATATTGACAGCACCTCATCCAGATCATAGACCGTATTGATTTTGCCTGATAAAACCGCGACATAAGTCGGATTCGTGGAAAAGACTCGGACAACGGTGGGCCGGGAATCATCTATTTCCGAAGCTTTAAGGATTGGCTTCATGGAAAACAGGGAATGATCGTAGTGGAATTCATACTCCGGCCTCATGTATTTCCTTGCCAGGCTGCTCATATAGGGCCAGGCACTCTTTGGTTTCGCCGGACATTCATTGCAGTTGCCCAGACATTCTGGGCAGCAATAACCGTTGGAAGCTTTCTGACAGTCAAAAGTCGGCAGTGTATCATAACTGGTCACATGAGGGGTAAAAGTGACGGAAGTCAATGAGTGATAACCTGTTTTGCCGAAGGGCATAATGGAGAAAAAGGGCCCATCCATCACAGTCAGTCCGACATTCCGAAGTGCATCATTGACCGTACAAAGGATGATTTCACAAAGTTCATACTTGATCTTGAAAGGTTCAAAGCCCAGCATGGTATTGATTTCATTGGTACTTGCATAAGTGGCATTCAAAAGGTAGGGTGTGCAGATTTCATCATTTCCAATCCTGATGCTGTACACATTTCCCTTTTGCTCAATCATTTCCGGCCTTACGCCATAACCGATTTCGATCCCGGGATAATTGGAAATTTCAGATAGCAGATAATCCCGAAGGATATGGGCATCATAGGTATATTCCTCCGTCAGAAAAGTGCCATCGCACATGCCAGGGCGGAAATATTTCGTTGGGCTGATATCATCACACCGAATCCCTGCTGCCCAGCAGAATTTCCTGAACTCCTCGGCATTGGTCCAGGAAAACTGACTGCTTGTCGCATAGACCTGATCAAAAGTCGTGAGACAGCAGAAAGCGAAGTCATGCATAAACCGCTTGAAATAATGGGCTGACTTGGAAGCCGTAGAAAGGGAACGGGGATAGTGATAGCCCATATGTACTCTGGCCTGATTGATAAAAGTGGCCCGCATAAAAGGAGCGCTGTCCTTTTCCAGAACCAGAATCCGCTGCCTTTCATCCTGCCTGGCACTCTGCAAAGCAGCATAGAGACCATAAAGTCCCGCACCAATGATGACTTTATCGTAATTCACGGAATCACTGCCTCCTTCCCGAAGGCAATGTTCATTGCACGATAAAAAAGGCTTGTGAACACAGAACGTACCGAAGATCCGGCTCGTTTCACACGCCTTTTTATGGCAGACTCACAGTCTGCCTCTTTTTTATTGAATTCGAACAATAAAGACAGCCCATCCCGCAGATAGTCACTTGTAGAAGTCCGGCTGCCATGAAATTCTGATTTTCTCCCATAGAGGGCAGAGGAAAAGTTATGCGCTACCCCCCCCCGATTTTTTCGGCAGACTTACACCGACAGGAAGATTATCCGTTATAGCCATAGGCACCACGATAGAAATCAGATCCATACTTTCCTCTCCCAAAATTAATTTAATATTTTTCATATTTTATCATATATCGTAAGTCTCATACAGTGGAAATTTTTATGGGCCCTTTCTTTCAATCCCCTTTTGACCTGTCATGGACCCACTAGATCTCCTTCGGCGCGGAAGGGGCTGTCTATCACATAAACGGGAAGTGATTCGAAAGTTTCATGCATTACGTAACAATGAATCCCTTAGTAACTATCATTCTGATCTTTTTCCGTCGATACAGCCTTGAATCTTTTCGACTTGTTCCCTCCCACCGCTTCACTTGGAGCCCTCCGAGATGCTTGTACCTTTTATCTTATTTTCGACTTGTACGATAGTACAGCCCCTCCGTCGCCTTCGGCGACTGCCCGAACTTCGGGGAGGCTGAGAGGAGGGCCACGCTTTTTCCGATAGAGTCAATGATCCCTGGTAACTTTTGGCAATGAGCCTCGTATGTGCCGTGGAGAAAATGAGACTTATGCCGTACGGTTTTCTTCGGAATTGACGAAAACGGTACGCGAAAAGGCCCCCTCGAAAGGGGAGCTCCGGCGAAGCCGGTGAGGGGACGAACGGCACTATGTCTAAAAAATGGTGCCCTCGATAATGTCCTGCCCCCATCGGGGGAAGCTCCGCCAAAGGCGGTGAAGGGGGCTATCTATCGCTAGAATACCAGGTTTCACAGAAGCTTCATGCGTTACGTAATCATAGTTCCTGGCGATTATCATTCTGAACGTTTTCCGTCGATACAGCCATGAATGGTTTCGACAAGTTCGTCCTCCCACCGCTTCGCGGAGCCCTCCTATCGAGGAGGGCCCGCTTTTTCCGATAGAGTCAATGATCTCTGGTACCTTTCATCAGTCAGCCTCATATGTGCTGTGCAGCGATAGTACCCCCCTGCTCGCTCCGCTCGCCGCCCCCTGGCCAAGGGGGCAGATGATTTTCGACTTGTACGAGATTTTCAAACTCGTCTGTATACAGTCCCCATATAAATTTCGCGCTGCATCAGCAGCGCCACCTTCCCGAAGTCCCAAATCCGAAGTCCGAAATCCGCTTTCCACTCGCCTGTGTACATTCCCATAAAAAATCGGCAGCCCATCAGGGCTGCCACCTTCACGAACCACGAGTCACGAATCACGAAATTTCGAATAAGACTCAAGCGGGGCTTGCCGTGGCGGGGCTAACTCACGAATACCGTAACTGACTCAGGTCATGATCAGGACAATGTTTACTTAAAGCAAAGCACTTCAGAGAGCGGTTTTCTTTCGTTGGCTGCCGGAATGACTTCGGGGTGGCCGATGGCGATTAATGCGGAGACGTCGTAATTTTCGGGGAGGTCCAGTATTTCCTTGATTTTATCTTCTTCATATCGTCCCATGATGAGAGTCCCCAGTCCCAGAGCTGTGGCGGCGAGGCAGAAATGAGCCGACGCCACGCCGGCGTCAAAGGACTGCCAGTGGGTGCCTTTTTTCGTGGATGGTTTTCCGTCCGGTTCATAGCCCGAGAGGCCTTTGATACAGCAGAGAATGACCAGGGCCGGGGCGGCATGGATATTTTCCCGGTTCCAGGGGTATTTCTTCGCGGCTTCGTCGGCAATCCGGTTTTTCAGGTCTTCATCCAGGATGGCTACATAGCGGATGGGCTGGGTGTTTTCCCAGCAGGAGGCCATCTGGGCCATTTCCACTACGTTTTCGATATCCGTTTCGGTCAGCTTTTCTGCTGTATATTCTCTGATGCTTCTTCTTGAAATGAGGCAGGTAATTGCGTCCATCATATCCTCCATTTAAAATATGTTTTTCTTTATTTTATCACAGGTCCGAAAGAATCTCATTCCGCAGGAAATAAATCTTTTCCTTCCAGTTCGTAGACGTCTTCTTTTTCGTCCCAGGGGTTGTAGCGAACTTTCACGTAAATATCGGGCAATGCGTCTTCATGGAGCCACACGCCGATAGTGGCGAGGGTTTCCACTTTTTCTCCTTTCCGCCAGAGGACGGGATCAGCGCCGAAGGCGGTCATGTCCCAGAGGGCCCAGGGTTCATGGCTTTCAGAAAGAAGTTCGGAAATACGGGAAAGGCGTTTCGTGGTGGAGGGACGGAGTCTTCTGTTCAATGCGCCGAAGTCCGGGGAAAGGTAGTGGTTCGTATGGGCGAGAGTCCCGTTTTCCACCCTTTTGATCTGATAGGCGCCGTCAGCCCCTATTTCCACATAGACCAGGGAACGGGCGTCGCCGATCATGAGGAATTTGGGTCCTTTGAAATACGCTGTCTTTTCCAGCGCTTCTTCTACCGTGGCGCAGGAACCGAGGATTTCGCGGAGAGCGCTTTTCTTCGAATGTCCCATTTCCCTTCTTTCTTTTCTCGGGATCACGCTGGCAGCCGCCGAGAAGACGGCAAGTCCTTTTTCATTGACCCCGCCGCGGAGGAACATTTTCTTTTCGTCTCCCCCGTAAAGACCGTAATACCGGTATTTCTCCCCTTTGTCATACTTCATTTCCTGGTACTGGGGCACCCAGTCCCGATTCTTTACGAGAATGGTCCCTCCTCCTTCTACTTCACTTCCATTGGCACCCCAAAGGGTGCAGGCGAAGGCGGAAGGCACGGAAATAGCCAAAAGGGCGGCAAAAGCAAGAATGGTCTTCTTGAAAGATTTCATATTTCCTCCTTGCAGGGGAGCGGTTTCTCCCGTAGACTATAGAAAAAACGAAAGGACCAGCCATGATACAGGACATTTTCCCTCATCATCTCGATAATCATTATAACCCAAAGGCCATGCCCGATGACAGGAGCCGGATTTTTTATTTTCATGGAAATAAAATATTCCTCCAGACCCGCCGCCCTTCCATGCTGCCTTTGTATAACGAGCTTCCCTCGGAAAAGGTGACTTACCTCTTTTCCCTGGACGGGATTTCCTGTTTTCTTGCTGAAAGTGAGCGGCAGGTCTTTCCGGAAGGGGAATGGCTGACCCTCCGGGACCTTCGGAGCCGGAAAAATCTACCCAAAGAGGAAATCTATGCCGTCTGGACGGCGGGGCACATCGAAAGGTGGATGAGAAATAACCGTTTCTGCGGCGCCTGCGGATGTGAGACGGAGCCTTCCCCCATCGAAAGGGCAAGAATTTGTCCTCATTGTGGAAATATCATTTACCCAAGGCTCAATCCCGCCATCATTGCCGCTGTCGTCTGGGAAGACAAACTCCTCCTCACCCATTATGCGAACCGCCCGCAGGCGCAGTATGCCCTGGTGGCCGGGTATACGGAAATCGGGGAAACCATCGAGGAAACGGTAAAGCGGGAGGTGATGGAGGAGACAGGCCTTGCCGTCACAAACCTGAAATACTACAAATCCCAGCCCTGGGCTACGGCGGCAGACATCCTCTCGGGCTTCTGGTGTGAGGTCCATGGAAATCCGGAAATTCATGTGGACGGCATGGAACTGGACCACGCCTTCTGGGCAGGGCGGAAAGAAATCATCCTCCAGAGCGATGACTTTTCCCTGACAAACGAGATGATGACGCTTTTCAAAGAGGGATATAAGCCATTCGGGAAATGATGGCGGGAGCAGTTAGCTGTTTACCAAAAGTGCTGACAAACGAAAACGCTGAAACAGAATGTGGTTCTGCTTCAGCGTTTTTTGTAAATAAGGTTATTTCTAAAACTTTGCGATATCTCAGCCATGAGGCTAATAGCTAATGGCTAACGGCTAGCGGCTGGCGGCTAATGGCTAACGGCTAACGGCTAACGGCTAGCGGCTAACGGCTCATCCCAGATGTGCCAGAATCGCCTCTTTCATCCCTTTCCCATCGACCCGTTTCATACCTTCGCGGTAAATGTCTCCGGTCCGATAGCCTTCTTCCAGGGTATCGTTCACTGCTTTTTCGATGGCATCGGCTGCTTTGTCTTCATTGAGGGAATACCTTAAGAGCATGGCTGCGGAGAGGATGGTAGCAATGGGGTTGGCAATGCCTTTTCCTGCGATATCCGGAGCGGATCCGTGGATAGGTTCATAGAGACTGGTTTCTTCACCGATGGATGCGGAGGGGAGCATTCCGATAGATCCCGAGAGGACGGCAGCTTCATCGGAAAGGATGTCTCCAAACATATTGCTCGTCACGACGACATCGAAGGAAGATGGATGGATGGCAAACTGCTGGGCGCAGTTATCCACATACATATGGTCCAGACGGACGTCTTTGTATTCTTCGTCATGAAGTTTGATGACCGTTCTTCTCCAGAGGCGGGAAGAAGCAAGGACGTTGGATTTATCCACGCTGGTGACGTGGCCTTTTCTCTTTCGGGCTGCTTCCATGGCAAACCGGGTGATCCGCTCCACTTCAGGCACCGAGTATTTCTCCACGTCCCAGGCCTGTTCGGCGCCATTTACGATTTCCGATTCGCAGCGCTTCCCGAAATAAATGCCGCCCACCAGTTCACGGACGATCAGGATGTCCGTGCCCTTTGCGATTTCCGGTTTCAAAGGAGAATATTCGATCATGGAATCCTGAATCCTTACGGGACGGAGGTTCACGTAAAGGCCCAGGGATTTCCGAAGGCCCAGGATCGCCTTTTCCGGACGAAGGGAGGGTTCCAGATGATCCCACTGGTCTCCACCCACGGCGCCAAAGAGGATGGCATCGGCCTTCCGGCAGGCTTCGATGGTATCCTCCGTCAGGGGCACGCCGTATTGATCATAGGAAGCGCCGCCGGCGTCTTTCCATTCGTAAGTGAGACCGATTTTATATATTTCATCAATTTTCTTCAGGACTTCCACAGCAGAATCGGTGACTTCGGTGCCGATGCCGTCGCCCGGAATGACTACGATATGTTTCATATTATCTGTACTCCTTTACATAATTGATGAGGCCGCCGGCCTTTGCGATATCCTGAATGAAACCGGGAAGCGGCGGGGCCTGGAAAGTTTCTCCCGTGGTGATATCCACGATTTTTCCATTGGAAATATCGACGGAGAGTTCATCTCCCGCATGGATTTTTTCCACGTCATCCCCTATTTCCAGAAGGGGCAGACCCACATTGATCCCATTCCGATAGAAAATGCGGGCAAAAGAAGAGGCAATGACTACGGGAATTCCACTGGCCTTGATGGCCACCGGCGCATGTTCACGGGAGGATCCGCAGCCGAAATTCTTGCCTCCCACCATGATATCCCCGGCTTGTACCTTCTGTGCAAAAGTAGGATCGATATCCACCATGCAGTGAGAAGCCAGTTCCTTCGGATCGAAGGTATTCAGATACCTGGCGGGAATGATTACGTCTGTATCGATATTGTCGCCGTAGCGCCAAACTTTTCCTCTGATTTCAGCCATCTTACTTAACCTCCTTCGGGACGGCAATCCGTCCCAGAATCGCACTCGCTGCGGCTACCTGGGGTCCGGCGAGGTAAATTTCAGAATCCGTGGGCCCCATGCGGCCGATGAAGTTTCTGTTTGTGGTGGAAACGCACCGTTCCCCATTGGAAAGGATCCCCATGTATCCGCCCAGACAGGGCCCGCAGGTGGGTGTGGAAACGGCGCAGCCGGCGTTGATGAACGTTTCAATATAGCCTGCATGCATGGCCTGAAGGTAAATCGTGGGGGTTGCCGGGATGACGATGCAGCGGACATTCGGGTGAACTTTGTGACCTTCGAAAATCCTTGCCGCAATGGCCAGGTCTTCCAGTCTCCCATTCGTGCAGGACCCGATGACGACCTGATCGATTCTGATTTCCCCGAAGGTGCCGATGACTTTCGTATTTTCCGGCAGGTGCGGGAAGGAAACCACCGGTTTCATGCCGGACAGGTTGATTTCCACGGTCTCACAGTAGTGGGCATCGTCATCAGCTGTATATATTTCCACAGGCTTCGTGAAACGGCCTTCGATATAAACTTTCGTCTTTTCATCCACCGGGAAAATGCCATTCTTCGCACCGGCCTCGATGGCCATGTTCGCGATGGTAAAGCGGTCTGCCATGGAGAGGGAAGAAATCCCTTCCCCCGTAAATTCCAGAGATTTATAGAGAGCCCCGTCCACGCCGATCATGCCAATCAGGGTCAGGATCACGTCTTTTCCCGTGATATCTTCCGGTTTGGACCCTTTCAGGACAACTTTGATGGCGTCGGGCACTTTGAACCAGGCTTCTCCGGTCGCCATGGCCACTCCCAGATCCGTAGATCCTACGCCGGTGGAAAATCCTCCCAAAGCTCCATAAGTACAGGTGTGGGAATCGGCCCCGATGGTCACCATGCCCGGTCCTACCAGACCTTTTTCAGGAAGAAGGGCATGTTCGATGCCTACCCGGCCCTGTTCGAAATAGTTCACAATCCCATTTTCATGAGCAAAATCACGAACCATTTTCGCCAGGCCTGCGGACTTGATATCCTTGGCCGGCTGGAAATGGTCCGGTACGAGACAGATCTTTTCCCTGTCAAAAACCGGCCGTCCTACCTTCCGAAATTCCGCAATCGCCGGGGGCGCAGTGATATCATTCGCCATCACCAGATCCAGCCTGCAGTAAATCAGATCTCCTGCCTTCACAGAATCGAGCCCGGCATGCTTTGCCAGGATTTTCTGTGTCATTGTCATACCCATTTCAAATACCTCCCATGCTGCCAATAAAAAAAGTCCCTCGTCAAGAGACGAAGGACTCGCGGTACCACTCTTATTCATGCCAGAGGCATGCACTCATGCTGATAACGGTCAGATTCCGGCAGGGCCTACTCCATTCAGCGCTGCAGCTCCGGGACGAGTTCGATTTCCACTTCTGCCATGTTTCACCCGGCCATGGCTCTCTGCAAGTAAGGAGGAAAATCTATTGCTTCCCATCATCGTATTTGATGTATTGGAAATACTGTAACACAAAGGAAATGAAATTGCAAGGGGGTAGTTACCCGGGGGAAATAGTCATGGGCGGGAACGGGAAGTTAGCCTTGTACGTGCGAGGCTCCTATTCCGTCAGACGAGCAATACCGGGAAGTTAGCCCTGTCCAAGCTGATTTTGGGTATCGCCAGGCGGGCGGGATCGGGAAGTCAGCCTTGTACTTGCTGATTTTGGATATCGCCAGGCGGGCGGGATCGGGAAGTCAGCCTTGTACTTGCTGATTTTGGATATCGCCAGGCGAGCGGTAACGGGAAGTTAGTCCTATCCTTGCTGGCTTTGGATGTCGTCAGACGAGCGGTATCGGGAAGTCAGCCTTGTACTTGTTGGCTTTGGATGTCTCCAGGCGAGCGGTAACGGGAAGTTAGTCCTATCCTTGCTGGCTTTGGATGTCGTCAGACGGGCGGGATCGGGAAGTCAGCCTTGTACTTGCTGGCTTTGGATGTCGTCAGGCGGGCGGGATCGGGAAGGAAATATACCTTGTCATGGAGAAAATGGGACTTATGCGGTACGGTTTTCATCGGAATTGACGAAAACCGTACGCGAAAAGGCTCCCCTCGAAAGGGGAGCTCCGGCGAAGCCGGTGGGATAATATGAAGTGACCTCCGGTTTGCACATTCGTGGATTCACCCTGTACAATGGAGTCAGCCAATAACCCATCCCGAACAGGGAATTACCTACACGCAAACGGAGGTCACTATGAATAGTTTAGTTTATGTTGGTGCGGATGTCCACAATGAATCTTACTCTCTTATTGCACTTTTGAAGGGGTACTTCGATGGTACAGCAATGATCGAAGACAAGATACTTTGGGAACTGAGAGTTTCTGCAGATCCACGAAATATTGTCAAATTCATTGAAGCCGTTAGAAAGCGCTTCCCAACTGATGCGAATGTAAAGTTTGTCTGCGGATACGAAGCCGGCGGGCTGGGATTCTCCCTGCAGCGTGCACTTGCAGCAAAAGGCATTGAATGCAGAGTTATCGCTCCCACAACACTTCCCACCCAGAAAGGGAAAAAATGCATTAAAACAGATCGTATTGATGCCCGAATCATTGCTAAAGCCATGGCCGATGGCAACCTGTCCTATGTGCATGTTCCCACTGAAGAAGACGAATCTGTTGTCAGCTATATACGGGCACGTGACGATCACAGAGACCAGCTGACAAAGGTAAAGCAGCAGATTGTCGGATTCTGCAATAAGCATGGCTACCATTACGATCCCTCGAAGGCCAAATGGACCCATATTTACATGAAATGGCTTCTGTCCCTGAAATTTGAGGGTCTGGATATTGAAACCATGAGCGAGTATATGGATTCCTATTACCGGATCAGCGAAAAGCTTGAAAGGATGAATCAACGCATTGAAGAAATTGCAGAAGGTGAAAAATACAGGGAACTGGTAAAGAGGCTGTGCTGCATCAAGGGGATCAAGACATACACGGCAATGGCATTAATTGCAGAAGTCAGCGATTTCAGGCGATTTGAAAAAGCACCGCAATTCGCAGCCTTCCTTGGACTTGTCCCCGGGCAGCACACGACAGGTTCTGACCAGAAATTCCTTCCAATCACAAAGGCCGGAAACAGGCATCTGCGGACACTGCTGATAGAGGCAGCCCAGGCGGCCTGCCAGGGACACCTGGGGTATAAATCCAAGGCATTAAAAGCAAGGCAAAATGGAGAATCCCAGGAAGTCATAGCCTATGCCGACAAATGTAGTAGAAGAGTGTATACAAAGTACAGAAGACTCATGGAGCGCGGTAAGACCAAAAATATAGCCATAGTAGCAGTAGCCAGGGAATTGGCTGAATTCATCTGGGGCATGGCGATGGGAAAAATTATGCCGGCAGCATAACCATTTTTTGAAGGTAACTAAGTCGTAATCTTAACGTTTTATACATGATGGGAAGCCATCAGTCAAGGGTGCTGACGCACCGCTGACGCGGCTTCGCCCTTGACAGATGTCATCCCATCATGTGGTGAATAGAAAGCGGCCATCAAAGATGGCCGGGTAAAACCAAAAGAGAATATTGGCAGCATGCATCGGAAAGCCTCTGATGGCATGTGAGAAGGGCCCTGGACAATGGCACTGGTAGAGTATTCTTGACGTCCCCTGTGTTGGCACAATTACAGTGATCCACGATGTGAGATTCAAGAACTCCTCGGCGAAACCATTAGCCTGCTTGGTAACCAATCCGCGAATAACAGAATGGCCAAATGCCGTTCAGTCCATAATTCAAGGTCCTTCTCAGATGGCATCAGGGATCACCCTGATGCATGGCTCCAAAAGTGAATCGATGAAAAATTCTGCAAATTACCCCTTGACACCGGTCACTTCATAACAGGGGACGA
>DKQZ01000108.1:36600-37111 GCA_002471975.1 Dialister sp. UBA7295 | reverse complement strand
AAAAGAAATCCACCAGCATAGCTGGTGGTTCTTCACATGCGGCCACAAGGGCCTTTTATTACTGGCTGCGCGTTAACGCGCTTGTGCTTCTGTCACTTGCATATTATTGCTTGCGACCCGTGAACGGGTCAAATAAGTCCCCTTCTACGTCTTCTTCCTCATCCGTTCTTAATTGGTTTTGGATATATTTTGCAATCATCTTTTCGTTCTTTCCAACTGTGTCCACATAATATCCTCTGCACCAAAATTGCCTATTCCTGTATTTGAATTTTGCATCTCCCCATTTCTCAAATATTATTATGCTGCTTTTCCCTTTCAGAAATCCCATAAATTTGGATATACTCAATTTGGGCGGTATTTCCACCAATAGATGTATATGATCTGGACATGCTTCTCCCTCTATTAAATTTACATTTTTCCACTTACATAACTCTCTTAAAATTTTCCCTATTTCTGCTCTTCTTTTTCCGTAAAATGCTTTGCGTCTATATTTGGGTGCAAATACTATATG
>DKQZ01000108.1:0-36565 GCA_002471975.1 Dialister sp. UBA7295 | reverse complement strand
GATAAGGCAGCTTGCAGACCGCATTACCATATTCTATATCATGGGAGGTTTTTTGTTTAGTCTTTGGAAAATCACCGCTAAAGCTAATACTGAACCCCCGGACTATCCGGGGGTTTTCTTTACACCAAAAAAAAGAACTGTGGATAGCACAGTTCTTTTTATTTTACTTTTTATCTCTTGATTTTTCAGATTTCTGTTTCCTTCTTCGGCTGTAATACCAGATTCCCCCATAAATAGCTCCAATCAGGATCACCAGCACCGTAAGGCGCAGGGAATTTTCTCCCAGATGGACGATATCGTGGCCCAACACCACTTCCAGCGCCGTGGAAGGAAGCTTACCGATGAGACAGCCCAGGGCATAGTGGCGGAAATGCATGCTGGATAAAGCGGCAATGGCAGTGACAAGGCCGTTTGGCATATAGGGAATCGCACGGGCAAGGGCCATGGCCTGCCAGGAATCGTAGGAATCCAGTTTCTGCAAAGTTTTGCTTCTGGCAATGATAGCGGCCGCCATGCCTCGGAACAGGACCCTCATGGCATAGAAGGAAATGTATACTCCCACCGTCTCTGCCAGCCAGGAAATGATGATGCCCCAGAAGAGGCCGAAAATCAGGCCATTGGCAGTGGAAATAAAAATAGACGGAAGGAAACCGACGATATTGATGACCACATCGATAAAGAAACTCATGGCTGCGGCATAGATGCCAAAGCTTTTCAGGTAATGAATGGTCCCCCGGAGGTCCCCGTCCTTAGATAAATGATAAACGGTAGGATAAAAAGTGGGGTCAATGAAGTGGATGGAAACAAGCACCAGCACAAGCAGGCCCAGCAGGGCCAGCCTGAACTTCCTCTCCCCCTTTTCATCCCAGTTCCGATACTTCATGCATAAAGACCTCGATTATTATTTTATAATTGTATCTGCGTAGGCCCTGATGGTTTCTGCCATATCCTTTCTTTCCACGGTGTCGGTGAACCGCTTTTCTCTCTGTTCCAGTTCGCCCAGCTGACGGGGAATGGCAATGCCCGTCGCTTTTTCGATTTCCCGAAGCGTATCATAGGGACTTTCCTTTTCCTCAAGGCCCAGCGCTTTGGCCACGACCCCCGGGAATTTGTAAGGATGGGCTGTGGAAATAATGACCGTATGGGTATGGCGGGTGATTTTCCCCGTCCGGCGCAGCTTGTCGTAAACCGCATAGGCTACGGCGGTATGGGGATCCATAAGGTAATCGTACTTTTCATACACATCGGTCATGGCTTTCCTCATGGCCTCCGGGGCTGCCCACCCGCCCATCATTTCCAGACCTGCCTTTTCCAGGGCCTCTCCGGAAACTTCATATTTCCCGGTATTTTTCAAAGCCTCCATATCCGTTTTCACTTCGTCCGTGGAGCCCGTGAGGAAATAGAGGAACCGTTCAAAATTGGAAGATACAAGGATATCCATGGACGGCGCTTCGGTCATGTAGAATTCACGATTGACGTCATAGGTACCGGTTTCAAAGAAATCGGAAAGCACTTTATTTTCATTGGATGCGCAGACCAGCTGCCCGATGGGAGTGCCGATCTTCCTGGCAATCCAGGCAGCCAGGATGTTGCCGAAGTTGCCCGTGGGAACGACCACATTGAATTCTTCCCTGGGTCCGATGGAACCGCTCTTCAAAAGTTTCAGCCAGATCCATACATAGTAAACCACCTGCGGAAGAAGTCTGCCTATGTTGATGGAATTGGCACTGGAGAAGAGGACTCCTTTTTCTGCCTCCTCTTTGCGGAGGTCACTGCTGAATACCTGTTTCAGCGTTCCCTGGGCATCATCAAAATTGCCTTCGATGCCCACGACTTTGACGTTGTTTCCCAGCTGTTTCTGCATCTGGTCCTTCTGGAGCGGCGATACGCCATGGGAAGGATAGAAGACCATAATATGAACGCCCGGCACGTCGCGGAAGCCTTCGAGAGCCGCTTTGCCCGTATCGCCGGACGTAGCGGTAAGGATCAGGATTTCCTTCCCGTCCTTTTCCTGCTTCTTTGCATACACCAGAAGGTAAGGGAAAAGGGACAGAGCCAGGTCCTTGAAAGCGCAGGTGCGGCCATGAAACATTTCCGCCATGGAGAAGGATTCGGAAAGGGTTTTCACCGGAACGATCTCACTGGTTTCAAAAGTGCCGGTATAGGCATTGTGAGTCAATTTCCTAAGTTCCGCTTCCGGGATATCCGTAAGGAAATGGGAAAGGACGAAAGAAGCCAGTTCTTCATAGGAAAGATTCTTCAATGCCTGGGCATCGAGGAAAGGCTCCGGCAGGAATTCCGGCACATAAAGGCCGCCGTCATCGGCAAGCCCTTTGATGAGCGCTTCTTCCGCCGTTACGGTTTCATTACTTCTTGTACTTCTGTATTTCATAGTACACCTCCGCAGATTAACATATATGTTTATTTTATCATAAATAAAGCAGAAACAATAGGAAATAAGGGCTGCAAAGGGCTGAATCTACACATATTTAAACAAAAAATACGAATTTTTTACCAAAAATCTTCATGACCGGATGACAAAATCCGCAAATCCTCCCCGCCACAGCTGAAAATGAAAATAGTACTTTCCACTCTGAAGGAAATATGGTATAATTCATTCTGTTAAGCGTCTATAGCTCAGTGGATAGAGCACTGGTCTCCGGAACCAGGTGTCGAGAGTTCGAATCCCTCTAGACGCACCAGTCATCAGCCGGCATGCCGGTTTATATAGAAAGTCCTTATGCCCTCCGGTGTAAGGACTTTTTCCGTAAGGAGACAGCGATGGATCAAGATATGGAAAATAAAGAAATGGAAGAGCTCTCGGAAGAAGAGCTGCAGGAATTCATGGCCTCCTACAAAAAGGAACTCGCCCACATCTATAAAATGGCAAGCGCCAAGAAAGCCTTCCTGGCCCGCTCCCATATGCCGAACCTGAAGGCTGCCCTTCTTCAGTGCGATCAGGATATGAGGAAGGACATTGAAGAATTGAAGCACAAGTACGGCATTCATTACTGACCTCCCCTGTCAATTCCGACTTGTCAAATCCCCCCGCCCTGTGGTATAGTATCTACATCGCCAGTCAACAGGCGGCGCCCGAAAAAGTTTTAAAAAAAGCTTGACAGGGCAAAAGAAAGATGATATTATATCATTCGTTGAACGGATCATTAGCTCAGCTGGCAGAGCACCTGACTCTTAATCAGGGTGTCCGGGGTTCGAACCCCTGATGATCCACCAGACATCAAATCCCACGAACTGTCGTGGGATTTTTTATTGCCTTTTTGACCGGTTCCGGCAGGTCCCCGGCTTCCAGATTGATCACAATAAAAAAGCTGTGAAGCGGAAATTTCCGTTTCACAGCTTTTTTGATTGAATCAGCAGTTCTTATCGTAATCGATATCCACGAAGAGTCTCGGGATGCGCTTCAGGTCGCAGGTGATTTCATGAGGAATGGTTCCTGCCGTGACAGCTACTTCATCGAGGGAAATTTCTTCTTTTCCCTGACGGCCCATGAGGACGACTTCATCCCCCGGCTCCACATCATTGCCGCAGGCCACCATAAACTGATCCATACAGATACGGCCTACGATGGGGCATCGTTTCCCATTGATGAGGACAGCTCCCTTATTGGAGAGGCAGCGCGGATAGCCGTCGGCATAACCGATCGGAATGGTCGCGGTCTTCATGTCCTTTTCTGCCACATAAGTTCCGCCATAACCGATGGCTTCCCCCTTGTGAAGGGTCTGCACATGGGTGACATGGCTGATGATGCGCATGGCATACTGGAGATCCAGTTTATTCGTCATCACGTCGGAAGGCTGGGGTCCATAGAGAATGATGCCCGGTCTTGCCAGGGTGTGCCAGCTTCTCGGGATATCGATGACGCCGGCGCTGTTGGCAGAGGAAATGACAAAATCCTTGTCCACGGGCATATGGGAAATGGCTTCATCGAAACGGTCCAGCTGTTTCAGGGCTGCGTCTTTTTCCTTATGGTCGGCCGTAGCCATATGGGTGAAGGTCCCTTTGATATGAATGTGCGGATATTTCTTCAGTTTTTCAAGAAGCGCAGGAACGTCTTCCGGATGGGTACCGATGCGGTTCATGCCCGTATCGATGGGAAGCATGACGTCCACTACTTTTTTGGAAACAGCGGCGATGCATTCCAGGGAATCCAGATCCACCGTATCATCTATCGGCAGGATCAGGTCTTTATTGACGCCGATGGGCATATCTTCCGGAAGGGGCAGGCCCAGCACATAAATGGGGCAGGTAAAGCCGGCATCGCGAAGTTCCTGTCCTTCTTCCACCCGGGCTACGGCAGCAGACGTATAGCCTTCTTCCAGGGCCAAACGAAGTTCTTCCACGGCCCCATGACCATAGGCATTGGCTTTGACTACAGCCAGGCATTCTACTTCCTTTGGCAGATGCTGACGGATGACCCGAAGATTGTGACGAAGAGCGCTTAAATTGACTTCCATGTAAGAAACCGGCATAATATCCCCTCCAACAAAAAAGAGCACCACAGCAAGTGACCATCCAGTCACGGAAGCCGCAATGCCTCATAAGAAACCTGTGAAATTAAAAGGTTACCCTTATGATAAAACACAACCATGAAAAAGGAAAGGGGCAGAGAAAAAATTCACTGAAATTTTCCTCTGCCCTTATTTTAATCCAGCAAAAACTGTTCGAATACGAAATTCCCCAGCGCCGCCCCGTGATACGTCAGAAATAAATGATTCTTTTCTTCTTTCAGAAGTCCCCTCTCCTTCAGCATGGCAAGGGGCTTCTCATACCAGCGGGAAATGTCCGCGCCATACCTGGTCCTGAAATCGGCAAGGTCGATGCCCTCTTTCCTCCGGAGCGCAAGGAAGCAGTATTCTTCCATTTCGTCCTTCGGAGACAGATTTTCCACTTCTTCGCCGGGAAGATTTCCCAGAAGAAGTTCCTTTTCATAAAGCCGGACCCCCGGGTTCACGGTAAACCGTTTGTGCCCGATGCGGGAAGACGCCGCCGGACCCAGGCCCAGGTAGTCGGCCAGGGTCCAGTATTTCTGATTGTGCCTAGACCGACAGCCATTTCTCGTAAAGCTCGATATTTCATACCGTTCAAAGCCGTAGTGGGGAAGAATGCGGCACATGTCCTGGTACATGGCCCAGCTTTCCTCTTCCGTTGGCCGTAAAAGTTTTCCCTTTTCTGCCATTTGGGCGAATTTCGTCCCCTCTTCGAGGATGAGGCTGTACACGGACACATGGGAAATGGGAAGGTGCACCGCCCGGAGGAGGGATTTCCTGAAATCGGCTGCTGACTGCCCCGGAAGTTCATACATGAGGTCGATGCTGATATTGTGAAATCCTCCCCGATACGCCCGTTTTACTGCCGATTCCGCTTCCGACGACGTGTGAAGCCTTCCGATGGCGGAAAGCAGCCGGTCCTCATGGGACTGGACGCCCACGGAAATGCGGTTGATTCCGAGGGACTTCGCGTTTGCAAGATAAGAATCACTCATGTCGCAGGGATTCATTTCCATGGTGATTTCCGCATTTCCAGAAATATGGAAATACCGGTGAAGTCCGTCAAAAATCTTTCCCAGCTGATCTTCCGAGAGGGACGAAGGCGTCCCTCCCCCAAGGTATACCGTATCGCAGACGGAATCCCTGAAGGACGGGCTTCGTATTTCCATTTCCTTTAAGAGGGCTTCCACGAAGCGGTCCGTCGGTTTCCTCCCTATCGAATAGAAGCCGCAGTAATCACAGCGGCTTCTACAGAAGGGAATATGCAAGTATAATCCCAGATTTTTCAATTGAATTTCCTCAGTCGTCTTTCAGCACGGCCATGAAGGCTTCCTGGGGGATTTCCACGCTCCCCACCTGCTTCATGCGCTTCTTGCCTTCCTTCTGCTTCTCCAGCAGTTTTTTCTTACGGGTCACGTCGCCGCCATAGCACTTGGCCAGGACGTCTTTCTTGTAAGCCTTGATCGTTTCCCTGGCAATGACTTTGCTCCCAATGGCAGCCTGGATGGGTACCTCGAACTGCTGGCGGGGAATGATGTCTTTCAGCTTCAGGGCAAGAGCGCGGCCCCTGGCAGGCGCATTGCTCCGGTGAACAATGATGGAGAGGGCATCCACCAGATCTCCATTGAGGAGGATATCCAGCTTCACGGCATCCGTCTTCTGATAACCGTCCACCTGGTAATCCAGGGACGCATAACCTTTGGTGCAGGATTTCAGTTTGTCGAAGAAATCAAAAATGATTTCAGACAGAGGAATATGATAGGACAGATCCACTCTCGTTTCGTCGAGATATTCCATGGTCTGGAAAACGCCCCGGCGATTCTGGACCAGTTCCATCACGTTGCCTACCATGTTGGAAGGCACAAGGATATCCACTTTGGCTACAGGCTCTTCAATATGCTCGATTTTTGACATGGGCGGAAGCTCTGCCGGGTTATCCACAGGCACCATGGTGCCATCGGTCTTGAATACATGGTAAATAACGGAAGGCGCCGTGGTAATGAGCTTTAAGTGATATTCCCTTTCCAGTCTTTCCTGGACCACGTCCATATGGAGAAGACCGAGAAATCCGCAGCGAAAGCCGAAACCCAGGGCCTGGGACGTTTCTGGTACGAATTCAAGGGCTGCATCGTTTAATTGCAGTTTTTCAAGAGCTTCCTTCAGATTGTCATAATCCTTGCTGTCGATGGGATACATGCCGCAGAACACCATGGGAAGGGCTTTCCGGTAACCCGGAAGGGCTTCCTCTGCCCCGTTTTCTGCCGTTGTAATCGTATCCCCCACTTCACAGTCCTGCACATTTTTAATGCTGGCCGCCACATAGCCTACGGATCCGCAGGTGAGGACGTCGGAAGCCTTCGGGAAGGGAGAGAAATAGCCCACTTCGGTGACTGTATAGACTTTGCCGGAGGCCATCATGCGGATATTCATGCCGGGACGGATTTCCCCGTCCATCACCCGGACGTAGGCGATGGCCCCTTTATAGGAATCAAAAATGGAATCGAAAATGAGGCAGCGGAGCGGTTTTTTGCTGTTATCCGGAGGCGGCGGCACCTGTTCCACGATGCGCTTTAAAACTTCCTCCACATTCTGTCCGGTCTTCGCAGAGACGGGAATGGCTTCGGACATATCGAGGCCGATGATATTTTCCACTTCTTTTTTGACCCGGTCAATGTCCGCGCTGGGAAGGTCGATCTTATTGATGACCGGAACGATTTCCAGATTGTTATCGATGGCCAGGTACACATTGGCCAGGGTCTGTGCCTGGACTCCCTGGGTGGCATCGATGATGAGAATGGCCCCTTCGCAGGCGGAAAGGCTCCGCGATACTTCATAGTTGAAGTCCACATGCCCCGGGGTATCGATAAGGTTCAGCTCATAGGTTTCCCCGTCTTCATAGGTATAGAGCAGGCGCACGGATTGCTCCTTGATGGTGATGCCCCTTTCCCTTTCCAGATCCATGGTATCCAGGATCTGGGCCTCCATATCCCTCTTCTGTACCGTCCCCGTGAGCTCGATGAGCCGGTCCGCCAGGGTGGATTTGCCATGGTCGATGTGGGCGATTATTGAAAAATTCCTGATGTGTTCGGTATCCATTCTGTTCATTCCTTTAATAAATTTTTATGCCATGAATATTTCTTTCAATCATTTATATCATACCATAGATAGAAATAAAAGTTTTATTTCTTCATCACGGCGGGCACGATAATGGCCGTAAGGACAAGGAGAATCCCCACCGTCTGGAGTCCCCCGAAATCCATATCGAGAAAAAGCCGGGACATGATGACGGAAGACGCCGGTTCGGCAGCGGCCGTAATGAGGGCCTGCTGGGGAGAAATATACATGAGGGCTATGTTATAGAGTAAAAATGCAATGACCGTCCCCAATACCACGATGCAGAATACATTGAGCCGCACGTCAGGCGCAAGGAAAGCGGACCAGTGCATGCCGGGGTCAAGGGCCCAGGACGAAAGGCCGCCAAGGAGCATGCTCAGGGCCAGGACAAAAGTCTTATCCATCTGAAGAAATATATGCTTTGGGTAAATGGAGGAAAAGGCATAGATGGCCCCATTGAAAAGGGCCAGTTCCACACAGAGAAGGGGCACGGAAAGCCTGCTCACATCCCCTCCCGTGACAAGAAGAAAAGTCCCGCCTATGGCAAGACACACCGTAAGGATATCTCTTTTCGAAGGAAGGCGTCTGTATCGGAGAGAATGATACACGATCACCATGGCCGGAGACGTATAGAGAATGACCGTAGCCGCTGCGGCATTTCCCACATGGACCGCTTCAAAATACGTATAAGCCATCAGCATGAGGCCCGCATTGGCATAGAGGAAGATATGAAGAAATAACTTCGGTGACTGGCGAAGCTTTTCAAATCCCGGCCGGATCTTCCCTGTCCACCCGCAGATGATAAAAAGAAGAATCCCTGCCATGGTCATGCGGAAAGCGGTGAGGCCCATGGCATTTTCGCTGCTGTGCACAAAAAAGAGCTGTGCCCCCAGCCCGCTTCCGGCCCAGAACATAGCTGAAATGATCACTAAAAATACAGATCCTGTATTTCCTGAAATTTTCTTCATTGAAATGCCTCTTTTTATATTTTACTTTTATTCATTATATACAGATACGATGTATTTGCAAAATACAAAAATGAACAAGTGTCAATTCTTTCTTTTCCCCATTTCCGAAAGCGGAGGGCCTGCGATAGCCGCAAGGACCATCAGCACTCCCAGGATTTCCCAGAAGCCGAAGTGGGAATGAAAGAGGAAATAAGACGCAATGACTGAAATCGCCGGCTCCACGGTGGTCGTCACGGAAGCCACAATCTGGGGAAGCCGGGAAAGTCCCGCATTGTAACAGATGAAAGCCACCATGGTCCCCAGGATGACGATCCAGAAGACGTCAAACCGCACCCCTTCCGCAAAGAAACCGGAAAAATCAGTGACAGGATCCATGAGCCATGCCGCCAGGGCTCCCAGAAGCATGCCCCCGGCAATGAGGAAATGATTGTCCATCTTTACCATGAGGTGTTTGGGGAGCACCATGCAGACCGCAAAGAAAAAAGCGGAAAGAAGGCCCAGCCATACGCAGTCAAATGGGACGGAAAGGCGGTCCGTATTTCCTCCCGTCACCAGAAGGACCGTTCCTCCAAAGGCAAGTAAAACCGCTGCCATTTCCATAAAGGAAGGGAGGCGCCTCCCGGAAATGACAGCCCAGAAAATGACCATGGCCGGAGCTGTATACTGGATGACTGTCGCAGCTGCCGCATTTCCTGCCGCAATGGAAGCAAAATAAGTATAATGCATGGCCAGAAGACCGCCCACGCCATAAATGACAATGGAGAGAATCAGTTTCGGTTCTCTCCGGATGGCTTTTATGTTTTTCCCCAGTTTCCGTTCTGCCGCAGTAAGAAGGCCCATGAGAATTCCCGTGCAGACCATGCGGAAAACGGTGAGATCCATGGGAGTGAGGGAACTCTTTGAGAAGAAGTCCTGGGCTGCCAGGCCCGTCCCGGCCCAGGCGGCTCCCGCAATAAGCACAAGAAGGATGGCAAAGTAATTCATGGCGCTCCCTGAAAAAACAAAACCCGCCATTGGCGGGAAAATTTCTGGTGGGACTATTTGGATTCGAACCAAAGACCTCTTCGATGTCAACGAAGCGCTCTGACCAACTGAGCTATAACCCCGGATTTGAAAATATTATATCATGAAAATCTTTGGAAATGCAACGAGCGGGATACGCAATAATGAATATACAAGTCGAATTGCCGAAATGTATAAAGTTATCAGTTATCAGTTCACAGTGATCAGTGAAAGCACTGACAACTGCTAACTGATAACTGATAACTGATAACTATATCTTCAAATGCATTTGAAGGAAGCATCTACACTTTCAGATTCCCCAAATCACATGAAATCAAAGAGGGAAATCTGTTCTTCCTCCGGCATGCCTTTGAGGATTCCCATACTTTCCATGGTATCGATGATGCTCTGGCTCACTTTGCCCCGTTTCTTCAAATCTTCTTTGGAAGTGAAACGGTGCTGGTCCCGGGCTTCCACCAGGGCTTTGGCTACGGAATTGCCCAGGGCAGGAATGCAGTTGAAGGGCGGCAGCAGTTTGCCGTCCACCATCTTGAACTGTGTAGCATCGGAAAGGTCGAGATTGATATTCATGAATTCCAGACCCCTCAGGTACATTTCCGCAGCCACTTCAATGACTGTGGCATTTCCTTTTTCGACAGCCGTGGGGTGTTCGAGAGAGGCAATCCGGGCGAGTTCCTGTTTCTGCGCTTCCAGGCCTTTCAGGATGACCGGCGCATTGAAGGAGCCTTCAGCACGGATGGTGAAATAGGCGCAATAGTAGGCCAGGGGCTGGTACACTTTGAACCAGGCAATGCGGAAGGCCATCATAACGTAGGCCACCGCATGGGCTCTCGGGAAGAGATAACCGATTTTCAGGCAGGAATCGATAAACCACTGGGGCACATGGGCCGCATCGAGCTCTGCCTTGTTGTTGGACCCGTTTTTCTCAAGTCCCTTCCCTTTACGGACGTTTTCCATGACTTTGAAAGCAATGATGGGCCGGACTCCATGGACGATCAGGTAGTTCATTACGTCATCACGGGTGGAAATAGCTTCTTTCAGGTTGACCGTACCGCTCTTGATGAGATCCTGGGCATTGTTCAGCCATACGTCGGTACCGTGGGAGAAACCGGAAATACGGACCAGTTCGGAGAAATTTTTCGGCCGCGTATCTTCCAGCATACCCCGGACGAAGGGCGTGCCGTATTCGGGAAGTCCCAGGGCCCCCACGGTGACCCCTTTATTTCCAATAGCGCTGGCGAGCTGCTGGGGCGTGAGGCCCAACGCTTCCGTCGAGCTGAAAAGGGACAACGTTTTCTGGTCGTCAAAAGGGATGGACATGGGATCGATGCCCGTCAGGTCCTGGAGCATGCGGATGACTTTCGGATCATCGTGGCCCAGAATGTCCAGTTTCAGCATACGGCCGGAAATGGAATGGTAATCGAAATGGGTGGTGATGGTGCCGGGAATCCGGTTGCCATCTTCATCCTTTAAATATTTCTTGTTCGCCGCATACTGGAGGGGCGTGAAATTGTGGATGTCCATATCCCTCGGGCAAACCATGATGCCCGCCGGATGCTGGCCGGTGGTGCGCTTGACTCCTGCCACGCCGGCAGACAGTTTTTCAATGAAAATATCGTTGAACGTGAGCCCCCGGTTTTCCGCATATTTCTTCACGAAGCCGTAGGCCGTCTTATCCTGGATGCCTGCGATGGTACCGGCCCGGAAAACGTTATCCCGGCCGAAAAGTTCTTCCGTGTACTTATGGGCCACGCCCTGATCGTCACCGGATGAGAAATTGAGATCGATATCAGGAACTTTGTCCCCGTCGAAGCCAAGAAATACGGCGAACGGGATATCATGGCCGTTCTTATGGAGGGGCGTCCCGCATTTCGGACATTTTTTGTCCGGCAGGTCAAAGCCGCCGCCTATGGACCCATCCGTAAAGAATTGGGTCCAGTGGCATTTGGGGCACACGTAATGAGGGGGCAGCGGATTGACTTCCGTGATTCCTGACATGGTAGCGACGAAAGAAGACCCTACGGACCCACGGGAGCCCACCAGGTATCCTCTATCATTGGAATGCTTTACCAGTTTATGGGCAATGTAGTACAGAACGCCATAACCGTGCTTGATGATCGGCGTCAGTTCCAGGGTGAGGCGGTCTTCCACCACTTTGGGGAGAGGGTCGCCGTAAATGGCATGGGCGTTTTTATAGCACATGTCCACCAGTTTGTCATCGGCTCCGGAAATCTTCGGGTTGTAGGATTTCCATTCTTCTGCCAGGGGCTTCAGGACTTCGCACTGCTCCGCAATCTTTCTCGTATTGGTGACCACGATTTCAATGGCCTTTTCTTTGGGCAGGTAATCAAATTCGTCCAGCATTTCCTGGGTGGTCCGGATGAAGACGGGCGGATGGGATTCGATTTTCCCCGGCTTTTCCCAGTTGGAAAGAAGGATGTCCCGGTTCCTCTGGTCTTCGGCAAACATGTAATGGGCGTCGGAAGTGGCGCAGACGGGCATGCCTGCCTTTTCCCCTATTTCAATGACCTTGCGGTTCAGGTCCTGCAGGTCTTTGATGGTATTTACATTGGCAAATTTATCCTCGTGCATGAGGAATTCATTATTTCCCAGGGGCTGCACTTCCAGGTAATCGTAGAATTTTGCCTTTTTGATGAGTTCCTCATCACTTTCCCCCGCCAGGACGGCGCGGAAAAATTCACCCATGACGCAGGCAGAGCCGTAAATGAGGCCTTCATGGTATTCCGTCAGGATGGGTTTGGGGATGAGGGGACGTTTTCTGTAGAATTTAAGGTGCGACAGGGTCACCATGCGATAGAGATTGCGAAGGCCCGTCACGTTTTTGGCAAGGATAATGATGTGATTGTACTGCTGTCTGTCCGCATCCGGATCTTCCGGGATTTCATCAATCATGTACCCTTCCATGCCATAAATGACTTTCTGGTGGTACTTGTCTGCCAGGTCCTGGATTTTCGGGAATGCCTGGATGACGCCATGATCCGTGATGGCCACGGCAGGATGGTGCCATTTGGCCGCGGTTTTGATGATTTCTTCATTATCGATGAGGCCGTCCAGGCTCATCTTTGTGTGAAGATGGAGTTCCACTCTGGGCGTGGGGTAATCATCTTCATGGTCGACGGTGTGCATTTCCCCTTTTTCCATCTGCTGGAGTTCCAGGGAAAGGCCGCCGGAGTACTTGTCCAGCCGCACATTGCCCCGGACTTTGACCACGGTCCCGGGCTTCAAACTTTCCACTCCTGCCGCTTCATCGGGACGGTCAAAAAATTTCTTGCAGGGAATGCCGTTCGTGTCATCGGCCAGATTCATGATGAAAAGTTTCTTTTTGCTCCGGAGCTCCCTCACTTCACTGCTGATGACAGTGCCTGTGAAAATGACGCCGTCCGCTTCATCGGTAATGCTCCGGATATCCACGGAATCTCCGGTAATATGTTTCTTTCCAAGAAATATGCCGTTGGACGCCCCTTTCTTGTCCCCGCCTTTGGGCGCGGTAAAAGCGCTCTTTGGAAGGACGCTGGAAAGAGTGGGAAGGATATCCGGCATGGAAGGTTCTGTTTTGTGCGATGGCTCGGGAGCCGCATTTTCAGAAGCTGCTGCGGCCCTTTGAATATCTTCTGCCGTGGGAAGTCCCGTTTCTTCCGGGGGCAGGGAGAAATTCTCCATCGGTTCATCGGGGAGCGGTATATCTTCCCCCGCGGAACCGTCAAAAGGAGGCATTTCAGGAATGGGCGGAGCTTCGGAAATGGGAATTTCTTCTCCCGGGAGAGGGATTTCTTCCGCAGGAAGAGGCGCTTCCAGGGGAATTCCCTGGCTCATGGCCATTTTTGAAAATACTTCATCCGTCACGTCGTCCCCATTGATGTAAATGGATTCAATGGAGGCGATTTCCTTTCCCATATCCTGCAGCGCTTTCAAGGCCGCTTCTTTATGGTCAGCCCTGATATACCAGGCCCGGCATTCCGTATCCACTTCCATGAGGGTGATGACGGGCCCCTTTTTCCGCGATGTGAGGCGGTATTTTCCCATAGCTTTCCTTTCTGATTTTTATCCTGAAACGTTGAAATAAATACAGCGTGAAACAGTCCGGTTTATAGTTCTCAGTTATCAGTTCCTTTCATTGAAAGTGAACTTGCTTCTGATGAAATGGCGGACTTTGATCCCTGTTCTCAAGGGACATGAATCAGTCTGACTGCAAAGCCGCTCCACCTGTATAAACGCACCATAACTAATAACTGAGAACTGATAACTGATAACTATCTCATAAAGTTTTTAAAAGAAGAAATTCTATTTCTTTTTCTCTGATTTCTTCTTCGCTTTCGGAGCAGGTTTCGGTTCTTCTTTCTTATTGAGGGTGATTACCGTGTCCACGGGTTCGTAGTCCGACAGGAAGGAATCCTGATAGGTCCTGCCGTCGGCCCATTTCACGGTCTGCTGAATGGTCACATTTCTGCCCTCGTGGCCTTCTTCGACTTTTCTGGCTTCTTTCTGGGAAGGATCGATCTTCGTGACCGTCTTGAAGGGCAGCGTTTCATCCTGAGTCTTTGAGAGGTCCACATAGGACGGTTTGTCTTCTTTATTTCCAAGGATGAAAACGGTGACCTGTCCCGGCGCATATTCGGCATAGACGTAAATGCCGTGTTTCAGATGATTGATGAAACGGAAATCGAGGTATCCTTCTGCCACCGTGGCATCCCGTCCGATGGGCACATAGGCCACGGGCGAGAAATGACAGGTCCTGTCGGTAATCTGAAGGCCCGCCAGGAGGGTGGCATTAAAAAGGGTGGAGCTCACCTGGCACACGCCTCCCCCGCTTCCCGGTTCCAGTTTGCCATTGATAATGACGGGAGCTTCTTTATAGCCGTTTTCCGCGGAACGGGAGCCGGTGGACTGGTTATAGGAGAAATCTCCTCCCGGTTTCAGATAGGTACCGCTGATGTGTTCCGCGGCCAGGCGGATATTGCTGCTCCTGTTCGAATCTCCCCCGAAATACGTGGTGTACCGGCCAAGGATGGTATCGATTTCTTTGGCTTCCGCAGGAGACATATTCGGTTTCGTCTCCCCGGAAACAGGGATTTCCACCTTTCCCGATTTCCCTGCCCGCAGGGCTGCCCCTATGGAAAGGGCAAGATCTTCTTTGATGATTTCGAGATGCGGCCGGCCGTGGGAGAATGTAATGGACCCATCCTTGTGGAACGAAGGATAGGCATTCTCGGCGGGTTTCCCATATTTTTCCATCAGTTCAGCCGTCTTTTTCTCGAGAATCTCACTGTCCCAGTCCGCATCGATATGGGCCGCTTTCCCGGTCAGGAGGACTGCCCAGCGGTCTTTCCATTCTTTGAAAATGTTTCCCTGCCGGCCGATCACCATGGCTTCGTCCAGACTCTTTTCATCATAGCGGACGTTCAAATCTTTATAATTCCATTCTTCATGGACCAGATCATCTTTCACCAGTTCCAGCTTTCCCTTCGCCAGATCCTGATTTTTTTCTTCAAATAATCTTTCCAGCTCATCCCTCGTCATGCCGCCGGCCTTCATACCGTTGATACGGACTCCCGGCACCACGGCATCCCTTTTTACCCATATAAAGGGAGCTGACGCCACGCCCAGGAGGAGGATGACGGAAAACAGCCCGAAGATTCTCCCTTTTCTAAGTCTCAATGAAACCCCTTCATTTCATGCAATATTCAAGCAGCAGGTCTTTCAGTTCCATATCTGAAGACCCCTGCCTCGATTTCAACTGATAATCAAAAATCCGGAGAAGAAACCATTCCGCTTCCTCTTCCCTGACTTTGCGCGCTTCATTGGCCATATTCTTCCACATCCAGGAAGAGCGGATGCCCAGGGCCTGCCACATTTCCTTTTCCGGCCGGCGATTCCGCTGCATTTCCTTGAAAATCTTGATTTTCCTGAATTTGGCAGAAAGGAAGCCCAGATTTTTGATGGTGGTGGAAATATCGGTAAAGACCCGGTCCGCGCTCTCCAGCACCACTGACGAATTCTTATCGAGAAGAGCATCGGTGAAGCGGAAGATTCCCTGATTCATGTATTCGGGAAGCGCTATTTCCAGAAGTTTCTGAGTTACCTGGCTCCGGGCTCCGCACATCAGAACAATTTTATCACATTCCGTCTGCAGGAGGGGTGCCGAAATTTCATCCCAGGAAGAAAGGACCGTTTCCAGATAAGCCCTTGCATGATAATCCACCTGTTTTCCCTCGTCTGCCAGCATGCGGATGAGGGTCCCTGCCGCATCTTTCGGATTCATGAGGGACAGCTCCTCGCTGTAACAGATGGAAAGGAGGGATTTCATGATCTTTGTCCGTTTGTCCGGCTTGCCATCCTGAAGGATCAGCAGGAATGTGTCCGGCGGAAGCTGGCTGATGAGCGATAGAAAATCATTCTGCGGCCGGTCCTCTTTTTCTGATTTCGATATCCGTTTCAGGAAAAAAGGATTGTGTATGACCACGGCCGTCTGCGGATTGAAAAGAGACTGCCCTTCCAGGGCATTTTTATATTCTTCATAGCTTCCATTTCCGTCAAATAAAGTGACGTCCGGCGGATTGCCCCGGAAATACCGGCGGATCAGGTCATTTTTCCGAAGATTTGCCGATACCAGGTCATCCCCATAGAGGAGGCAGCAGTTCTGCCTGTTCAATTTCTTTACTGCCATACGCTTTTCCCCCGAAGTTTCCATTGCTTTTTAAAGGAAGCTGCCTGCATACCCTCTTTGTACACATTGGCTGCCCTGTAATTTTTAGATTCGAAAAGGTCCATGTCTTCCCAGGAAGACTGCATCCGGCTGCCCCCATAAATAATGGCCTCCGGATGGATCCGGTCTATTTCTTCCTCTGTATAGCCATTGCTGCCCATTTTCATTCCTGCCACCCACAGCAGATGGTCCGGCCAGGAAGGGATGGACAGTTCTTTACGGCCCGAAAGGTAAATATTTCCTTCCGGATTGGAAATAAGCCAGCTGCTGCCGTTCGTGAGAAGACGGATCCGTCCCAGCCTGTATTTTCCCCGGGGCAATTCCCGGATCCGTTCCCTGTGGTCACGGAAAACGTCCGGCGCCTTGAGCTCCGCCTTCCCGCCGGTCACCCATATTTCCTTCACCGGAAACGGGACGGTCAAAGGGATGGGCTTTTTCACGTCTTCCAGGTTCAGGATCAGGAGGTCCGCGGAAAACAGGCCCTCATAGCCAAGAAGGGAATTCCACTCCCAGTTTGAAATATGGGAAGAAACGCCGCTGCCTTTATAGTATAAGATTTTATGGTCCCCCATGACAAGTGCCGCACCCCGGTCAGGGCCCAGATCCGGACAGTAAACCATAAGGGAGGGCACCGTGACGTAGAGAAATAGAATCAGCGAGAGCAGGCCTCCCCAGAGAATGCCCGCGGCCGCCATCCGGAAATGGCGATGGATGATTTTTTCTTTAAACCATAAAATCAGGACCGTCACGTAGTAAAAAACAATCTGGGGAAACGTCATGCCGCCGGTCTGAAGGACTGCCCTGGGAAAGGAGGAAAGGGTCAGGTTGAGCCGGAGAGACAGCCAGAGGAGATAGTCGGCTCCCTGCAGGATGCCGCCTGCCAGAGGCAGGAAGATGAGGGACAGTACGGAAGCCAGAAGTCCTGCGATAATGACCCATTCCAGAAAAGGCGTCACGAAGAGATTGGCCGGTATGAAATAGAAGGGAAATACATGAAAATCATAGAGGATCAGCGGGATCGTCAGTACCTGGGCCGAGAGGGACAGGGCAATCCCTTCCTTCACCCACCGGGGCATGAGGGGGATTCTCTGCAAAAACCGGCTGACCGGTTTGTAAAAGAGAAGAATTCCCGCGGAAGCCCCGACGGAGAGCTGGAAGCTCACGTCATAGAGATAATAGGGATCCCACAGAAGCATGCCCGTCACTGCGGCGCCAAGGATATTGAGTGACGTTTTCTCCCGGTTCACAAAGACGCCGCCTACCGAAAGGATACCCATCACGGCTGCCCGGATGACAGGGGGCACGAGACCGGAAAGAGCGGAATAAAAAAGGACCAGGAGAATGGCGCCGGTTATGACAATTTTTTTCGGGAGATGAAGCCATTTCCCCAGGAAATACAGAAATCCGAAAAGCAGGGCCACGTGGGAGCCGGAAACGGAAAGGATGTGAACGATCCCGGTGGCGGAGAAGGAATTCATGATGGTTTCCGGAATTTCATTATAGCTGCCGCCGAAGAGAAGAGTCATCAGGATGTGAAGGCGCACGGGATCCATGTAGGGCGAAAAGTCATTCATCAGTTTTGCGCGGATATCTTCGGCCCACCGCACCGGACGGTATTTTCCGCTGTCCCCCACAAAATGAACGGTTTCCCGCCGGTCCGGGTAAATCCGCCCCAGAAGGCGGCGGCTCCGATACCGTCCTTCCAGATCGATTTTCCCCGGATTGTTGTAAATCCGGACAGGACTCATCTTCCCGGCCACGGAAATCCTGTCTCCGGTCCGGTAAATCTTCTTCGGGTCAGACTCATAAATAAAGGCCGTCCCGGAAAGACCTTTCTCCGTCCCGTCCGAATAGCGGATAGACTCCAGCTCCGCATAGTACCGGGCGTAGGGTTCCTTTTCGCGGCTCACCAGCGGGTTTTCTTTGACGATTCCCGACCAGGTACCGCTCCCCCGCACAGCCCACAGGGAGTTGGCCTGAAAAGCCTCGTCAGCCAGGTACATTCTGGCCATTCCCGAGGCAGAAAAAAGGAGAAGGGACAGTCCTATGATGATTCCCTTTTTCCCCAGAAAGTAGAGAAGGATGAAAGTAAAAAAAATACCCCCTGCCACGAAAAGCCCGGCCCATTGCATAGTGATGGCGGGAAAGGAATCATAAAAGAGGATTCCCGCCGCCAGGCAAAGGGCGCTCCAGAGCAGAGGATATTTCGTATTCATAGGGTTATCTTGTCCGCCATTTTCTTGAATTTGCTCTCACCGATGGAGGGAACTTTCATGATGTCTTCAATGGACTCAAACCGTCCATGCTCCTCCCGGTAAGTGATGATTTTTTCTGCCGTTGTCTTTCCCACGCCGGGAAGAGTTTCCAGCTCTTTCTCTCCGGCCGTATTGATATTGACCAGACCCTGGCCGGCGGGATCCGACTGATAGGGATCCAGGGGCACATAAATTTTCATGGCCTCTTTCACCGGTTCTGCCATATTGATTTCATTCATGGCCGCATAGGGCAATACATCTCCTGCTGCCTTTATGGCATCATAGACGTGGCTTCCTTCCGGGATTTCATAGACTCCCGGATGCTTCACGGCACCTACCACGTAGACCAGGATTTTCCGGGAACCCTTTATATCTTCCGCTGAAATCTCAAGAGGCTCCGGTTCTTCGGCATGTAAAAGAGGATCAATGACATGGTAGGCCAGGACCATAAGGACTAAAGCGATGAAGAGGCAGATGATCTGCACCCTCCTGTCACGTAAATTCAGTCCCATAGGCCCATCCCCTGTCTTGATCCTCAGTTCAATCAGATAGTACCTGATGTATTAAAAATTATTTCCGGCTTTCCTGCTGTTCCTGCTGGCGGGCAGCGGCAGAATTGGAATCGATCAGGCTCTGACGGTTTTTCTTCAGGCTGTCCAGCACGTTTTCCATATTGGTTTCCACGTACTTCAGTACGTCAGTCGCATAGGTGACAGAGCTGGTGCGCAGTTCTTCCGCCGATTTATTGGCAGAAGTAATGATTTCGTTTGCTCTTTCCTGGGACTGCTTCACCAGTTCGCTTTCTTCCGTAATGCGGGCAATATAGTCTTTGGCCTGGGCGATATTGTCTTCCGCCTTCTTTTCAGCGTCCAGCATGATCCGTTCCTTATCGGCCACGATACGGCGGGCGCTTTCCAGTTCATTCGGCAGGGACTGGTTGATGGCGTCAATCAGCCGTTCCACTTCATCCTTGTCCACCATTTTCTTATTGGTGAACGGCACATCGCTGGCATTGTTGATTACATTTTCAAGTTCTTCGAGAAGTTTTCTTGTATCCATCATACATCCTCATTTCTGCATAGAATCCAGTTTCTTCCTGATCATTTCCTGTACATATTCCGGCACCATCCTGGTGATGTCACCATTGAAATGGGCCAGCTCACGGACGCCCGTTGAAGAAAGATAGGAATATCGGCTGTCCGTCATAAAGAATGCGGTTTCCAGGGTGGGGTCGATCTGTTTGATCATGAGGGCACGCTGGAATTCATATTCAAAATCGCTGAATGCGCGGAGACCGCGGATCAGCAGATGGCAGTTTTTCTTCGCGCAGTATTCATTGAGAAGCCCGTCAAAAGCATCCACTTCCACATTGGGGATGTTCTTCGTGGTTTCCCGAAGCATATCCAGTCTTTCTTCGGTAGTAAACATATAATGCTTGGTCGGGTTGATAAAAGCCGCCACGATCAACCTGTCCACGAGGCATGCGCTTCTTCTGATAATATCGAGGTGACCATTGGTGACCGGGTCAAAGCTGCCCGGGCATATTGCCAGTTTCATTGAACTCATTGAAATTACTCTCCTGTCTGCATTGCAGATAGCTTACAACTATGGCTCCCACTTTTTTCTCTTTCCAGAGGGCCAGCCTGCCCTCAAAAAGGGAAAGGTCCGGCGGTTCGGAAATGGAATGCTCTGCGATAATCACAGCATCTTCTGCGGGCAGCCCAAGGTCAAGCACCATCTTGAGAATTTCATTGATATACCCCCTGCGATAAGGAGGATCCATGAAAATATAATCAAACTGACTGCCTTCCAGTGCTTTCAGTGATGAGGAAACGTCTCCGCGAAGAATTTTCGCCCGGTCCGCCACATGGCAGCGGGCCGCATTTTCACGAATGATGGATGCCGTGGCTTTATCGATAAAGACAGCTTCTGCCGCTCCCCGGCTCAAGGCTTCCAGGCCCATGGCGCCGGTGCCGGCAAAAATATCGAGCACCTTTGTTTCCAGAATTCCTACATTGGCCAGAACATTGAAAACGCTTTCCCGCACCCGGCCGAGAGTCGGCCTCGTATTCCGCCCCTGGGGAGCGGAAAGAAGGGTGCCTTTGGCATTCCCACCAATGATTTTCATAACTACCTCGCAGCAATGCGGAAGTCTTGTCCGCATTTAAGTTAATTATAGCATAAAACGAATCTGTAATTGACTCTTTTTTATTTTAAATTTTTAGAGAAAATTCATTTCTGAAAGAAGGAAGAAATATTTCTACCGGCCTCTCAAAAAATCAAAATCTTTCCATTACATGGGATAGGTCTCCGATTCCGCCTTCTTGGCTCTCGTCATAAGGGCTTCCAGGGCTCCCAGGGCATTGTGATCGCCTTTGATGAGATGGCAGACTTCTTCCGTAATAGGCATATCGATATGTTCGCGAAGGGCGATTTCATGGACCAGTCTGGCCGTGCGGATCCCTTCGACCACCATATTGGTACTGCTCCTGATTTCTTCCGCCGTCATCCCTTTGGCCATCATCATGCCGGCCCTGTGATTCCGGCTGTGTACGCTGGTACAGGTGCAGACGAGATCTCCCATACCGGAAAGTCCGAAAAATGTGGTCATTTTGGCCCCAAAGTGGACTCCGAAGCGGGTCATTTCCACCAGTCCCCGGGTCATGAGGGCTGCCCGGCAGTTATCCCCCAGGCCAATTCCGTCAAGGACCCCGCAGGCCAGGGCCATGATATTTTTCAAAGCGCCCCCGTACTCCACACCCCGGATATCATCACTCCGGTAAACGCGGAAAACGGGACTCATATAGATATCCTGTACACTCTGTACGGCTTCAGGTACTTCCGAAGCGGCTACCGTGGCGCAGGGAAGGCCGATTCCTACTTCTTCTGCATGATTCGGACCCGAAAGGGCCACGATTTTATTCGTTATACCGTCCACTTTTTTCGCAATCACTTCGGACAGGCGGTGACCTTCATTGTCTGCCAGCCCTTTGGATGCGCAGACGACGAGAGCATCTTTCTGAAGAAACGGCGCAATCCGTTCCGCCATATTTTCCACCACATGGGATGGCGTGCAGATGATGCAGCAGTCTGCTCCCGAAACGGTTTCTTCCAGATCACTGATAATGCGGACTTTTTCCGGAATCCGTGCATCCGGCAGATACTCCTGATTAATGCGGCTTTTCCTCATCTTCGCCGCGGTTTCAGGATTTCTGCAATACATGACAAGGTCATCATGCCTGCCGGAGAGTTCGATCATCATGGCCGTTCCCCAGCCGCCGGCTCCTATCATGGCTATTTTCATGGGGTTACCTCTTTTCCCTGGAAATAGGCTTCTCTTCCCCTCTGAGAAGTCTCTTTATATTATCCTTATGCTTTCCAATCACGATCACTGCTGCCAGAGTGCCGAATCCCACGTATTCCAGAGGTTCTCCCCTGAGAAACATGACGATGGGCACCACCGGTGCCCCGATGATGGAGCCCAGTGAAACGATATGTTTCCATTTGAAAATGACGAGCCATACCAGAAAGGCAGCAAGTACGGCAGGCCAGCAGATATAGGTAAAGGCGCCCACCCCGCAGGCCACGCCTTTACCGCTTTTGAAATGAAGAAATACGGACCAGTCATTGCCGATGATGGCAAAAACGGCGCAGGCCAGGACAAGAGTAGGGTCCGGCATGCCGAGATGGACGGCGATGAATCCCTTCAGGAAATCACAGATAAAGACGGCAAGGCCCGCCCTGACGCCCAGTTCCCGGTAAGCATTGGTGGCGCCGATATTCCCGCTTCCCACCTTTTTCAGGTTGACGCCATAAAAGACACGGCCAATGATATACCCGCTCGGAATGGCGCCGATGAAATAGGCCAATGCGATCCAGAGGATGGACTCCATCACTCGGCGTCACCATCTTTCTTGCTTCTTACAACGATCCGGATCGGGGTGCCGTCAAAGACAAAGGCTTCCCGAAGTTTATTTTCAATGAAACGGACATAGGAGAAATGGATCAGTTTCGCATCATTCACGAACATGACAAACGTAGGCGGACGGATGCCCACCTGGGTCATGTAGTAAATCTTGGACACCCGGCCGGAATGGGCGGGCGGCGGATTGATCATCTTCGCATCTTCCAGAAGATCATTCAGCACAGCCGTAGGCACGCGCAGGCACTGCTGTTCGGCCACGTTATAAATCATGTCCCCCAGCTTGTGGATGCGCTGTTTCGTGAGCGCTGAGCCGAAAAGCATGGACACATAGGGGGCAAAAGGAAGGCCGTCCCGGATTTCCTTTTCCATTTCCACCATGGTATTCGTCTCTTTGGCCACGGTATCCCATTTATTGACGAAAAGGATCAGCCCCTTTCCCGCTTCATGGATATAACCGATGATTTTCTTGTCCTGTTCTGTCAGCTTGTCGATGGCATCGATGACGAAAATGGCCACGTCGCAGTTATCAATGGCCCGGATGGACCGGATGACGCTGTATTTTTCAAGAGGCTCATCGATTTTGCTCTTCTTCCGCATTCCTGCCGTATCGACCAGGATGAACGTTTTTCCTTTATATTTCCATACGGAATCCACGGCATCCCGGGTCGTCCCCATTTCATCAGCCACCAGGGACCGCTCATAGCCCAGGAGGGAATTGATGAGGGTGGATTTGCCCACATTTGGGCGGCCTACGATGGCAGTGCGGATGATATCTTCCGATTCTTCCGTATTTGCCGGCGGGAAGCCTTCCGTGATCCGGTCAAGGACTTCGCCAAACCCCAGGCGGTTCACTGCGGAAATAGCCACGGGATCCCCCAGGCCCAGGGAATAGAATTCATAGACGTCCATTTCCTGGTTTTCACTGTCCACTTTATTGACTCCCACCACCACAGGTTTTCCTGTTTTGCGGAGAAGTCCCGCAATCGTTTCGTCATCGGAAGTCATTCCGGCCCTTGCATCAACTACAAAGAGGATGACGTCGGCTTCTTCCATGGCCAATTCCGCCTGCTGACGGATTCCGCTGGAAATCTGGTCATGATCATCCCGGAATTCAATGCCTCCCGTATCAATGAGGGTGAATTCCTTATCCAGCCATTTCACGTCACAATAAATCCTGTCCCTGGTCACCCCGGGAATATCCTCTACAATGGACACGCGGCGCTGGGCCAGTCCATTGATCAGGGTGGATTTCCCTACATTTGGCCTGCCAACGATGGCTACGAGAGGTTTACTCATATTCCGATCCTTTCTTTTAATGAGAGTTGAAATCTCTATCTTTCACATGGGAAACACTATCCCATTTTTTATTCATACTGTCTTAAAATTGTATGACGTAAAAGGGATTATGTCAAGCTGACAGACCGGCCCCGGCAGAAATGGACGTTTCAGGGAAAGATAAAAGTTCAGAAGCTTGCTGAAATTAAAAAAATCGGAACCCCTGCGCCACAAAAATCGGTCGGAGGCTGCTAAAAAAAAGAAATCAGCAAAAATCCTCTCAAGTTTGGAAATTTAACGAATTTCTAATGAGACAAAATGAAATTTTTTCTACTATATGTATAGAGAGCAAAAAGAACGAGGCCTCGAGCCCAGCTCCAGCCGATCCGCCAGGCGCCCAGAAATTTCAGGCGGATCCGGAGCAAGGCCCACGTGTTCCGGATGCTTTCCATCCTCGAGGATTCTGAAATTCCAAAGTTGTTATAAAAAGCAAATACTCTCCTCCGAAATGATTCAGTAACGGCAACCTCGCTCCGTACCCGGTCACGGGAAGCATATCCCAATGCGGGAATTCCTGCTGCCGTATTGACAGGTAAGACCGAAACTCCGGAAAACGAACAATTCCTCGCTCCGGGAGTATTTTGCTGTACCAAAACCTTCGCCCTCCGGCGAAGGTTTTTTGTTTTCATCGAAAGCCCCCTCCGGGCGCAGTCCGGTTCCGGAACTTCCGGAGAGTATTTTTTCATCATTCCACAGCCGATTTCTGAAAATAAAAAAGCCGCCCCTTTCGGAGCGGCTTTTTTGCAGTCAATTATTCAGCTTCATGAACCGGAGCTTCCACGAGCTGGAAGGAGATTCTTCTGCGGCCTTCATCGATATTGATGATGCGGACTTTCAGATCGTCTCCAACCTGGCAGATATCGCCCGGTTTCTTGTTGTGGTCATCGGTCATTTCATTGATGTGGAGCAGACCGGTCAGACCGTCATCCAGTTCAACAATAACGCCGAATTCAAGGATCTTCACAACTTTAGCTTCTACTTCGTCATCGATGTGATGGTTTTCGAGAGCGGTTTCCCAGGGGTTCGGCAGGCAATCCTTGTGGGAGAAGGAAATTCTCTGTTTTTCACGGTCGAAGGATTTGATCTTGACGTCAATTTCTTCTTCCGGTTTGAGAACGTCTTCTACCTTGCCGATCTTCTTCCAGGAAATATCGGAAATGTGAAGCAGGCCTTCCACGCCGTTGATACCAACGAATGCGCCGTATGGCATGATCTTCTTTACAACGCCTTTGAGAACGTCGCCGTTTTCATAAGCTTTTTCGATTTCGTCCATTTCAGCGTTTCTTTCATCTTCGAGGACTGCTTTGCGGGACAGAACGAGTCTGTTCTTTGTGCGGTCTACTTCGAGGATCTTGGCCTGGAACTTCTGGCCTACGAGACCCTGCAGGGAATGAACGAAGCGGAGATCACCCTGGGACAGGGGGATGAAACCGCGGAGAGATTTAAGCTGAACGAGCAGGCCGACTTTAATAGCTTCGATGCCTTCGCATTCAACGGATTCGCCTTTTTCAAATGCTTCTTCAACAACGTCCCAGTCAGCCAGACGGTCTACCTTAATCTTGGACACGTAAATCGTGCTGTCTTCTTTGACGCCGCTGACAATCTGAACGCGCAGGGAGTCACCAACCTGCAGAACGTCCTTCAGGGATGCCGGTGCGGGGAAAGAATATTCATGGGCGAGCAGAACAGCTTCTGTCTTATATCCGAAAGAGATATAAGCCTTATCATCGTAAAGGTCTACTACCTTTCCTTCAACTACGCTGCCTTTATGCACGTCCAGGTTCATTTCTTCCTGATCCAGCATTTCCTTCATGTTTTCCATTATACTAACTACCTCCTCTATGATCCAGTCCGGTGTGGATGCACCGGCGGTGATGCCAATCTTGTCCCGGCTCGAGAACCATTCTGGTTTCAGTTCTTCTGCCGTTTCGATGTGATGCGTGGTGGTGCCCGATGACCGGCAGATTTCTGCCAGCCTCGTGGTATTGGCGCTGTTTTTTCCACCAATGACGATCATCACATCTACTTTTTCCGCCAGCTCACGCGCTGCCTGCTGTCGCTGCCTGGTCGCGTCACAGATGGATCTGTTCACGTGAAGGTCTTTCACCTTCTTTGCTATGGCAGCAATCAGTTGATCAGCCAGGGGCACTGAAAATGTAGTCTGCATGACTACATGGGCTTCCTGCATCGGCGGGAGTGCATCTACATCTTCCATGGTTTCCACCTGGTAAGAATGTCCCACCGCCCATTCAGCCACACTTATCATTTCCGGGTGCCTTTTTTCACCGATGAGTATAACCTGCTTTCCTTCATCCACCAGTTTCTTTGTGAGAATCTGATTTCGCCTGACGAAAGGGCAGGTCGCGTCCATTAGGGCCAGATTTTTGCACTTAAGCATATTATAGCACGAAGGGCCCACTCCGTGCGAGCGGATTATTACAGTTTTATCGGTGATTTCGTCGATTGTGTCTGCAGGGGGCACGCCTTTTTCAGCCAGCCTTCCCACCACCTGGGGATTGTGGATGATGGGCCCCAGCGTAACGGCCGGAATGCCCGAATCTGCGGCATTTTCCGCTATTTTCAGGGCTCTCCTTACGCCGTAGCAGAAGCCCATGACTTTCGATTTATAGATTTCCATTATGATTCCGTTATCCTTTTGTGCCGGCTATAATCCGACTTCAAAGGTGACTATAAAAAATATCATTATCAGTCTCAGAGGCATTTCCTGAGGAAATAAAAGAACTGCCTTTACTTTGCCCTCTTCAGGTATTCATCCCTCATGGCCTCGATGCGCCCTTTGATATCGTCATTGATTTCCTTGACCAGGTCATCCGTGGGTCTCTGCTTTTTGACCGGTACCGGTTTGCCGATGAGTACGGCCAGGGGTCCCTTCCGGTGAGGAAGATCTTTGGAGCCGATGACGGCTACCGGAATGATGGGAGTCCCTGTCATGAGGGCAAGGGATGCCATGCCGGAATGGAAACGGCCGAGACCCTCTTTCCGGATGCGGGTGCCTTCGGGGAAAATGCCCAGGGGATTTCCTGCCTTCAGTTCACGAACAGCCTGGCGGATGGCTGTGCGGTCAACGGCCCCCCGCTTGACGGGAAATGTGCCGAACTGACGGATGAGCCAGCCGAAGAAAGGATTTTTGAAAAGTTCTTCCTTCGCCATGTAGTGAATGACCCGGTTATGGAAAGCCACGCCGATCACCGGCGGGTCCCAGTAACTTTTGTGGTTCGGCGCCACGATGATGGCTCCCCTGTCCGGTATATTTTCCCGTCCCTCCACATGAAGGCCCAGAATTGTAAAGAAGAGGAAATTGAGGACTGCCCTTGTAATCACGTAAAACATGGTGCCTCCTTACCGGTCAAAGCCGGGGAATTTCTTTTCACAAATGGAAATAATGGCTTCCGCCGTACTCTCGAGGGTGAGGTCCCCGTTGTCGAGAAGAATGGCATCTTCTGCCTTTCGGAGAGGAGAAATCTCCCGATGGCTGTCCAGATAGTCTCTCCGGCTGATTTCCTTCTCCACTTCTTCCATGGTCATCTCCGGATGGCCTTCGGTGATTTCCCTGAACCGGCGAAGCGCCCTCGTATGGACGGAAGCGGTGAGGAAGATTTTCACATCCGCCTTTGGAAGGACCGTGGTACCGATATCACGGCCATCCAGGACGATTCCTCCCTTTTCGGCCTGTTTCCGCTGGATGGCCACCATGGCCTTCCGGACGCCGCCGATAGCGGAAACGGCGGAAACCTTTGAAGACACTTCAGGAGTCCGGATGAAAGGAGTCACATTCTTTCCATCCACGAAGACTTCCATGCCCGCCTCTCCCGGCTGCACTTCCATATCCAGTTTTTCTGTCATGGAAATAATCGATTCTTCCCCTTCCACTTTCCGGGTGAGGACTTCATAAGTCACGGCCCGGTACATGGCGCCGGTGTCCAGATAGGCATAGTGAAGCCGTCCGGCGAGGATTTTGGAAACACTGCTCTTTCCTGCCCCTGCAGGTCCATCAATGGCAATAGATAATTTACGCATGTTCACTCCTTACGGCAGAAAGGGCTGCCAGATGGCCGGTGGAAAAAGCGGCCTGTAAATTATACCCGCCGGTGAAGGCATGGATATCCAGCACTTCTCCTGCGAAATAAAGATTCTGAATGAGTTTCGACTCCAAGGTGGACGGATTGACTTCTTTCACTGAAATCCCTCCGGCCGTCACAATGGCTTCTTCAATGGGTCTTGTCCCCGTAATGGTGAGAGGCATGGCTTTCAGGGTCTCTACCAGTTTGAGGCGATCTGCCTTTTTGAGATCGCTCACGGGAAGGTCTCTCGGAATGCCTGCCAGGTTCAGGACCACGTCGGTCATGCGATGAAGCATAAGATCCTGCAGGGCTCCCGCCATCTGCCGCTTCTGGTATTTCTCCAGATCCCGGAGGACTCTTTTGTCCAGCACTTCCCTCGTAAGAGCCGGTTTGAGGTCAATGGACCCTTTCACGGAATGGCCCTGGGAGAGCCACAGGGAAACTTTATCGGACAGCGACAGCACGATGGGGCCGGAAATACCGAAATGGGTGAAAAGCATTTCGCCAAATTCTTCCCCTTTTCTCCTGCCCCCGCCGTCTACGGAAAGGGTGACGTTTTTCAAAGAAATCCCCTGGAGCTCTCTGCAGTATTCTTCCCGGCAGACGAGAGGAATCAAAGCCGGACGGATAACCGTCACTTTGTGTCCCAGCTCTCTGGCCATGCGATACCCGTCTCCCGTGGAGCCGGTCCGGGGATAAGAGGCCCCTCCTGTCGTCAGGATGACGGCGTCGGCCTCATACATTCTTTTCCCCGTCAGGATGCCTTTGACCCGGCCGCCCTCTGTAAGGATTTTCCTGACCGGTTCTTCCAGATGAAGATCCACTTTTTCATCGGCCAGTTTTTTCATGAAAAGGTGACGCACTTCCTGGGCGTCGTCGCTTTGGGGAAATACCCGTCCTCCCCGTTCCACTTTGGTGGCCAGGCCCCAGCTGTGGAGAAGGTCCAGAAGGTCTTCATTATTGAATTTTTCATAGGCGCTGTAAAGAAAGCGGCCGTTTCCCGGAGTTTTGGCGATGAAATCCATGATGGGCGCCGCGTTCGTGATGTTGCACCGGCCTTTCCCCGTGATGCCCATTTTGAGCCCCACCTTGGGCATTTTTTCGAAGAGGGAAACCTGTCCCCCTTCATGGGCTGCGGTAATGGCAGAGAGGAGGCCTGCCACACCGCCGCCGATGACGATGATTTTTTTAGCGGTAGAGCTCATAGAGTTTACGAACCTCCTCGCTCGTCAGCCTGCGATAGCTTCCCCTGGATAAGCCTTCCAGGGTAAGGAAGCTGTAACCCACCCGGACCAGTTCAAAAACCGGATAATGATAGGCTTCCATCATCTTTCGGATTTCCCTGTTTTTCCCTTCGTGAAGGGTCATGCGGACCCGGGTCTTATTTTTTTCTTTATTATATTCCAGCACTTCGATCTTGCAGGGTGCGGTGACTCCCGTATCGATGCGGACGCCCCGGGACATTTTATCTGCTGCCTTGGGCGAATACCTTCCCCGCACGGTGACCTCATAAATTTTCTCCACTTCATGGCTCGGATGGGTGAGGATGTAGTCCAGGTCCCCGTCATTCGTCATGATGAGAAGTCCCTCGGAATGGTAGTCCAGCCGTCCCACAGGGAAAATCCTCTCCCGGATGGTGTGGAAATAGTCCATCACCGTCCGCCGCCCCTGAGGGTCGGAAACGGACGTAATGACGCTGTCCGGCTTGTAGAAGAGGAAATATTTCTTCCTCTCCGGCTTCACCACCGTACCCAGGGCTTCGATTCTGTCCTTCATGGGATCCGCTTCGCTCCCCAGCTCGGTTACCACCTTGCCATTCACTTTCACCTGTCCTGAAGTGATCAGTTCTTCCGCTTTTCTCCGGGAACAGATGCCGGCATGGCTCAATATTTTCTGCAGTCTTTCTTTCAAAATAAATCTCCTTCATCCGGTTTCTCCGACCACCGGGTCTTCAGCTCGCTCACGTCATTGAGTCCCGTGCAGTTGAGAAACCGTTTTGTCGTTCCATATAAGATGGGCCGGCCCGGCACGTCAAGGCGGCCTCTTTCTTCGATCAGGTCTTTATCCAGAAGCTGGGAAATCATCCTCCCCGCCGATACGCCCCGGATTTTCTCTATTTCCACCCGCGTCACCGGCTCTTTGCAGGCGATGACGGCCAAAGTCTCCATGGCCGACTGGGATAGAGGAGTCTGCTTTCCGAGCACCTCGTTCAGCCAGGAATCATATTTCTTCTTTGTCACCAGGGAATAGCCCGCCCCCGTCTGATGGAGGGTAATGCCCGAGTCGGGACCGTCATATTTCTCCTGCAGGAGGGAAAGGGCTTTTTCCACGGTCACCGTATCTTCTCCCAGCACTTCTGACAGGTCTTTCAATTCCACCGGGCTTCCCTTGGCGAAAAGGAAGGTCTCAATGAGCGCCATCAATCCTTCCAGGCCTTTCATAGGTTCACTCCTTCCACCACCATGCCCTCTGCCCGGTCTGAAATCCTTGCCTTTCCCAGGCGGATCAGCTCAAGCAGGGCAAAAAACGAGACCACCAGGCGCAGCCTTGTCTTCTGCCCCTTCAGATACTCCATAAAATTCACCTTTCCATAGAGGGAAAGGTGCTTCTCCCAGCCTGCGATTTCCTCATCCAGCGAAACTTCTTCAGCCGGGAGCAGGGATCCTTCTTCTTCCCGGATCGATTCATAGAGGGAAAGGAAGGCAGCCCGGAGACGGATGAGGGAAATTTTCCCCTGAAAAGCGCCGCCCCTGATGACCGCCGGTTCCCTGGCCCGGTAAGGCCGCTCCTCCTCCATGAGGCTTTCGATGCGGGCCTTGATTTCCTTCATCATTTTGAATTCTTCCAGGGACCTTGCCAGTTCCTGCCGGGGATCCTCGGACTCATCTGTTTCCTCCTGCCTCCGGGCAGGGAGAAGCATTCGCGACTTGATGAGAAGGAGGGTCGAAGCCATGGCAAAAAAACTGCTCCCCAGCTCCAGATTGAACTCCCTGGCCTTCCGGAGATAGTCCAGGTACTGATCCGTAATGAGATGGATGGGAATGTCATGAATATCGATCCGGTCCTTCGTGACCAGATGGAGGAGCAGATCCAGGGGTCCCTCGAAAACGGGCAGATTCACCTGGTACTCCACTGCTTTTTCTTCGTCCATCCCCTCATCCTTTCCGCAGGAACACTTTTCCAATATACCTTTTACATATTAACACAGAAGATAAGAAAGGAAAAGAAAAGAGCCCTCCTTTTTAAGGAAATCGGAATTATGTATAATGAATCAGAAGGAGATTACATATGAATCAAAATAAAAAAGGAAATAGACCTCTTCCCCCTTTCACTTCCGCCCTCCTTTCCATGGCAGAAATGAATCGGGAAGACTTCGATACCCCCGGCCATCACGGGGGAGCATTTTACAATCTCACCGAAGAAGGCCGGCTCTTCACGAAACTTATGGGCCCCGCCCCCTTTCTGGCCGACGTTTCCGATTCGTCGTCCCTCATCGGCGACCCTTCCTCTCATGAAGGCGTCACGGGACTGGCTGAGAAAATGGCTGCAAAGACCTGGGGCAGCGATGAATGCTTTTTCGTTACCGGCGGCACGTCCGCATCAAACCGGATCTGCGCTTCCGCTCTTCTTTCAGAGGGAGACCTGGTCCTCTTTGACCGGAACAATCACAAATCCGCCTGGCAGGGAGCCCTCATCGAAACCGGCGCGAAAGCGGTGTACCTCCCGTCGGAAAGAAATGAAAACGGCATCATCGGACCTATCGATGAAAAATGGTTAAGCGAAGATATCCTCCGCGAAGAAGCCGCCAAAATCAGTCCTGCTGCGGCGGGAAAAGAGCGGCCTTTCCGCCTTGCCTGCCTCCAGCTGGCCACCTATGACGGACTCTTCCTCAACATGAAGGAAATACTGAAACGCATCGGGCGGCTTGCGGATTACGTCCTTCTCGACGGCGCCTGGGCGGGCTATGAGAATTTCATTCCCCTCCTTAGGGATTCGGCCATCCTCACTTTTCCTCTCACGAAAGAGGACCCGGGCATCCTGGTCACCCAGTCCGTCCACAAGCAGCTGGCAGGATTCTCACAGACCAGCCAGATTCACAAGAAAGACAGCCATATCAAAGGCGAAGCGCAATACCTTCCCCATGACGTCCTGAACGATGCCTTTCTCATGCATATTTCCACGTCCCCCTACTATCCGCTCCTCGCGGGCCTCGAAATGAATGCGTTCATCCATCAGAAAAAGGGAAAGGACCTGTGGGAGAAAGCCTTCCGTTCTGCCATCGGGCTGAAAAAGAGACTTCGGAAGGAAACGGAATTCTTCAAACCCTTCCTCCCCGAAAAAGTGGATGGGAAAGACTGGGCTGACTTTGATACGGAAACCATCATGAAGGATCCTGCCTTTTTTACAGGAAATAAAGAAATGGGATTTCAGAGCACATCCCTTGTGACCCTGGACCCCTGCAAGACCCTCATCACCACGGGGTCCTTCACCGATGAAAGCCACTCCATCCCCGCTCCCCTTGTTTCCTCGTACCTGGAGAGCCGGGGAATCACAGCGGAAAAATCCGATTTCTATACCCTCCTCTTCCTGAACGAGCCGGGAGACACCCCGGAGAAGGCGGAACGCCTCCTCTCCACCCTGAAGGAATTTGAGACGGCTTACCACGAAAACAGGCCCATGAAGACTTTCCTTTCCTCCATTTCCGCAAAGCCCGGGGAAGGAGTGAAAGATTTTTGCTGCCGATACAGCCATTTCCTTTTCACGAAAAAGGCGGGAGACCTCTCAAAGGCTTTATTTCAAAAGGAACATTTCCCGAAAGCCCCCCTTTCCGCCAGAAGGGCCCATGAGCTTTTTGTCAAAGGAAAAAGAAAAAAGATTCCCCTTGCCGAAGCGGAAGGTCATATTTCCCTGGAAAATATCCTCCCCTACCCGCCGGGGATCTGCGTCCTGGCGGCCGGTGAAGTCTGGTCAAAGACCGTCCTCGACTATTTCCTCTTCCTTGAAGCATACGGGAAAGAATTCCCCGATTTCCTCCCCGAAATCGTAGGCCTCCACCGGGAAGATGATAGTCCTTATGTATGGGTGGGATGAATAAAAAGTGACTTGACAAAATAATCTTTTCCGATTAATCTACAAAGTATAAACCGTTGAAGCGGAGATCAAAGCAGAAGATGCGCGCAAAGAGAGTCCTATCCGGTGAGAATGGATCGAGATGCAGTCTGCCAAATGGACCGCTGAGGGCATGGCGAAACCTTCGGGGAGTATCCCATGACGTAGGGCATACGTTAGTTGCCGGGGATATGTCAGTATCCCGCTAAGAGCACGTAATCGTGAAACAAGGTGGCACCGCGGAAACATCCGTCCTTGGCAGAATTATTCCTGCCCGGGCGGATTTTTTATTGCCCGGACATTTCAAAGGAGGTTACTATGTACCCGTCTCTTGAAGAAGTCAGAAAACTCAGCGCAGAAGGGATTTACAAACGGATCCCCGTGTGCCGCGAAATCATGGCAGACCGCTTTACGACCATCGAAGTCATGCGGACACTCCGGGCCGCCAGCCATCACTGCTTTATGCTCGAAAGCGCAGAAAACAATCAGCCCTGGAGCCGCTATTCCTTCCTGGGTTATGACCCTACCCTGGAACTCACCTGCCTGAACGGACGCCTTCGCATCCGGAAAGGCGATGAAAATGAAGAACAGGAAGAAACCATAGAAATGGTGGACCACCCCGGCGATGCCATCCGGAAAATTCTCGCCGAAAACAAAAGTCCCAAACTCGAAGGACTTCCCCCTTTCACGGGCGGTCTCGTAGGCTATTTCTCCTATGACTACATCAAGTATGCCGAACCCACGCTCAAGCTCACCAACGTGGAAAATGCCGATTTCAATGACGTGGACCTCATGCTCTTTGATAAACTCATCATTTTTGATGCCTTCAAACAGAAAATCATCCTCCTCTGCGGCGTATCCACGGAAAATCCTGAAGCCTCCTACAAAGAAGCCGAAGAAAAACTGGATGACATGGCGCGTCTCCTCTCCTCCGGCGCCCGGGCAGCCTTCAAGCCCCTGGAACTCCTGGAACCTTTGACTCCTGCCCATTCGAAAGAAGAATACGGGGCCATGGTGAACAAGGCGAAACACTATATCGTGGAAGGCGACATTTTCCAGGTCGTCCTTTCCAATCCTCTGACCGCGAGAGCCAAAGGCAGCATTTTTGACGTCTATCGCATTCTCCGCATGCTGAATCCCTCGCCCTATATGTTCTACTTCACCTCTGATAATGTGGAAATAGCGGGCGCCTCCCCCGAAACCCTGGCCAAACTCCAGGACGGCACCCTCTATACCTTCCCCCTGGCCGGCACCCGTCCCAGAGGAAAGACCCCGGAAGAAGACAAAGCCCTGGAAAAAGGCCTTCTCAAAGATGAAAAAGAACTGGCCGAACACAATATGCTCGTGGACCTTGGCCGAAACGATCTGGGAAAAATCAGCCGGATCGGAACCGTCAAAGTAGACCGGTATCTCAATATCCTCCGTTTCTCCCACGTCATGCATATCGGATCCACGGTAGAAGGAAAAATCCGGGATGACAAAGACGGAGTCGATGCCATCGATTCCGTCCTCCCGGCAGGAACCCTCTCGGGAGCGCCAAAACTAAGGGCCTGCGAAATCATCGAAGAACAGGAATCCAGGAAACGGGGCATCTACGGGGGAGCCATCGGATATCTTGATTTCTCAGGAAATATGGATACCTGCATTGGCATCCGTCTCGCCTATAAGAAAAATGGAGTCCTCTGCGTCCAGTCCGGGGCAGGCATCGTAGCCGACAGCCAGCCGGAAAAAGAATACCAGGAATGCCTGAACAAGGCCAAAGCCCTCACCACCGCTATTTCCGAGGCAGAAGGAGGATTAGAATGATCATACTCATTGACAACTACGACAGCTTTTCTTACAATCTATACCAGCTTGCAGGAAGCCTCTATCCCGATATCAGAGTCGTCAGGAACGACGCCTATACCGTGAAAGAACTGGAAGAAATGAAACCCGAAGCCATCCTCATCTCCCCCGGCCCCGGACGGCCCGAAGACGCAGGCGTCTCCATCGATGCCATCCGATACTTTGCGCCGAAAATCCCGATTCTTGGCGTATGCCTGGGACATCAGGCCATCTGCAAATGCTTCGGCGCCACCGTCTCCTATGCCAAAGAACTGGTTCATGGCAAAGCCTTCACCATTACCCTCGATACCGAAAGCCCCCTCTTCAAAGGAATGGACAAAGAAATCAAAGCCGCCCGCTACCACTCCCTGGCAGCCATAGAAAGCACGATGCCCGAATGCCTTAAAATCACCGCCCGCACAAAAGACGGCGAAATCATGGCGGTCGAACACAGAGACTATCCCGTCTACGGACTCCAATTCCACCCCGAATCCATCATGACCCCCGAAGGCCATAAAATCCTCGAAAACTTCTTTGAAATAGCGAAAGAGCGGGGAGCCGTCAGCCGTTAGCCGTCAGCTGTTAGCTGTTAGCCGTTAGCAGCCAGCCATTAGCCATCCGCTCAAACGAATGGAAATATTTCCACTGAAAAGCCCGAAAAAAACAACTATTTCCACCGATTTCATTTGACAGGAACCGGAAAATCTTTTATAATAATAAAGCTGTTTCATATCGGACAGCGAAATTTTTAGAGAGGTGATCTACACAATGGCAACAAACAAGAATCTCCGTTTTAAGACAAGCAGACGTTTCGGCGTAAACGTATACGGCCATCCGAAAGCGTTAAAACGGCAGGTAGCAGACGCTCATCAGAAAAAACAGTCTGAATACGGCGTTCAGCTCGCAGAAAAACAGAAAGTGAAAGCGATGTACAACCTGCTGGAAAGGCAGTTCTACCGCTATTATGATAAAGCAAGGAGAATGTCCGGCGTCGTAGGCGAAAACCTGCTGTTCCTGCTCGAAACCAGACTGGACAACCTTGTATACCGTGCAGGCTTTGCACGCTCCATCCGTCAGGCACGCCAGATGGTAACCCACGGACTCATCACCGTCGACGGCAAGAGAGTCGACATCCCGTCCTACCCGGTACGCGCAGGCCAGGTCATTTCCCTGAAAGACGCTTACAGAACCAACGAAATGTTCAAGCAGTCCTTCCAGGAACTGAAATCCTTCGACCTCCCCTACCTCGAAAAATCCTTCGAAAACTGGACCGCAACCCTGACCAGATTCCCGCAGAGAGACGAACTCCCCTACAAAGACGAAGTCAACGAAACCAACATCGTCGAACTGTACTCCAAGTAATAGAGAAACAGAAAAAGCTGAGGCAAAGCCTCAGCTTTTTTATTATGCCATTTCAGGAACCCCCGCCGCGGGAAACACGAAAAATGTCGCTGCCCATCAGCATGCTATCGTTCAAGCCCTCCCAGGCTTGGGAGGGTACCTGAGCGCAGCGAAGGCGGGTGGGTCGTACTATCCATACAAGTCGAAAATGAGCCAAAAGACCCGCGCTAAGGCTTCCCCTCGGGGAAGCTGGCCCGCAGGGCCTAAAAGGGCAAGGGATGGAATCCCGGCGCCCACAGGCCGCCTTTTTCCTTTCCCTGCCCTCTCACCCCTTCGGGGAGCTCTCCCGAGGGAGAG